>JAITIX010000044.1 GCA_031279205.1 Treponema sp. | reverse complement strand
TTATAAAATTTGCCAATATAATTACTTATTGAGGCTCTTTTATAATATGCCCCAAAAGAAAACGCAATGATAAGAAATACATTTATAGTAAAAGATAGTACTAATAATGTTTGCCGTTTGCCGTTTGCCGTTTGCCGTTTGCCGTTTGCCGTTTGCCGTTTGCCGTTTGCCGTTTGCCGTTCTCATTTTATCAGAAAATCTCCTTTTTGTCAAGTAGACTTTTGTCAAATTACCTGTTTTTTATTCTATCTTTTTATTTTTCTTTTGTCAATATTTTGTACAAGAAATTCAGGGCAAATTACGCATAACAGTCCTGTTATGCACAGTTACCCCTTGTTTTATATTCATTTAACAATATTCTTTTTTAGCATCTTTATTAAATTAACTGAACCAATTAGAAGTAATGAAATGCTTATTATGATTCCAAATAATATCAATCCAGGAGGTTCAATAAAAACACCCTGAAAAATATAATTCAAAATACCATATATCATAAATCCACCAAACAATAATGGCAATATTATGATTGGTTTTATGTTATTATTTATTATATTTATGTTATGTATCCCTAAATATAATAACACAACACAGGAGAATAACATATATAAACTTAAAATAGGAGTATCATCAATACGAGGATAAAACAAAAATATTGCCCCTGACAATAATCCAAAAAGAAGTGGTAAAACAACATTTACTTTAAAATATTTCCTAAAATCCATTTTTTTCTTTCCCTATAATTGAACAGTCTTTCATTAGCCATTTTGAGCCTCTTCAAAAGTTTTACCCCAATTGTTACATCCCTCGTTTCCACAACCAACGGCCATACTTTTTTGTCTATGTTTACCCGCATAAGGCGGGTAAACCCTTTGTTACGGTATCACCGCCGAAACCATCGGACCCCAGCCACCCTTCTTCCCGCTGCTATTCTCTATCTGCACCGCAAAGTACGCCGTCTTCCCGCTGTCCTCGTAGTTAAACTGAACCAACTCTTTCTTCCGTTGGGTAAAGAACGATTCCCGTAAATCATGGGGAGACGCAGGCGGAGTTTCCCCATGCGCAAACACCGAGTACCAGATACGGTAGCCCTTGTTTGCGGGATCGCTGGGATTTCCAGCAACGTAAATGATTTTTATGCCAAGTTCATGCCGGCCTACCAGATAGGTCTCCACCATTACCTGCGCCGTGGGCGCGTCGCTTGGCGTCTGAGTGGTGTCGCGAGGCGTGAGGCCCAAAGACGCAAAGTCCGCGTCCGTAAGAGGCGGCGTGTAGAAATACCGTTTCTTGATGTCCCGCATCTTGTCCGTAAGATTGTTAAAGGCTTCTCTGCACCGTGCGGTGGCCACTGGTGTACGGGAGGCCTCACTCTTCGCCGCGTTCAGTGCGCTTTCCGCCTCGCCGGTCAGTGCGACTAGTTCCTGCGTTTCGGCAACGGGAACATTCCATTCCGTTCCTTTGACGCCCAAAGACTTGCCCCAGTCCTTTGCCATTGCTAATAGCTTGTCTCGTGTTCCTGGTCTCCAGTCTGTACTCATGATATTCTCCTTTATGTTATTATGGTTGTTCGCTGTAGCGAATGAGTTGTTCGCTGTAGCTAATGAGCCGTTCGCTGTAGCGAATAGGTTGTTCGCTGTAGCTAATGAGCCGTTCGCTGTAGCGAATAGGTTGTTCGCTGTAGCGAATGAGCCGCTCGCTGTAGCGAATGAGTCGTTAGCTGTAGCTAATGAGTCGTTAGCTGTAGCGAATAGGTTGTTCGCTGTAGCGAATGAGCCGCTCGCTGTAGCGAATGAGTCGTTAGCTGTAGCTAATGAGCCGTTCGCTGTAGCGAATAGGTTGTTCGCTGTAGCGAATGAGTCGTTTTGCTGTCCAAACGGGGAAATCTGACTAAATTGATAAATTTGCGGTGTCAGATACTTGACAGGCTGTCTTCTTAATAGAGTATACTCGTGAGTATGTTCTGTCTTTTCCCCTACTGGTTTCAAAAGCATAAAATCATGCTAATCCTTATGCTGAAAATGTCAATGGGGTTTGTTAAAAATTCAAAGAATTTTTAGAAGCCAGCAGCAGTGTCATTGACGGGTGAAGGGCGACTCTTTGTTAGCCTTTGGCATAAGTTCAGTGTCTGCTGGTTCTTGAAAGACGCGGTTCAAAGCTGGTATGCACCGCGATGAAGCGGGCGTTAAGCTCCAAACTGGAGCAGGGAATAGGCGTGGAGGCGTGTATCTCATCTATTAACGTGGTTAGTCTCTGGTCTCTAACATCATGCCATTGACTAAGCAAGATGAAAATGGTATTTTTTATTTAACCTGTAAAGAAGATGCTGGTATGTGTCTTTGCTAAAAAGGTAAAGTGCTTACATTTATAGAGGAGAGTTGATGACTCGTACAAATTTTACGATAAAGAGGAACAATAGTGACTGTATCTAAAGAAACAAGCCCGCTTGAACATTCCGCTCTGAAGTTAACTATCACTGTGGGAAAGGACGATGTACTTTCCGTATACGATGAGACCCTGGCAGATTATAGTAAAACCCTACAGATATCCGGCTTCCGCAAGGGCAAGGTGCCAAAGGAGGTGCTGGAACGCAAGCTGGGAGACGCGCTTAAGGAAGAGGTGCTGGGACGTATCATTGATCGTTCTGTTTCTTCGGTTCTTGATGATGAAAGCTTTCCTCCGGAGCAGCGTCCTCTGCCGTATTGCACACCGAAGCCAGAGAAAAAACCGGTTCTGAACCTTGGCTCTGATCTTGTATACTCTCTGCTGTATGATGTACTCCCTACGGTTGTTTTGGGGCAATGGCAGGGTCTTGAAGTTGAGGTTCCCGATGTGCGTATCGGCGATGAAGATGTGGCTTATAAGCTGGAAACCCTCCGAGATCGGAATTCCGCGGTGCTGGACTACGAAGATGAGACGCCTGCCTCTCTGGATGACGTGGTAACGGTGAATTATAGCGAACTTTCTGGGAATGGCGAGCTTATCCCCGGCACAGAGCGACAAGACTTTGTCTTTACGCTTGGTACTGGGCGAAATGTGTTCAAGTTTGATCATGAAATCATTGGCATGAAGAAGGGTGAGTCCAAGGATATTGAGAAGACGTATCCGGCGGATTTTGAAGACTCAGACCTTGCGGGTAAAACCAAGAAGCTGCGTGTGAGCATTACCGCGCTTAAAAAGAAAACGCTCCCTGAGCTGGATGATGATTTTGCACAGGATGTGGATGAAAAGTACGAAACGCTTGACGATCTGAAGAGAGGCATTCGCGACCAGCTTGAGAAAGAGCTTGAGGGGCATCTCAGAAACGTAAAGATCAACAGCCTGCTTGAGAAGATTATGGAAACAACGCCGGTGGACCTCCCGGAATCCATGATCCGCTTCCAGCTTGAGTCCCAGTGGCGTAACATTTCCCGTAACATGAATGTTTCGCTGGACGAACCACACGAGGAGCTTATGGAGGCGCTGCGTCCCAGTGCCATACGCGCACTTCACTCGCGGCTCATTGTAGAGACCCTTATCCATCAGCTTGGGCTGGGAGTATCTGACGAGGAACTGGAAACGTTTTTCCAACACCTCGCGGACGAAGATGGGGTTTCCCTTGAGGAGATCAAGGGTTACTACGCAAAGGATGAGATGAAAGAAGCGCTCAAAGATGAGATCAAAGAGCGGACGCTCTTTGATGTCCTGTTGGCGGAAAACCGCGTGAACCTAGGCGCTCCGCAGAGTTATCAGGAATTTGCCAGTAACGCTAATAGGTAAAACAAAATTATGAACGAACAAATGAACAGCCTTGTTCCTATTGTGGTGGAACAAACCGGCATGGGGGAACGGTCGTATGACATATACTCCCGTCTGTTGAAGGATCGGATTGTCTTTCTTGACGGGGAGATCAATGACCTTACCGCTGATTTGGTGGTGGCTGAACTCCTGTTCCTTGACGGACAGGATACCGAGAAAGACATCAGCCTGTACATCAACTCGCCGGGCGGCTCGGTTACTGCCGGCTTTGCGATTTACGATACCATGCAGTATGTGAAGTGCGATGTGCAGACCATCTGCCTGGGTCAGGCCGCCAGCATGGGGGCGCTTATCCTTACCGCCGGTGCTCCGGGGAAACGCATGGTGCTTCCTTCGTCCCGTGTGCTTATTCACCAGCCATGGGGGGGTGCGCAGGGGCAGGCACGCGACATTGGGATACAGTCAAAGGAAATCATCAGATTAAAAAAACTTACAATAGAGTATTTTGCTCGGCATAGCGGTAAGTCCGTTGAGCGAGTCGCTCTTGACATGGAGCGGGATTTTTTCATGTCCGCCGAAGACGCGGTTGCGTATGGAGTGGTGGACAAGGTCTTGATAAGGAAGAAACATGGGACGGTTTAACAGTAGTTCCAGCAAATTTGAGCGTATCTGTTCTTTTTGCGGGAAAAGCGCCGATATGGCTCGCCGACTCATCGCAGGACCAAACAATGTGTTTATCTGTGATGAATGTGTGGAAGTATGCCGCAAGATTCTTACCGAGGGGGATATTGAGCTTTCCAACCAGTTCTCTGGCGACATCCCTACCCCTAAGGAGATCAAAAGCTACCTCGATCTCTTTGTCATTGGGCAGGATAACGCGAAGAAAGCTCTGTCTGTGGCGGTATATAACCACTACAAACGGATAGCCAACCCCGCGAAAGACCCGGATGACGTTGAGATCGAGAAGTCAAACGTCTTGCTCATCGGGCCAACTGGAACTGGCAAGACGCTTCTGGCAAAAACGCTTGCCCGAAAGCTCAAGGTTCCTTTCGCCATTGTGGACGCCACAACCCTGACTGAGGCCGGCTATGTGGGTGAAGATGTGGAGAACATTCTTCTGAAGCTGATTCAGAACGCTGGCAGCAACATCGCCGCTGCTGAACGCGGGATTGTTTACATTGACGAGATCGACAAGATCGCGCGTAAGGGCGAAAACATCTCCATCACGCGAGACGTGTCGGGCGAGGGTGTCCAGCAGGCGCTCCTCAAGATTATCGAGGGAACCGTCGCGTCAGTGCCGCCACAGGGTGGCCGTAAACATCCTAATCAGGAGATGATCCGCATCAACACCAATGATATTCTCTTCATCTGTGGAGGAGCCTTTGTTGGGCTTGAAAAATTCATTGAGCGGCGGGTGGTACAGCACCCCATGGGTTTTGGCGCTGATACCAAAGATAGAATCGGCGGCAAAGACCTCAAGGAACTCTACGACGCACTGCACCCCGATGACCTCATCCACTTCGGCATGATCCCAGAGTTTATCGGACGGCTCTCCATAACCGTAGGCCTTGATGACCTCAAGCGGGATGACCTCAAGCGCATCATCACCGAGCCACGAAACGCCATTGTGAAGCAGTATCAGGCGTCCATGGCCATTGATGATGTACAGCTTGAGTTTACCGAGGGGGCCATCAACGCCATAGCTGACATGGCAATCAAGCAGAAAACCGGCGCGCGGGGACTGCGGGCCATTGTCGAGAAGCTGATGACTGATATCATGTACGAAATTCCGTCGATAAAGGGTAACAAGCAGGTTATCATTACCCAGGAAGTGGTGGAAAAGTCAGAACTGCCTGAAATCCACCCGGTTCAGAAAAGCGCATGAAGCTCCTTTCCTCGCTGAAAGGAAAATCTCCCATTAATAAACCTTCTTTGGAGGAGTTTCCTCTGCTCCCGCTCAGAGAACTGGTCCTTTTTCCTCATACCCTCCTGCCCGTGTTTATCACCTATAAAGCCGGTATGCAGGCGATTGACGAGGCGCTCCGGCATGACATGCGCCTCTTTGCTGCCTGCCTCAAACCAGGCGAAAACGCGCCCTACCCCATTGGCACGGTGGTACGCATTGTCCAGCACCTGAAACTGCCGGATACGACTTTCCGTGTCATACTACAGGGCGAATATCGCGCCAGCATCGTCAGTTCTCTGTCCCAAAACGAGCTGCTTATGGTTCGCGTGTCCCCACTCGCGGCAACATCAAATGAAGCCCTCAGCCCTGAAACAACCGCGCTCATGCGAACCGTGCAGAAATCGTTTGTCCAATATGCGGAATTTTCCAAGAAGATCAACACTGACACTATTCTCGCGGTGGAAAAAACCGAAAGTGTAGAACGGCTGTCCAACCTGGTCTGCCACGCTCTCATTATCAAGGCGGAGCGAAAAGTGGAACTGCTTGGCATCGCAGACCCAACCGAGCGCCTCGAATCGATCCTTGAAGTTCTGGAACTGGAAAACGAGATATTCGGTATCCAAAAAAACATTAACGGAAAAGTCAAAACCCGTATGGAAAAGACCCAGAGGGAATACATTCTGCATGAACAGCTCAAGGAGATAAACCGCGAGTTGGGCAAGGAGGAAGGCGAGGATGAGTTCGCCGACCTTGAGCGGGCTATTGAGGAAAAGGCGCCCCGCGAAGAAACCCTGCTCAAGGCGCGGAAAGAGCTTGCCCGCCTGCGAAAGCTCCAGCCCTTTTCACCGGAAGCCGGTGTGCTTCGTGGCTACCTTGAATGGATCGCCGATCTCCCGTGGAACGAGTACAGTGATGACGCCGTTGACCTGGCCCAGGCGGAACGTATCCTCAATGAAGACCATTTTGGTATGCAGAAGTCAAAGGAGCGAATCATTGAATTCATCGCAGTTCATAAGCTCATCACTTTGGAAAATGCGAACCTCGCGGTGGCACACTTAGGCTCAACAGACTTGGACCTAACGGATATGGTTTCCGCGGACTTAAACCTGAGTTTGCTGAACCCCGCTCCACGCCCCCCGCAGCTTGCCGGTGTCAAGGGACCGATCCTCTGCTTCGTAGGTCCGCCCGGAACTGGCAAGACAAGCCTTGGGCAGTCTGTGGCGCGCGCCCTGAGACGGCGCTTTGTGCGCGTGTCTCTCGGCGGTGTGCGGGATGAGGCTGAGATTCGCGGCCACCGAAAAACCTATGTAGGCGCCTTGCCCGGTAAGATACTTCAGGCTATGCGACGGGCCGAAACCATAAACCCTGTGTTTTTGCTTGACGAGATCGACAAGCTCTCCCATGATGTCCGTGGCGACCCAGCCTCAGCCCTGCTCGAAGTGTTTGATCCTGAACAGAACGCCACCTTCACTGACCACTATCTGGAACTGCCCTACGATCTCTCAAAAGTCTTGTTTATCACCACAGCTAATTCCCTGCATAGCATTCCCTATCCCCTCCTCGACCGGATGGAGACTATTGAAATACCGGGCTACGGCGAGAACGAGAAGCTGGCAATAGCTAAACAATTCCTCGTACCCAAGGAAATTAACGAGAACGGACTGGGAAACGCCCATATCGCCTTTACAGACACGGCTATCCGCAAGATAGTCCGGCACTGGACTATGGAGTCTGGGGTACGCAACCTTGAGCGGGAGATAGCCCACTGCGTCCGCCGCGTAGCGCGGGAAGTGGTGAACAGCGGCTATGGTAAAAGCGAGGAGAAAGCCCTGAGTGCTTTTGGTAAAACAATTGACGCCAATGACTTGGAGAAACTCCTCGGTCGGCGAAAGTTCAAGAACGACCTTGTTTTCAAAGAGGCACGGATTGGCGTTTCCTATGGCTTGGCTTGGACGGAAACCGGCGGTGCGTTACTGCCGGTTGAGTCTATCAGGTTTGCGGGGAACGGCGAACTCATCATCACCGGCAACCTCGGCGACGTGATGAAGGAAAGCGCCCGCATCGCTCTTTCCTACTTGCGGAGCGCCCAGACCCCCTATCATTTTACCGTAGAAGACGTAAGCAAGACCAACTTTCATATCCATGTCCCGGAAGGCGCGATTCCCAAAGACGGTCCCTCAGCCGGCATTACGCTGGCAGCTTCTCTGCTCTCCACCCTCTGTCAGGTTCCGCCCAAAGCCGGCATCGCCATGACCGGTGAACTGACCCTCACCGGCAGGATATTGCCCATAGGTGGCCTCAAAGAAAAACTGCTTGCCGCCATCCGTAACGGCATGGAGCGCGTTCTTCTGCCACTCGGCAATACAGACGAGTGGGCAGAACAGGACGAGGAACTGCGTTCTTCAATTGATGTCGATTTCGTGGAAACAGTGGACGAGGCTTTCGCGCTCTTGTTTACCAGTAACGTTGTAAAGCCCCTGCCTTTAGACATGGG
>JAITIX010000026.1 GCA_031279205.1 Treponema sp. | reverse complement strand
CCGGTAAAGGTGATCGAACCGTCTGCGCACGTCCCTTGTACCACGATATTCGCGTCCGCCTGAGTAAGCGTTACGGTTACGTGGTTTGTTTCCGCGTTCACTTCCGCGTTTGCGCCGGGCGTTACTGCGGCCGCGGCCGCTTCGCTAAAGACAATAAGTACCGGACTGGCGAGACTCAGAGTACTCACGTCTTTGGAGGCGGGAACAAGCGGGGCATCCGCCGCGTTTCCCGGATCGGCGGCTACCGCGGGTGGAACGCTGGTATCTGTTTCCTGATTGTCAGCGGTTCCATCCGGTTCAGCAGTCGGATTGTCGCAGCCGGTCCATACCATTGCCGCGATCAACACTAAAAAGCCCCAAAAGAACCATTCATTTCTTTTCATATCAAACTCCTTAAAAGAGATAGTTGTGTTATATATAGCAAGTTCTATGCCAAGCCAACGAATGATTTCTCACTTACTTTTGTTTATAAATACATGTTTAATGTGAAGAACTTACTCATATATAGGTAAGTTTTACTCACGACTTTTTTTATAGATCAGAATCCTTGCTGAATTACGTCCAAGCGCCGTCATGGGCAGAGTATGTTTGTGGATGATACAGCGTTTCCTGAATTCCTTAAGGCTAACTTGAAGATTCGCGTTCATTCGCGGATACATAATCTCATTGAACTTACGTTAATCTTGTGTATAAGTCATATAAAAGCCTCCTTGTCTACGGTCTGGCGGTTTTTGTCTGCGGCTTAGCGGTTTTTGTCTGTGGCTTAGCGGTTTTTGTCTGCGGCTTGGCGGTTTTTGTTTGCGGCTTAGCGGTTGTTGTCTACGGCTTAGCGGTTTTTGTCTGTGATTTAGCGGTTGTTTTCTGCGGCTTGGCGGTTGTTGTTAATCGCTTGGCGGGGCGCTAGACTCAAAGTGGAGCTGGGAATAGGCGTAAAATTCATAGCGAGGCGTGGAGGCGTGTATCTTAAAGGGAAGCGTCCTGTTCAGTGGAAAAGACTGCGCGTTTGATAAGTACCAGCGTGTTTTGTAAGACCGCACCTTTTCTACTGGACATTGGTAGTACCACAAAGTACGCTGTCATCATGTGGGAGGCAAAGCATGTTGGAACTGAAATCGCTCAAAAAGTATTTTCCGGTAGGACGGACGTTGTTACGCGCTGTTGATGATGTGTCGCTGACCATTGGTAACGACGATATTCTCGGCGTTGTTGGTGAAAGCGGCTGTGGTAAATCTACGCTCGGCAGGCTTGCGCTCCGGCTCATTGAGCCGACCGCGGGGAGCGTTGTCTTCAAGGGAATCGAGCTGACGCGCCTGCCGCGCCGGAAACTATCGCTGGCACGGCAGCGTATGCAGATGGTATTCCAGAATCCTTTTGCGTCGTTCAATCCTAAGTTACGCCTCATTGCTTCCCTCATCGAGGTCTGCCGCTACTATGATATGGATACGGCAACGGCACATACCAAAATCAGGCGACTCATAGCTGAGTTCGGGCTTTCAGAAGACACGCTTCCCCGTTATCCTCAGGAACTCTCTGGAGGTCAACTTCAGCGTTTCGCCATTGCTCGCGCTCTGCTGTCTGATCCTGAGATACTCATTGCTGATGAGCCGGTCTCAGCCCTTGATGTTTCGGTACAAGCGCAATTACTCAACCTTTTCGCCCTGCTCCGCGCGAATCGTCGCTGCGAAGGACGTAATCTATCGATGCTCTTCATTTCCCACGACATGAGCGTCATTGAGTACCTCTGCGACCGTGTTGCGGTGATGTATCTGGGTAAGCTGGTGGAACTTGCGCCCAGCGACGTACTTTTTCGTGATACTGCGCATCCCTATACTCAAGCCCTTATCGCTGCTGCCCCGCGTTTGGGCAGGTCACGCGCTGCTGCTGTTGCGCTGCGGGGTGAAGTCGCGAACCCTGGCGCTGGTAATGCCGTGGGCTGTGTCTTTGCGCCCCGTTGTCCCCATGCTGTTAGGCAATGCCGCGCTGAGGTTCCCACGCTCCGAGAGATTGGCGCCAGACACGCCGTTGCCTGTCATGCGCTGTAATGTTCGAGATTGGCGCCAGACACGCTGTTGCCGATAAGCGAGTAGACTGTCGTGTGTTGAACATTTACTCTGCCATGATTAGACTCCATCAATATGAATATGATTGATAGAAAAGCACTGGTAAGCCGGCACAATCCAGTGTTCATCAAAACCAAAACAGCAGAGCCGCTTTCACTGGGGAATGGGCGTTTTTGTTTCACGGCTGACTTTACCGGACTGCAAAGTTTCCCGCGAAGTTTTTCTGCTTTTCCCCTTTGCACCATGTCTGAGTGGCTGTGGCACCGGTATCCGGGCGCGCCAAAGGATGATACGCAACTCAGGCTTATCGAGTACGATACCTTTGGGCGTCCGGTTGGCTATGCCACTGATGAATATGACCAGGAGTTGCTGTTCAGGGGACTGCGGCAGAATGCCCACCGCGCGAACATGGCGCGGCTGGGGCTGAAGCTGGCTGGCGTGTCTTATGAACACTACACGGCGGAGCGGCAGGAACTTTCGCTCTGGGAAGGAATCCTCACATCACGCTTTCTGCTGAAGGGTAAGCTGGTTCTGGTTGAGACGCTGGTTCGCCCTGATGAGGACACGATCTGTGTTCGTGTTATATCGAGTCTCGTGAACAAGGGGCTGGCGCTCACGCTTTGCTTTCCCTATGCCAGCCACAAGAAGGCGGGTGAGGAGCCGGTTGGGGATGGCAGACACCGTACGAGTGTGGAATGGCAGGGTAAACAAGGTCGCTTAGTGAAGCGTGTCATGGACGAGACGCGTTACGCGGCACAGATTCTGGTGGGCGTGGGTGGAACTGTGATGTTTGACAGTAATCACACGCTTACGCTGAGAGGCGTTGATGAAACGCTTGAATGTTCGATACGTTTCACGCCAGAGTACCGCGTCGATCTGCCGGAAGACTTTTCAAGCAGTAAGAAAGCGTGTATTGCGTTTTGGGAATGCTACTGGAACCAGGGCGCGGCCATTGACTTTAGTGGCTCACGCGATCCTCGCGCTGCTGAGCTTGAGCGGCGTGTTGTGCTTTCCCAGTACCTCACCGCGATACAGAGCCGGGGCGTGTACCCGCCTGCTGAGACTGGTCTGACCTGCAACAGTTGGTATGGTAAGTTCCACCTTGAGATGCACTACTGGCACAGCGCCCACTTTGCCTTATGGAATCGTGTTGCTGAACTGAAAAAGAGTCTTTCCTTTTATAAGCAGATACTGCCTGTGGCCTTAGGTATTGCCGCGCGTCAGGGTTACATTGGCGCGCGCTGGCCTAAAATGTGCGATCCATCGGGGTATAACTCGCCGTCGTCAATCGCGGTGCTGCTGGTATGGCAACAGCCGCATCCCATCATGCTGGCGGAACTCTGCTATCGCTGCGAACCAAGCCGTGCCTTTCTTGAGGAATACTGTGAGGTGGTGTTGAAAACCGCTGAGTTCATGGTCAGCTTCGCTCATTGGGACGGCGAGCGTTATGTGCTGGGAGCGCCGCTCGTTCCTTCGCAGGAGCGCTTTGACCCGTGCGCAGTGCTTAACCCTGGGTTTGAGGTTGAATACTTCCGCTGGGCGCTACGGATGGCGAATATCTGGCTCACGCGGCTGGGTGAAGCGCCTGACTCGCGTTTTGCCGAAGTTGCCGACAAACTCGCCGCGCCCGCGATTAATGACGGCGTATACATTGCTCACGAAAACTGCCCGGCTACATTCACGGAAGCGCCGTTCTACACCGATCATCCATCCATGCTCGCCATGCTGGGCGTACTGCCTGGTGAAGGTATAGATCACGAAACAATGGAACGCACGCTCAAACGGGTCTTAAGCGATTGGGATATTTCCTCAATGTGGGGCTGGGATTTCCCTATGATGGCGATGTGCGCGGCGCGCCTAGGCTTACGTCATGAAGCTGTTGATTTGCTGCTTACGCACACACCGAAGAATACCTACCTCAGCAACGGACACAACGCCCAAGCCGAGCGCGACGACCTGCCCCTGTACCTGCCAGGCAATGGTGGGCTTCTGCTTGCTGTCGCAATGATGGCCGCGGGTTGGGACAACGATGACAGTACAAGCGCGCCTGGCTTCCCCGACGATGGCTCGTTCATCATACGTTCAGAGGGATTAAGTAAGTATCTGTGAGTTTTGTTATGGTGTCTGCGGTGCTTTTGATAAAAACAACTTTAACGTATAAAGCGCGAATCGTGTTATACTGGTTCTATGAACCAGCCATTTTATGAAAAAGAACCTCTGAAACCTATTGAGCGCACCTTCCCCTTTCTGGTATGGGACAGTCCTCGCGTTCCCTTCTGGTTTCCGCAGCACTGGCACGAGCGTATGGAGATGCTGTATGTACTCAAGGGCAGTTTTAACGCTGATATTAATGGTAAGGCCTGGGCGGGACACCAGGGCGATATAGTTGCGATTGATACAGGGCTTATACACGGGTTCTTTGATTCAAGCGCGGACTCGGCGGTGCGTATCTTTCAATTTGGGCCAGACATTTTTAACGAGGCGCTAGTCGAGTTGCAAAACCGCGAACTGACGATGCCGGTGTTTGGACAACGTCCCCTTATCAGCGCGAGTGCTGACAAGAGTCTGCATGACGGCCTTGAGCGTCTGCTCATGGAGATCGACGCGGAGTACAAGCGCCAAGAGGCTGGTTTCAGGCTACTGATTAAGGCAAAGCTCTACGAAATAGCGGCGCTCCTTCTACGAAACACGCCGCCGCCGCAACAAGGCTCCCGCATCCATTATAACAAGAAAAATAACACGCAACTGCTGGAGCGCATCTTTTCCTGCCTCTATGACAACCACGATGACCCGTCCTTTATGCTGGAAGATGCAGCGCGGGAAGTGGGTTTGAGCAAATTTTATCTGACCCGTTTCTTGAAAGAGCAGACAGGGCAGGGCTTTCACGAACACCTCACGAGGATACGTTTGCGCGCTGCTGAGAACCGTCTCGCCAGTTCGGATATGCCGATTACCGATATTGCCTTTTTATGCGGCTTTCAGAGCCTTGCCTCGTTTAACCGCGCTTTCAGGTGCTACATCGGCGTCAATCCTTCGGTTTACCAAGCCCGTAAACAGCTATCCCATGGTTCTCCATTGCGTAACGCGCCATAACGCACAATGCTTGCTGTATGAATGGCACGGTGCTATACTCCGCCCATGATAACACGAGACCGTTACGCGCCCTCTCCCACGGGCTTACAACACATTGGTGGGATGAGAACCGCCCTGTTTAACTACCTTTTCGCCAAAGCCAGTGCCGGCGCTTTTATCCTGCGGCTTGAGGATACTGACCGCTCACGCTTTGACGCGGCATACACCCAGAATCTTTATGATACGTTTGCGTGGCTGGGCCTGCGCTGGGACGAGGGTCCGGACATTGGCGGGCCTTACGCGCCCTATACCCAGTCAGAACGCTTTGCCCTCTACCGGCAATACGCGCTGGAGCTTATCGAGAAAGACAAGGCGTACTATTGCTTTTGTTCTCCTGAGCGGCTTGAAGCCGTGCGCTCGGAGCGGGAAGCGGCGCGTTCCAGCGAAACCGGCTATGACCGCTACTGCCGCGTGGTTAAGCATGAGGATGCTGCAAGACGGGCGGCTGACGGCGAGTCATGTGTGATACGGCTCAAAATCCCGCTTGATGACACAACCGGCTTCCACGATCAGTTGCTCGGCGATATTGAATGGCAGAATAATGACATTAACCCTGATCCTGTGTTACTCAAGTCCGATGGCTTCCCAACCTATCACCTTGCCAATGTGGTGGATGATCACCTCATGGGTATCACCCATGTACTACGGGCGCAGGAATGGCTTCCGTCAACACCGCTCCATGTAATTCTGTACCAGAGTTTTGGCTGGAATCCACCGGCATTCTGCCATTTACCTATGGTGATGGGGCAGGATGGCAAAAAACTCTCCAAGCGTCATGGGGCAACCAGCGTTGACGAGTTCCGGCGTCAGGGCTATCTGCCAGAGGCGCTGATTAACTATGTGGCGCTCCTCGGCGCGTCCTACACTGAGGGCAAAGACCTGTATACTCTTGAGGAACTGGAGGCGTGTTTCAGCCTTGAGAAGCTGAATAAAGCGCCGGCGATCTTTGATTATAAGAAGCTGGAATGGTACAACGGCCAGTATATCCGCATGAAGAGCGACGAAGACCTTGCGGCGCTGGCTCTACCCCACGCCATAGATGCGGGATTGTTTGGGCAAAACAAGGCTACGCCAGACGATTCCCAACGCCGCGCCTTTACCGAAGCCATCCCGCTTATCAAGGAGCGGGTCTCGTTTTTATACGAGATACCTGAAAAACTCCGCTATCTCTTTGTGGAACCGCCACTTCCCAAAACAAGCGAGTTTTTACCCAAAACGATGGATATAGCAAAGGCCATTGAGCTATTGGAACTGGGTCGGGAATTGCTTGAACCGCTTGCCTCACGCAATGACACTGACGCCGAAGCCTTTATCAAGGCTTATGCTGCGTCCCACAGCGTTAAACTGGGCGATCTTATGATGCCACTGCGTGTGGCGCTCACGGGCGCGCGGGTCAGCCCACCGCTTTTCGGTACGGTGCGCATACTGGGAGCGCCAGTCTCCCTTGCGCGGGTGGAACGGGCGCTTGCGGCATTACGCGCCAATCATGGTTAAACTTGACCGCTGGTAAAACTGGTCATACAATAGATTATCTTATAACTAACTTTTGAGAGGTAACTATGATTCAAAACATTCCAGAGGTAAAACTCGGTATCATCGCTGTTTCGCGGGACTGCTTTGTGCTTTCTCTGTCGGAAAAACGCCGGGCTGCAGTGGTTGCGGCGTGTAGCAAAAAGGGGCTTGAGCTTTTTGAGGCAAAAACCACAGTCGAAAACGAAAAGGATATGCTCAAGGCTGTAGACGAAGTCAAGGCAGCGGACTGTAACGCGCTCCTCGTCTTTCTGGGTAACTTTGGGCCTGAGACGCCGGAGACCCTGATCGCCCGCTATTTCCCCGGGCCAGTTATGTACGCGGCTGCGGCTGAGGAAACCGGCGCTGATCTCATCAATGGTCGAGGCGACGCATACTGCGGGATGCTCAACTGCTCCTATAACCTGGGTCTTCGTAAGCTCAAGGCCATCATTCCCGAATACCCGGTGGGAACCGCTGACGACATTGCCTGTATGATTGAGGACTTTGTGCCAGTGGCGAGAGCGCTTATCGGCCTGAAGAGCCTGAAGCTCATCACCTTTGGACCGCGTCCCCAGGACTTCTTTGCCTGTAACGCTCCCATTAAGGGCCTTTATGACATTGGCGTTGAAATTGAGGAGAATTCCGAGCTTGATCTCCTCGTGTCCTACAAGGCGCATGAGGGAGACAGTCGTATCCCAGACGTGGTGAAGGATATGGAGAAAGAGTTGGGCGCGGGTAACCAGTTCCCGGATATATTGCCCAAGATGGCGCAGTTCGAGCTTACCCTGCTTGACTGGGCTGAACAACACAAAGGCGCGCGCACGTATGTGGCCTTTGCCAACAAGTGTTGGCCTGCGTTTCCCCAGGCGTTTGGGTTCGTGCCTTGCTACATCAACTCCCGTATGTCGAGCCACGGCTATCCGGTCAGTTGCGAGGTGGATATCTATGGCGCGTTAAGCGAATACATCGGCGCGTGTGTTGCTCAGGATGCTGTTACCCTGCTTGATATCAATAACTCGGTACCTCGTGACCTTTATGAAACTGACATCAAGGGGAAGTGGAACTACACGCTCAAGGATACATTCATGGGCTTCCACTGCGGCAATACGCCCCGCTGTAAGCTCAACGACAAGGACACGGCGCTAAAGTTCCAGCTTATCCAAAACCGTACGCTAGAAAATGGCGGCACGCCTGACTTCACCCGCGGTACGCTTGAGGGCGACATCGCAAGCGGACCCATCACCTTCTTCCGCCTGCACGGAAACCCTGATGGTTCGCTCCAAGCCTACATTGCCGAGGGCGAGGTACTGCCAGTGGCAACGCGCTCTTTCGGCGGCATTGGCATTTTTGCCATAAGCGAAATGGGACGCTTCTATCGCCATGTCCTCATTGCTAAACGCTATCCACACCACGGCGCAGTAGCCTTCGGCAAGTTCGGCAAGTCGCTTTTCACGATATTTGACTATCTTGGCGTGCCGGATATTGCCTTTAATCAGCCGACCACCATGCCTTACAAAACCGAGAATCCCTTCGCCATCTGCCCCTGTTGTAAGTAAAGCCTCAAGGGACGGGGCATTAAACCTCAACCGTGAGGCGCTGGGTCGCGCTCTATGTGGTGATGGCGCCTGACACCATCACTCCACACTCTGAGCGAGCGCGCAGATTCAGCAAGCCAAACACGCCAAATGCTAGTGTCAGAGGCCAAACCCACGTTCTGAGTGGTGGTGTCTGACACCACCACTCACCAACTGATGATGTCAGACACTCAAGCGCCGTAACGTTTAATGGAATCAAAGCCGCAGTAGGGAACAAGGGCGCGGGGGATGCGTATCGAACCGTCGGCTTGCTGAAAGTTTTCCATGAGCGCGATCATGGCGCGAGAAACAGCAATGGCTGTTCCGTTAAGCATGTGGACAAAGTGGTTTTTGCCATCATCGTCTTTGTAGCGGACGTTAAGCCGCCGCGCCTGATAGTCAGTACAGTTCGAGGTAGAGGTAACCTCGCCCCACTCGCCACCGTTTCTGCCCGGCATCCACGCCTCAATATCCCACTTGCGGTAGGCCGGCGCGCCCAAGTCGCCGGTGCAGGTGTCAACCACGCGGAAGGGAATCTCAAGCCCAGAGAAAATCTCTTCCTCTATTAAACGCAGTTCATCGTGAATCCGGTCAGACTCTTCCGGCAGGCAGCACACAAACATCTCCAGCTTGGTGAACTGGTGAACGCGGTACAAACCCTTGGAGAACTGACCCGCCGCACCAGCTTCCCGCCGGAAACAGTGGGATAAACCAGCCAAACGCAACGGCAGTTTATCTTTGACTAGAATAGTATTGGCGTAATAGCCACCCAGCGTGATCTCAGCCGTGCCTACCAGACAGGTTCCCTCTCCCTCAACAGTGTACACGTTGGACTCTTCCCCACGCGGATTAAAGCCAATGCCTTCAAGGATTTCTTCTTTAGCCAGATCAGGCGTAATGAACGGGGTAAAGCCCTTGCATTGCAGTATATCCAGAGCGTAGCGAACCAGCCCCAGTTCCAGAAACACGCCCTGATTCTTCAGATAATAAAACTTGGTTCCCGTAACCTTAGTTCCAGCATCAAAGTCAATGATGCCTAGGTCTTGCCCAAGCTTTACATGGTCAACAGGCTCAAAGTCAAAGCGCGTAGGTTTGCCCACCTGTTTTACCTCAAGATTATCTTTATCTTCGTGTCCCACCGGAACATCAGGATGCGCCATGTTTGGCACACGCCGCGCCTCAGCCTCAAGCGCAGATTCAATCGTGGCAAACTCAGCCTCGCTTTGGGCAATTGCGTCTTTCAGCCGCTTGCCTTCCTCAATAAGCCGGGCGCGTTCACCCGCCTCCAGCTTCCCCTTCATGGTTGAGGCATTGGCGTTTCGCTGTCGCTGTAAGTCCTGGAGCGCTGTACTAAGCGCAGTTTTACGGTTAAAGAGCGATACAACCGTATCCGCATCCGCTTTCATAAATCGGTCGGCAATGTTTTGCTTCACCGCCTCCAGATTATCAACAATAAACCGGTAATCTAACATAATGCGGCAGTCTAGCACAAAGAAGCAGCGCGGGGAAAGACAATTAAGTTACCCCATACACATCAAGCTCGCCGGTGATGAAGGGGATCGGCTCACTTGCGCCATCAGGCAGGATGAGGAGTTCCCCGTTACAGCCCACACCCGCGATTTGCCCAAACACCTCCGCCCCAACATCAGCGGCACCAGCCAGAAAACGTACCCGTTCCCCGCTCATATACAGCAGGGCTGAAAGCCGTTCGCGCCAATCCCCTACAGGTTCCGAAATCTCCTCAAAGAGACGGCCTAGTATGACTTCAAGCAGGGAAAACCGGTCGATTGCCAATTCCGGATTGCCCAGCGCAAGGACTATACTCGTGGCCTTTCCAGCCAGAGCCGGCGGAAAACTTGATTGAGCAACATTAACGCCAACGCCAATATACACGTTTGTTCCAACAGCTTCAGTGATGATCCCCACAGCCTTTTTGGAGCCAAGCATGATGTCGTTTGGCCATTTCACCCGAAGTATCGGGGCAAGCGCCGGCGCAAAATCAACAATGGCAAGCGCCACTGCAAGACCAGTTCTCAACGTGAGCGCCGGATGGATGGCAGCATAATCCGGGTAACGCAGTAACACCGTGAAAAAAAGGTTTTTCCCGCGCTCAGCCTGCCATAAACGAGCACCACGACCCCGACCAGATGACTGGAAATCCGCCAGCAATACGGTTCCATGTGGAGCGCCCTGTTCCGCAAGCCGCCGCGACTCGTCCATGGTACTGCCGACCATATCGCAGTAGTAAACCGGTGCGCCAAACGGGTGAATGATTGAAAGTTCTTGCATAAATAACCATACGATACTGAAATAGGTGCAGCCTAGATAGCCTTCTCAAAGGCACAGACCCCAACTATACTCAAAGCATGATTGTTAAGTCCATCAAAAAGCTCATCAGGAACACACCGTGGGCGCGGAAAACAGAGTGGATCGGCTTTGTCGCATCCCGTTATGTGGCAAAGGGACAACGCCACTCGCCATCCACCATACTCGCCATTCTAGGAATCGCAATCGGGGTTATGGCACTCATCGTTATTATCGCGGTGATGAATGGGTCCCAGTTGGGCTTCATCGAAAGTATTCTGGAAATATCGTCATATCATATACGGGTTGAGTCCGCACTGCTTGATGATGCGGAACGGATAGCGCTTGAAACGCGGCTTGCCAGCGTGAATGGCGTAAGCGCAGTGTCGCCTTTTCGGGAATTCCACGGGATACTGCGGGGAAAACAGTCGGGACAGCAGACCGCCGTGATACGCGGAGTGCCTGTTGACGCGCTGGAACGAGACGCGGGACTGCGGAACAAGCTGGAGATGGAGCAGGGAAGTTTTAACCTGAAAGATAAGCGTTCCATTGTGCTTGGCGTGGAACTAGGCCGGCGCCTGAGTCTGCGTATCGGCGATGAGGTAACGCTGCTCTCAGTGGCTGGCCTTTTCCCCCAAGACGCAGAGCCGGCTGACTCCACCTTCACCGTAAGCGGCATGTTTCGTTCCGGCTTCTACGACTATGACCTCAGTTGGGGCTTTGTGAACCTAGACGCTGCCAAAGAACTAGGCGGCCCAGCCATTTCCCTCGGCATTAAGCTGAAGAACCGCTGGCAGGATAACCACATCCTGAACCTGATGAACGCCCTACCAGAAACGAAGGGGCTTACCTTAAGCAGTTGGCGCTCGTACAACCGCGCGTTCTTCAGCGCGCTTCGCACCGAAAAACTGCTCATGTTCGTACTGGTGGGACTTATCTTCATTGTCGTTGGGATAAACATCTTTCAAGCGCAGCGCCGGACTGTGCTTGAGCGGCGCGAGGAAATCGGCCTGTTTCGCGCGCTTGGCGCAGGGGAAAACGCGGTCAGGCTCATCTTTATATGGGACGGCTTTATCATCGGGCTTGCAGGCGCGGGAACTGGCCTGCTTCTGGGACTGATCATCGCCGCCAACATTGCGCCCCTGTTTGCCAGCCTTGAGTCGCTTGTGAACTGGTTCATCGGCATACTGAATGTGGTGGCAGGTCTTCTGGGTCGCGGGTCTATGGACAGCTTCGCCATCTTCTCGCCAACGGTTTTTTACCTCAAGGAGATTCCCTCGCGGCTTATTGCCTCTGAGGTATTCCTGATATTCCTGTTCGGCTTTTTATCCGCCCTTGTTGCGGCCTGGGTAGCGTCCGGTAAAGTTTCGCAGACCAAACCCGCAGAAGTCTTACGCTACGAGTGATTTGATGTAAAAATGATGTTCTTGTTCATTCATACAATTTGCGGACTTTTCTCCCCGTCAAACTCACGTTACTTACTGTTAGGTTGAACGGGAACCCGTTTGGGTTGAACGGGAACCCGTTTATCCCCATGTCGAAAGATGGAGATTTGTCTATAAGACGCTTGGTCTGAAAAGTGGGGCTTTGCTTTATCAAGCAAAGCCCGCGCATTTTACTGCTTGTTCTGGTCGTGTTGCATGAGGGCGCGGACAAGCAGGGGAAGGCCATAGAGCCTGATGAAGCCGCGCGCGTCAGCGTGGTTGTACAGATCGCCAGTGGTGAAGCTGGCGATGCTGCCGTTGTAGAGGGAGTAAGGAGAGCTGACGCCTGCGGAACTGATCGAGCCTTTGTAGAGCTTGAGCCGCACCTTGCCACTTACGGTTTCTTGGGTACTGTCTACAAACGCGGAAAGCGCCTCTCTCAACGGGGTGAACCACAAGCCGCCGTAGATGAGTTCTCCCATCTTGAGCGCGACCTGCTGCTTAAAGGCGTATGTTTGCCGGTCAAGGCAGATGTGTTCCAGTTCTTGGTGGGCGTAGTAGAGGATGCTACCGCCAGGGGTTTCGTAGACCCCGCGACTCTTCATGCCAACCATGCGGTTTTCCACGAGGTCAACGATGCCGACGCCGTGAGTGCCGCCGATCTTGTTAAGGGTCTGTACCAGACGCACTGCCTCAAGGCGTGTGCCGTTTACCGCAACGGGTATGCCTTTTTCAAAGTCAATGTCTACATACTCAGGCTTGTCAGGTGCTTTTTCAGGTGGCACGCTCATCCTGAGCATACGCCCAAGCTCAGGCTCATTACCCGGTTCCTCAAGCTCAAGGCCTTCGTGGGAAATGTGCCAGAGGTTGTCGTCGCGGCTGTAGGAATCGCTCTTCTTCATGGGAACAGGAATGTTCCGCTTTTCCAGAAACTCGATCTCCTCATCGCGGCTTTTGATGTTCCAGATTCGCCAGGGTGCAATGATTTCAAGGTCCGGGGCGAATGCCATGATGCCAAGGTCGAAGCGCACCTGATCGTTACCCTTGCCGGTTGCGCCATGGGCAATGGCTGCCGCGCCTTCTTTGCGGGCATAGTCAACCAGCACTTTAGCGATGAGGGGGCGAGCGGTTGCAGTGCCGAGCAGGTACTTGTCCTCATAGATGGCGTTTGCCTTGAGCGTGGGGAAGACGTAGTTTTCCACATACTCCTTTTTTACATCAGCCACATGGCAGGCGATTGCGCCTGTTGTGAGCGCCCGTTCGGTGATGGTTTTCCAGTCAGCCTCCTGTCCCACATCAACGCAGATTGCCACAATGTCGCAATCATAGTTTTCCTTGAGCCAGGGGATGATCACCGTAGTATCAAGCCCACCGGAATAGGCAAGCACGATCTTTTTCTTCATAAAAACTCCTTATGTAGATAGAAGCATTAAAAGTCAGATCGGACAATACGGAAACCGAGGTAGTGGTTTCGGTATGAAGGCGGGTATGCGTCGCGGTAGCTTGAGCGGAGGTACGTGGCGCCATCATACCAGCCGCCGCCGCGGGTTACGCGGTAGGAGCCGGTTGTTGTGCCGCTTGGCGAGACCTTAATTTCGGTATAGTAGGTTCCGTACCAGTCCCAGCACCACTCGCGCACGTTACCGTGCATGTCGTAAAGTCCAAATGCATTGGGCGGGAATGTTCCCACAGGCAAGGTTTTTTCACGGTATACCCCTTTGGGGCCGTTGTAGGGATTGTTTCCGTCGAAGTTGGCAAGGCTGGTGATGATGTTCGCGCCGGTATTAAACGGAGTGCGTGTACTGGCGCGGCAGGCGTATTCCCATTCAGCCTCTGTGGGTAAACGATAGCCATTGGCGGTTTTATCCCAGATTACCTGCCAGCGGATGGTATCAAACTCACTGAGGTTGCTCGGATCGCTGCGTGTTTTATTGATGGTGTAAGCGGGAATCAAGCCATCGCGTTCACTGCGTTTGTTGCAATACTCTATCGCGTCATACCAGCTTACCTGTTCGACCGGCAGGTCAGACCCTTTGAAGTTGCTTGGGTTGTTGCCCATGATCTCCTGATATTCCCGCTGAGTTACCTCATACTTGCTTATATAAACAGCGTCGATACTCACTTCATGCTGGATTTCATCTTTATCTCTGCCCTCTTCGGATTCAGGACTGCCTATGAGCAGGCTGGCCTCCCCTAGTCTCACGAAGTTTTCAGGGATGAAGTTGACATTCATGCTAGAATGTACGCCCGTTAGCTTGTATGAAAGCTCAGACATAAGGTGCAGGCCGTCGGTTATGTTGAGATAGTTCACATATCCCCCGACTAATTGGCTGGAATCTTCGGTATTGAGTATGGATACCATGAACATATTAATGGAACCTAGGCTTCTTACCTCACTGACCAGCACATACTGGGCATTAACCGCTTTACCGATTGCCTTGATACTACTGGGGTTACTGCGGAAGTCAGCATAGCGTTCAATGTGATATTCTTCCATGATTTGTTCGAGGTAAGGCTTGTCAAAGGGAATCACGACGTACTTTCTGCTGTTTGCCACCTCAGTAACCAGCAGTTGAGACAAAACCGCTGCGTCGTTTTTTTCCACTGGTTTGTCCATTGTATTCAGTTCCAGAATCGCGAGTTTTGGCAGGGTTGTGGAATCAAAGTTGATGGCGCTGGCGAGCTTCTTTGCCATATCAGGCAGAAGCGCGGTAACTTCCTCGATACTCCGGTACTCACGGTAGTCGCCTGCTATTTGTTGTAATTCTCTCACGTCTACAATAGTGATATGGATAAGGCTGCGATCTCCCAGTTTTTGTATATGGCCAGCCACTACATAGTCAGCGTTGAGGCTGGTTCCCAGTTCATCAAGGGTTTTAGAATCAGTCAAGCCTGTTACCTTTTGTATTTGTCCCGCTAAAACACCTGTGACAGTAGCGTTCCATGGAACAAGGGTAAAAACATTGGCTATTTCCGGCTGATACGACAGCAACATAGCGATAGTTTCTCCATCTTTAGTTTCACCCCCAGTAAAAGGCAGTATGGCCAAACGTGGTTTAAGCTGGGCATGGAGACTGATACTTATAATAGAGAACAACATTAAAGGCAGTAAGATTTTTCTCATACTTTTCTCCTTAGTATATAAGGTCGGACTTCGTTCATCATTATCCTTGAATTCAGCGGCTCACACAATAAAAATTGTGAGCGGCGCGCTGAAAAGGTGCTTGATTGATTAACGAACAAACTTTGCCCTATAGTGGTGCAATGATTATCGCTATGAAGTGGGGAACGTCCCATATTGAGGTGATGCGCTTTGTCGGCCTGCTTGAAAAGCGTGGCGTCAAGGTCAATGTGTCTGAAGGCACGTCGCAAATTGTGCTTGGTCTGATGGGCGACACGACGGACATTGACGAGGAGTCGCTGCGGGCTCACCAGTGGGTGGAGAAGGTGCTTCGTGTGCAGGAGCCGTACAAGCGGGCGAACCGGCTCTTTCACCCGGAGGATACGCTGGTTGAGGTTAGGCGGCACGATGGTGCGGTTTCCAGCATTGGCGCGGGAAGGATCGGGGTGATAGCTGGGCCGTGTTCGGTGGAAACACAGGAGCAGATCGTGTCGATTGCGGAAGCGGTGAAGCAGGCGGGCGCTGGGTTCTTGCGGGGCGGTGCTTTTAAGCCGCGCACAAGTCCCTACAGTTTTCAGGGCTTGGGCTGTGAGGGTCTGGAACTTTTGCTTGAGGCGAAAAAGGTCACGGGACTTCCTCTTGTCAGCGAGCTTATGGGGATTCATCAGATTGAGCTATTTGACGCGGTTGACATCATTCAGGTTGGAGCGCGGAATATGCAGAACTTCACCCTGCTTAAAGAGCTGGGCCATTGCCGTAAGCCCATACTGCTGAAACGTGGAGCGGCATGTACGGTAACAGAACTGCTCATGGCTGCTGAGTACATTATGGCCGGTGGCAATGACCGGGTGATTCTTTGCGAACGCGGGATACGCACGTTTGAGAACTACACTCGCAATACGCTGGACATATCAGCGATTCCTGTGATCAAAAAGCAGAGTCATTTGCCGGTTATTGTTGATCCCAGCCACGCTGCAGGCAGAAGCTGGCTGGTTCCCGCGCTGTCCAAAGCCGCTATTGCCGCTGGCGCGGATGGCATCATGGTGGAGGTGCATAACAACCCGGAGGCGGCGCTCTGCGATGGCGAGCAGTCCATCACGCCACAGGCGTTCAGCGCGCTCATGGCGAGCCTGAAGCAGTACGCGGCTTTTGAGGGGAAAGCACTGTGAGTCCCAAAAAGCCTATTGAGGAGTGTACCGTTGGCATCGTCGGTCTGGGGCTGATGGGTGGCGCGATAGCGCTGGCTCTGCGTAAAGAAAGAATCGTTAGGGAATCTGGGCAACTCCTTGCCTGCGACATTGACGCGGGGACTATTGGCGCGGCTCTGGGTGAAGGTGTGATTGACGAGGGTTTTACCGAACCGGAAGCCATGCTGGGGCGCTGCAATGTGGTGTTTCTCTGCCTGAATCCCTCAACTCTGCTTCGTTTTATGAATCAGTACATGGCAGCGTTTCGTACTGGCGCTCTGCTCACCGACATTGCTGGTATCAAGGGTGGTATTGTTGCAGCTATGGAACAAAGTCTCCGCGATGACCTTGACTTCATTCCCGGCCACCCTATGGCGGGTAGTGAGAAGGGCGGATTTGCCAATGCTGCTTATTGTAACTTTCACGGGAAGAACTACATCCTGACGCCGCTTGTGCGAAACAAGCCGGAGAACCTGAGCTTTCTCAAGACGGTCATTCACCGCATGGGCTTCAGCTGCATCACCGAAACCACGGGACTGGATCACGATCGGAAGATCGCCTTTACCTCGGAACTCTGTCATGTGATTGCAGCCGCGCTCATTGACTGCGAGCCAGACACTGACATCACGCGCTTTGGCGGCGGCAGTTTCGAGGACCTCACGAGAATAGCCATGTTGAACGCGCCGATGTGGACGGAAATCTTTCTGGAAAACCGAGTGGAACTACTGGCGCGTATCAGCCAGTTTGAGGGAAGCCTGAGCAAGATCAAGGGGCTGATTGCTGGCGAACAGCGGGAGGAACTGGAGATAAATCTGTGCGCAGTACGGGAGCGTCGTGCGGCCATGAGTGGTTGACTGAATCAGATGCTTGTATATATGTTGTATATGTTCTTTTTTTATAGAAGACAAATTACGAAGTAACTGAAGGAGTGTATTATGAGCGTCATTGGCATTGAGTATGTAGAAGCCCGTGAGATTCTTGATTCACGTGGCAACCCCACTGTTGAGGTTGATGTGTGGCTGGAAGATGGCAACACATGGGGACGGGCAGCGGTTCCATCCGGCGCGTCTACGGGCGAGCATGAAGCGGTAGAACTTCGAGACGATGACAAGAGCCGGTATCTGGGCAAAGGTGTGCTTAAGGCTGTGGAGAACGTCAACAACATCATTGCGCCGGAAGTGCAGGGTCTTGATGCCTGTAACCAGCTTGATATCGACCATACGATGATCGAGCTTGACGGGACCGAGAACAAAGGCAAATTGGGTGCAAATGCCATATTGGGCGTATCCATGGCGACTGCTCGCGCGGCCGCCAATTATCTGGGACTTCCCCTTTACAAGTACCTAGGGAATTTCCACGCCAGCCTCCTGCCCGTGCCTATGGCCAATATCATCAATGGCGGCAAGCACGCGGATAACAAGGTTGACTTCCAGGAGTTTATGATCATGCCGATTGGGGCTGAATCCATACGGGAGGCAGTTCGCTGGACCGCTGAGACCTTCCATAGCCTCAAAAAGCTCCTTAAAGACGCAGGCAAAAACACCGCTGTCGGAGACGAGGGCGGTTTCGCACCGGATATCGGCAATGAGGAAGCGCTCGAATACATCATGAAGGCTATAGAGAAGGCTGGCTACAAGGCGGGTGAGCAGATCGGCATTGCGCTTGACTGCGCAAGTTCCGAGCTGTTTGACGAGGGCGGCAAGCAGGGCTACAAGTTCTGGAAGTCAAACCCGGACAAGCTCTTCAGCGCTGATGAGATGATCGAGCTTTACTCCACGTGGGTATCCAAGTACCCCATCATCTCGATTGAAGACCCGCTTGACCAGAACGACTGGGAAGGCTATGTGAAGATGACAAAGGCGCTTGGCTCCAAGATTCAGATCGTGGGCGACGACTTCTTTGTAACGAACACGAAGCGCCTTTCGCGGGGCATAGCCGAAGGTTCGTGCAACTCGATCCTCATCAAGGTGAACCAGATTGGCACGCTCACCGAGACGTGCGAAGCGGTTGAGATGGCCAAACGCGCTGGTTACACCGCGATCATTTCACACCGTTCCGGCGAAACCGAGGACAGCTTCATCGCAGACCTGGTGGTTGGCCTTGAAACTGGCCAGATCAAGACCGGCTCCATGAGCCGCACCGACCGTATCTGCAAGTACAACCAGCTTATGCGTATTGAGGATGAACTTGAGGGCGTTGCCCAGTACGCGGGCAAGAAAGCGTTTTACAACCTAAAGAAGTCCTAAAGAACTAGGGTAAAAACCAAAAGCCGTCTCCTTTGAGACGGCTTTTGGTTTTTGAGAGCTTGAGAACAGGATTTCCTTGATAGATCGTGGAACGGAACCCAGAAGCCGCTTTAGCAGTGAAACATACAGACCACGGCAACGAATCAAGTTATGTGCCGTTTATCCGTAATCTAATTCTGCTATGTTTTATAGCTTCCTTATGCTTCTACTACTACCAAATGAGTCCCTATTACTCTACTCCCATTCCGAGTAATTATTCCTCTTAATTTCAACCAGAAACAGCAAGGGGTGTTCCAGTCTACATCCACAAATCCCACGTTCATAAGGTTATGGTAGCTGACTTTTTGGGTTTTGTTACTCCGCAGGGAGAAACGCAACAGGCCCCTATGGCGCAAACGGGTAGTAGGCTCGTACCAGAACCAGTACGAGCCTACTACCGTATATCAGATATATCAGCGCGTAGAAATATCCTTGAGCCAGGCGTCCAGTTTAGCGTTCAGTTTTTGGGTATCCTGTTTGCTTACGTTAGGAAAATCAATCTCGCCCAGAATGGTGTTAGCGCTGAGCGCGTCCCGCAGTTTGGAGAATGTCCTGCCTTTACCACCGCCATGACAACAGAAAAGCGCGACCTTTTTGCCACTAAACTTGGTTTGCTGGAGAAAGTTCATAAGCGCAGGCGCAGGGGAACCAACCCACACAGGCCCGCCGAGTATGAGCAACTCGTACTGGTAAACATCGAGCTGGTACGGTTTGAGCGCGGGCATATCACCGAAGAGTACCTGTTTCCCACCTTGAAACAGCTTCATAACCCTTTGTTTTGGCATACTTTCGACAAGCTCCAACTTCAGCGTATCCGCGCCTAGCGTTGCCTTGATCCGTTCCGCAATCAAATGGCTGTTCCCATCAAGGGACTAGTAAACCACAATAGCTTTCATAAAGCCTCCTTAATGAGCATACTGGATGTAAACGCAATTTACATCTTTTTATATTTAACTTTTGTATAAAGCAAGTCTACTGAACAAGAGTGTGTGAACCGAACATTCGGTTCACACACTCAATGCGTTTTTTGCGGGGGCAACATTCGTTCAAGCAGTACACTATACACAGGATGGGACATGATGAGGTTGGACATGACAAAGGCGCTCAGACAGACCAGCACAAGGTTCCCCATATTGCTAAAATTGCCGCTCATTTCAAGAATCAGTACCATACCCGTGATTGGCGCTTTGACCACGCTGGTAAAAAAGGCTGCCATGCCGAGTATGATGAAGTTCAGCTTCTGGCTATCGTTGATAAAGCCGCCCAGTTCCAGCGCCTCGCCCATTGCCGCGCCAACAAGCGCGCCACAGGCAAGCAGGGGCAAAAAGATGCCACCAGAAGTGCTAGAACCACAGCAGATCGCGGTAAACACGAGCTTGCAGACAAAAAGCAGCAGGAGCAAACGTAGTGAATAGCCGCCGCGGGCAATCGCTTCAATCAGGTTATGCCCCCCGCCCAGCACATCAAACAGACACAAGCCAAGAGGAATGGACAAAAGCAGGGGAATAAGTGGACGGAACCTGAGCGGAATGTCAAAGCGCTTATACACATCCATCGAAACGTAGAGGGCGCGTTTAAACACATCGCCAAGAATCGCGCAAACTATTCCCAGAAGAACCACCCAGTGCATATTCTGAAGCGGCAGCGTGATGATGCCCGCGAAGGAGAAGACCGGTCCTGAGCCTAAGAAAAGCGCGGCTGTGGCTTCCGCTGCGATGGACACGGCCATGGCGCTGGCGATAAACAGGGGCGAAAACGATGGCCACAGCTCCTCAAGCGCGAACAGAACGCCGGCCAGTGGCGCACTGAATGCCGCCGCGATCCCCGCAGACGAGGCAGCGACAATCAGGATTTTCTCTTCTTCTTTGGAACGACGGAACAGAGGAAGCATACCCAAGCCAACATACGAACCAATCTGAAGGGATGGGCCTCCACGTCCCATTGAGAGCCCCGCGCCCAAGCCAAGCGTGCTGGTAATGATTTTGAGCGGCAGTTCCGTTATCCAGCGCATCTGAACATAACCAAGCAGGACGCCTTTCACCTGAGGTATGCCACTTCCCTTGATCATGGGTCTGACTTTAATAGCCCAACCGAAAAATAGCCCGATCAGCGTGAGAAAAACAGCCCAAACTACAAGCCAAAGCGTAGAAATACGAAAAAGATTGTTATACAGCCAGACTCTGAGATTGTCAGCTTGACCCAGAACATAGCGGAAGGCGACTACCACCAAGCCGGCGACAAAACCGACAAGGCTGCTTTCCAGCACAAGCAATAAAGGAGAATGATACCAGTGGCGAAGTGCGGCGCGCGCCAAACTCGCATGGCGCGTCTGTTTGTGAAGTTGCCGTTTTCTCATACATCTTGCATATCAGAAAATGCGGTTCTTGTCAAAACCAAGCCTTTTGACGATGATTCTTTATCCCACTTCATAGAAAACCAGCAACCTGACGCCGTATCAGCCGCCTTTGCCATCAGCTTCGTGTTCTCTACCTTTGTACTGCTTATGTGCCGGAGCGCTACGCACTACGCTCCACAAGCTCCAGCCTCAGCGTATCCGCGCCCAAGGTTGTCTTGATCCGTTCCACGATTACATGGCTGCTCTCGTCAAAAGAATCGTAAACTACGATGCTTTCATAAAGTCGCCGAGCAGGTTGGATATAAACGCGTCTTACATCCTTTCATTATCCATCCCTCAGACCTGCCACTCTCTGGCGACAAAACCTGCCGGAGTATCCAGCAGGGCAACCGATTCCCCCGCGAGTGTAAGCACAAAAAAGCCTACTTCATGGGCGTACTTAACAGTATCGGGCGACACTATTCCGCCAGCGATTGCTCCAATCAGCTTTTTACCCACTACCTCCAGCGGCGGATACCGGCGTATCAGCTCCATGCGCTTGAGATGGTGGTCTACGTCTTTATCATCCGCTTCCCGTTTCACTTCAACCGCCATACACCATTCCGTATCAGAAAGCAGAATGTCTATGTCTGTCTGCAGTTCATGCCATTCGTCATAAATGGGAACCCGTTGATAAGCCCTTTTGAGCTGATACGGATACGCGGCAAATTTTTCCCACAGCCGCACGGCAATCAAGGTTTCTATCAGTTCTCCTATAGACCGGTTAAGACCCCCAACATTCTTCGCCAGCCGGTCAAACCGCACAGCCATTTCCCTGATCACCTTGTCTAACTCCTGAGACCGCTTCTCCGCCTCCTGAGACCGCTTCTCCGCCTCCGCAATCATCCGGTCGTGTTCTTCCTTGCTTTCCTGAAACCGCCTGTCCGTCTCCTGAAACATTGCCAAGACATCCTGACGCGTCAGTCCCCTCTCCGACTGTCCTGACTGCTCTGCTAGTGCCATATATACCTCCTTGCCCTTGCGATTACATGGCTACTCTCGTCAAGGGAATCATAAACCACGATAGCCTTCGTGTTTACTTTTATAAAGCAAGCCCTCGCGCAAGAACGCATATCAGAAAACATGGTTCTTGTCAAAACCAAGTCTTTTGACGATGATTCTTGAATGACACTTTCTGAATTTGATACATGGTATCGTATGAGGTATCATCATACCAGTTCTGCTATCATAGCCATAGCCCTTGTCTTTTCAGACCTCATCGCGGTAATGCTTTCCTTTGGCACCGGCTTTTTTGTCGTCAACCTCTACGACCATTCCATCATTAACTTCAAGTCCTTTGTTACCTACTGGCCTTATGTGCCGGTTTTTCTGCTCATCTTTCAGCTATACAATCTGTATCCGGGGGTATCGCTCGCGCCGTCGGAAGAATTCAAGTGCTTTACCACCGCATCGTTCATGGTGCATGGCGGCATCATCCTATCCCGCTTCATAGAAAACCAGCAACTTGACGCCATATCAGCCGCCTTTGCCATCAGCTTCGTGTTTTCTACCTTTGTACTGCTTATGTGTCGGAGCGCTACACACTACGCGCTGCGGAAAAAGCGCTTGGGCGGCATACCAGCGGTTATCTACGGAAGTGGAGCGCTGGGTAAGCTGGTGATTGATCGTCTGCTTGACAGCGTTAAGTGCGGCTACGTGCCGGTGCTGATCCTGTCTGAAGAGTCTGAAGCTGATGCCTATCGCGGGGTGCCGATCTTGTACGACCTAAACTTGGGGGAGAAACTGGTGCGACGCTACAATATCAAGATGGCGATAGTGGCAATGCAAGGTCTTAACGAGCAGGAACTGACGCGCCTGCTCAACTACTCGGTATCGGCGTTCAGGTATAACGTGCTGATTCCCGACTTCTTTCGCGCCACAAATATCTGGATGACGGTGCGGGACTTCGACGGGCTTCTGGGTTTTGTTACCAGCCACCGTTTGAAGATGGACTGGAACCTTGCTATAAAACGTTTTATGGACATTGTTATCACGATAATCGTTGGTCTGGTTATACTGCCAGTGCTTTTACTCCTTGCCCTCGTGGTCAAAGTGAGTTCCCCAGGACCTGTATTATACGGACACAGCCGGCTTGGGTGTAACGGCACGCCCTTTAAGGCGTACAAGTTCCGCTCGATGGTGATTGACGCTGATGCGCTTCTACAGAGACTGCTTGCCGAAAATCCCACCATGCGTGAAGAATGGGAAGCAAGCCACAAGATCAAGAACGATCCCCGTGTTACCAAAGTGGGACGCTTTCTCAGGCGCACCAGCCTTGACGAATTCCCCCAGCTTATCAACGTACTCAAGGGTGAAATGAGCCTTGTGGGTCCACGTCCCATTGTTCAAGACGAAGTGCCAAAGTATGGTGAAGACTTCAAGCGTATCTTTTCCGTTAAGCCGGGCTTAAGCGGACTGTGGCAGGTATCCGGGCGTTCTGATACGGACTATAACGAGCGTGTGCTGTTTGACACCTACTATCTGCAAAGCTGGTCGGTGTGGCTTGATATATGGATACTGTATCAAACCATTGTTGCGGTGTTTCGAGGACGAGGAGCGTATTAATGAAGAAACTTGCGTGGGTCTTATTAGCGGGCTTGGTATGGGGCGTGTTTCCCGCGTGGAGTCAGAGCCGTTCTTTTGCCGAGCTATGTCAGGTGGATGAAGAGCAGCGCGCTAAAGTCTTTTCCAGCGAAGGTCTGTTTGTTTTCAGCGAGCAAGCATCCATCCTGCGTCTGACACCCGCCTCGTGGTCGGGCATCCCGCTTAGTGAGCCGATACTCAGCGCCAAGCCCGCGTTTCTGGCGGAATCACTGCGGGTGCTTCCGCTGGACAAAAGCGTGGGGCTTATCCGTGTGTACAACGCCTTGAGTCAGGTACGCGGTCTTGAGGGGCGTTTGTACCATTCGTTCACCCGCGACAAGTATATCCCGCTGTTTGAACAGGCAACCCGTATTGAAAGCGCGCGAAAAACCATCGCGATTCCCGACCCGCCTCCATCCACCACGGTCCCAGTGTCGGAGAACGTGTATATGCGTCTCAAGGACGCCAACTTTGGTAATTCCTACTACGAAGGCAGTCTTGTCGCCAACGTAATGGGTCTCCGTTATACCCTGACTAACTTCAGGAGCCTGACGTACCTGCTTGTACCAGTTATCAAAGAACGGCGCTTCATTGCCCAGCTTTACTTTGAGTTCATCGACGAAGGCTTACTGGTGTACAGTGTCGCCGCCGCCGATGCCTCAGACTTTATTGCCTCACTGATCGACATTCCCTCAGCCATCGAGAAACGCCTCGTGGTAATCATTGACTGGGTTGTTGACGGCATTCAGCAAGCGCCTTTAACTGTTTCTGAACCTCCGCACTGAAGGCTTCTACGCGGTTGGCGATAAGGGCGACGCCTTTATCCCAAAACGCCTGCTGCTCAATATCGAAGCCGGCTGAACGGGCTACCTCTTCGGCGCTGGCGCTTCCTGTGGCTTTGAGTAAGGCGCGGTAGCTTGGCGCGAAAGTCGCGCCGCCGCTGTCTTGGGCTTTGGCGTAGAGGCTTAACGAGAAGAGCAAGCCAAAGGCATAAGGGTAATTGTAAAACGCCAGCGAAGGGCTGTAGTAATGCCCCTTCACCGCCCACATATAGGGGTGCTGTATTGCCAGTCCGTCGCCGTAGGTGCGGGTCTGGGCGTCAAGCATAAGCTCACAGAGGCGGGCTGAGGAAACTTCGGCGCGGCGGCGTTCCTCAAACAGGGCGCATTCAAAGTAGAAACGGGAGAGTATGTCAACAATAACCTGACAAGCATCCTTGAGGTTGCTTTCGATGAGGGCTGCCCGCGCAGATGGTTGGGCGTCGTTGAGGGCGCTCTCGAACAAGAGAGTTTCGGCGAAGATGCTGGCTGTTTCCGCCAGCGTCATGGGATAGTGGACAAGGCTGGACGGCAGGTCTTTTATCAGCTCGTGATGCCATGCGTGTCCCAGCTCGTGGGCGACTGTGCAGATCGCGTCAAAAGAGCCGTCGAAGTTGCAGAGTATCCGCGACTCACCAGCGAGAGGGAAGCCTGTGCAGTAGGCGCCGCCGACCTTGCCGGCGCGAGGTTCCGCGTCTATCCAGGCAGATTCAAAGGCACAGCGGGCAAAAGCGCCCATATCAGGGTCAAAGGCGTCGAAGCGCTTGGGAATATAGTCAGCCGTTTCTTCCCACGTCCACTTCCGGCTTTCAGCGCCAAGTGGGGCGAACAGGTCGTAGAAGGCGCACTGCTCAACACCAAGCGCCCGCGCCTTATCCTTGAGGTAGTGGCGGAACAGGGGCAGGGACGTTTCCAGCGCGGCAATGAGGGCGTTCAGGGTTTTTTCACTGACGCGCGACTGAAACGCCGACTTTTGCAGGGGCGAATTCCAGCCACGCCGCGTGTCCAGCGTGATGCTTACGCCCTTCACGCCGTTAAGCGCTGCGGCAAGGGGTATCTCAACGGATTTCCACACCTCGATTTCCTTCAAAAAGGCTTTCTCACGCACGCTCCGATCAGGATCGGTGGCAAGGCTACGCAGTTGGATAACGGTTTTTCGCTCACCGCTCTGTTCGTTCCACAGCGCCGAAGCGGTTGAGGAGATTGCCTCATGGAGCCGCGTCCATGCGTCGCCGCCGGAGCGGGAAAGGTCATTGGCAAGCTCTTCCATTTCAGGGGAAAGCTGGAAACGGGCTGCGGTAATCTCTTTATTAACAAAGAAAGCGTATGGCGCAAGCTGTGGATCGTTAAGCAGACGCGACATTGAGTCAGCGGCCTCGCTTAAGCGCTGACGGAAAACAACCGCCGCCTTCCTCAGCGGTAAACAAGCTGCTTCAATGGCGTTGACTTCGGCAAGCGCGCACGGCGCGCGGGTGTCAGTCGTGTAAACCGCCTCGGCATAGGCGAGGAGGTTATCTGCAATATCGTGCGCCTGCTCGTAAGCAGTGATGAGGCGCAGCAAAGCCTCCGGCTCGTTATCCAGCGGCTTTCCCAGCAGGGCAAGGAGCGTATCAGTGCTGACTCCAAGCCGCGTCAGGTCGCCCTTATACTCTGGCGCGTCAAACGAGGGGTAAATCGAATTCAAGTTCCAGTGAGGAACCTTAGAACCACTGGGCATTGGCATCCTCCCATTCACAAATATCTTGGGCTTTGAAGAAAAGCGCTATTTCCCGCGCGGCGCTTGCCGCTGAGTCAGATGCGTGGACGATGTTTAGCCGTGTTCTTGCCGCAAAGTCCCCGCGTATGGTGCCGGGCTGTGATTCGTGGAAATCAGTTGGTCCCGCTAAACGGCGCGTTACGCTGATGGCTTCCTCGCCTTCAATAACCATAGCGATCACGGGGCCTGACAGGGTGTATTCCACCAGTTTGTCGTAAAAGTCCCGTCCCTTGTGTTCCGCGTAATGCGCCTCGACCATAGCCCTATCCATACGCAGTATCCTAAGCGCGACAATCTTGAGTCCCTTGCGCTCGAAGCAACTGAGTACGTCTCCGACGATTCGGCGTTGTAAGACCCCGGGTTTCAGCATAACAAAAGTTCTTTCCTGTGTTGTCATATCATCCTCTATGAGAGTTCGCTGCGCGTGGTGATGACTCTGGAGATGAGTCCGTATTTGACGGCTTCGTCGGCGTTCATCCAGTAATCGCGGTCAGTGTCTTTCTCGACTTGCTCAAATGGCGCGCCGGTTTCTTCGGCGATGAGGTGGTTAATCTTGTCGCGCAGTTTATCCAGTTCGCGCGCATGAATCTCGATGTCCGTTGCCACGCCCCGTATACCCGAAAGCGGCTGGTGGATGAGGTAGTGGCTGTTTGGCAAGCCGACTCGCTGCTCTTTGGGGCTTGCAAGCTGGATAATTGCCGCCGCGCTTGCCACGAGTCCCATGCCGACGGTCCAGACCGGCGGCTTCACAAAGCGGATCATGTCGAAGATCGCGTAACCCGCGTCCGCATCGCCCCCAGGCGAATCAATGAAGATACGGATGGGATCATCGCCCATATCTTCCAACAGCAAAAGCTGCCGGATTGTCCGCTCGGCAAGCTCTTTCTTTATCTCGCCAGAAAGCAGAATCGTTCTGGTTTTGAGCATCTTGCTCAACAGCGGGTCTGCACCCATCGACTTCCCCTCTTCCTTCTCATCCTCTTCCTCATCATCTTCACATCTAGTCCATATATAATGCATGGTTTCATTTCCTCCACTCATATCATACACAGGGATCGTGGTAATGGGGAATAGCCACAGGGATTCAAAGTTAGCGCCAGAGACGGCGCGCTCCGGCTCTCAGCGCTACAGGTAGCTGTACCAGCGCTACAGGTGGCTGTAGCGGCACCCCAGACGGAAAATACTTTGGAATAACCCCATGTGTTCTTGACATACAATTCGGAGACTGATAATATCCTAGTGCGCTAGTAAGATTAATAAGCGCTATTCCCTCATATAAGGAAATTCTATGGCGAAAAAAACTAATATCGACAAGTGGGCGTTTGAGACCAAACAGATTCACATCGGTCAGGAAGAAGCCGACCCCGCAAGCGACGCGCGGGCGGTTCCTATTTATCAAACCACATCGTATGTGTTCCACAACTCAGCACACGCAGCCGCACGTTTTGGACTCACAGACCCAGGTAACATCTACAACCGGCTCACCAACTCAACACAGGACGTGCTGGAGAAACGTATCGCCGCGCTGGAAGGCGGCGTGGCAGCGCTGGCTCTGGCTTCAGGCGCGGCAGCTATTACCTACAGCATCCTCAACCTCGCACAGACCGGGGAACACATCGTCGCCGAAAAAACCATCTACGGCGGCACCTACAACCTGCTCCGCCACACCCTGCCGCTCTACGGCATCACCACAACCTTTGTTGATCCAGACGAGTCAGGAGTGGACAGTTTCGCCAAGGCAATACAGCCCAACACCAAGGCAATTCTCATCGAAACCTTGGGAAACCCCAACTCGAACATCATCGACATTGAGGCACTGGCAACACTGGCGCACAGCCACAAAATCCCGCTCATCGTGGACGCAACCTTCACCACACCCTACCTGCTTCGCCCCATCGAGTATGGCGCGGACATCATCGTTCATTCGGCAACCAAGTTTCTGGGCGGTCATGGAAACTCTATCGGCGGCATCATCGTGGACAGCGGCAAATTCGACTGGGTAGCAAGCGGCAAGTTCCCCGGTCTGACCGAGCCATGCCCCAGCTATCACGGCCTCTCCTTTGTCGCCGCCGCAGGCCCCGCAGCCTTTGCAATACGTGCGCGCGCCATACTGCTGCGCGACACCGGCGCATGCATCTCCCCGTTTAACGCCTTCCTCCTATTACAGGGCGTGGAAACCCTCTCCCTGCGCGTGGAACGCCATGTGGAAAACGCACTCAAAGTCGTCGATTACCTCACCAAGCATCCCAAAGTGGAAAAGGTTCATCACCCCTCGCTGCCAGACGATCCAAGCAACGCGCTTTACAAGAAATACTTCCCCAATGGCGCGGCCTCCATCTTCACCTTTGAGATCAAAGGCGGTCAGAAAGAAGCGCAGGACTTCATTGACCGGCTTCAGATATTCTCACTCCTCGCCAATGTTGCGGATGTGAAGTCCCTTGTCATACATCCGGCAACCACGACTCATTCCCAATGCACAGCAGAAGAACTCGCGGAACAAGGCATCAAGCCGAACACAGTACGCCTCTCGATAGGCACTGAGAATATCCGCGACATCATCGGAGACTTGGAGCAGGCCTTCGGGAACTAAAGCCGCCGCCTGCCCGTAAGGTGTCTGACACCATTAAGGCGCTGTGGCGACATAACGCGCTCCACGCAGGCCTGTGGATTGACAAAAGGCCCTTGGCAAAAAAAAGACCCGCTCAGGCGGGTCTTTTTGTCATTAGCCGCAACCGCCGCATCCGCACTTCAAATCCCGACAAGTAAAACGCCCCGCAGTGCCGCCCGTGCGCGCCAAAGTTGGACGACGGTTCCTCCGTGTTATGTTTTTCAATAACGCGCAAATAATCGTGATCCTCCAAATCAATAAAAAAGCCCACCGCAGCTTGTCCTGTTCCCCAGACCGCTCTAGCCCTTTTTTCAACCACGTCCTACCCAACGCCGGAGTCGGGAACTATGGCGGAGTTTCAGGCGCGGATTATCAATGACATTACCCAGATACATGCCCGCCAGATAGGGAAACATAACCAGGAAACCCAGATGGACAGTACGCCCGACACGGACAACAGCCCCAGAACACCGGCATACCGCCGGGATGTTTACATACTCCCCAACGACGAATAGATGTACCTGCACGACGAATAGATATACCTGCATGACGAATAGATATACCTGCACGACGAATAGATGTACCTGCACAACGAATAGGTGTACCTGTATAGTAAAATAGATATACCTGCACGACGAATAGATATACCTGCACGACGAATAGATGTACCTGCACGACGAATAGGTGTACCTGTATAGCAAAATAGATATACCTGCACGACGAATAGATGTACCTGCACAACGAATAGATATACCTGCACGACGAATAGATATACCTGTATAGCAAAATAGATATACCTGCACGACGAATAGATGTACCTGCACGACGAATAGATGTACCTGCACGATGAATAGGTGCATCCGGAAGATGCGGGGATAGACATGCTGCACTATACATAGATGGGATATGTTTGATGGGTTAAACGAGCGCCGTTGTTTGTCATGACACAATGCTTGCCCAGCCATGAGCGCCTTGCTATGATGATCTTAACTATGGAAATCACGCAGGAGTTTATTGACGGCCTTTTGGTCAATGAAGTTACGCTGATGAAGCGTATAGCGGAGACACTCAGTGTCAAGGTAGGGCAGGTTTCGGCGGTGGTTGGACTTCTTAATGAGGGAAGCACGGTGCCGTTTATCGCCCGGTATCGAAAAGAGGTAACTGGCAGTCTTGACGAGGTGCAGGTTCGGGATGTGGATCACCTATTCACGAGCGGGAAAAACCTTGAGGCCAGGCGGATCGAGGTGATTCGGGGGGTCTTTGAGCGGGGAAAGCTCACCGAGGCGCTCTATGATAACCTTATGAAGGCGGCAACTCTCGCGGAAATCGAGGATATCTACGCGCCGTATAAGCGGAAGAAGAAGACGCGGGGCATGATCGCGCAGGAGAAGGGGTTAGAACCGCTGGCTGAGGCTATGCTGGAGCTTGAGGCAGAGGCGCTCAGGGCAAGGGCTGTAGAGTTTGTGCGTGAAAACGCTGAAAATCCGGAACTGTCTGTGTGTTCTGTGGACGATGCCTTGCAGGGCGCGATGGACATCATTGCCGAGCGGGTGTCGCAAGAACCGGAGAACCGGAGCGTGGTCAAATCCTTCTATAAAAAAGATGGGCAGGTCATTGTCAAAGGTATTGGCGACGAGGAAAAGAAGAAAACGTCCACCTACCTTATGTACTGGGATTATACTGAGCCTCTGTCTCAGATAAAGCCGCACCGGATTCTGGCGATTAACCGCGGGGAGCGGGAAGGGGCGCTTGAGTTTACGATTGATGTTGACGAGAACACGGCGGTGCGTCTCCTGCGACAGAAGTACCTCATTAATAATGACTATCACGCGACAGCTATTGAGGACGGACTCAAGCGTCTTCTTTCGCCGGCAGTGCTTCGGGAGATTCGGGGTGATAAGGGCGACGAGGCTGACGAACATGGCATATCGGTGTTCAGCCAGAACCTGAAAAACCTGCTCATGCAGCAGCCTATCAAGGGAACGCGGGTGTTGGGTATAGACCCAGGCATCAGAACGGGAACCAAATGCGCCTTTCTTGACGACACGGGGAAGTATCTGAGCAGTGTGGTTTTCTATAACCATAAACCGGAAGAGGCGAAAAAGGTTTTGCTCGAAGGGATCAAGCGTTATGACATACAACTTATCGCGGTGGGTAATGGCACAGGCTCTCACGAGGTGCAGGAGCTTATAACGCGGCTTATCGCGGAGTATAACCTTGAAGTGTTGTACACGGTGGTTGATGAGGATGGCGCGTCGGTGTATTCGGCAAGCGATATAGCGCGGGAGGAGTTCCCTGACCTTGACCTGACCATTCGCGGCGCTATCTCCATTGGCCGTCGCCTGCAAGACCCGCTGGCGGAATTGGTGAAGATTGACCCCAAATCCATTGGCGTTGGCCTGTATCAGCATGATGTGAATCAGAAAAAGCTCTCCGAGACTCTGGACGAGGTTGTTTCCTCGGTGGTGAACAATGTAGGGGTGAATCTTAACACTGCCAGCGCTTCGCTCCTGCGCTATGTGTCTGGCATTAACAGTTCTCTTGCCAAGAAAATCGTGAAGTACCGTGAGGGCAAGGGGAAGATCACGAGTCGTGCGGAGCTGATTCAGATTACGGGCATGGGGCCAAAGAGTTTTGAGCAATGCGCTGGTTTTCTCAAGATACCGGAAAGCCTTGAATCGCTGGACAACACCTGGGTTCATCCAGAGAACTATGGCGTGGCACGGGCGATCCGTGAAACGCTTCTCTCCACAAGTAGCGCTGGCAATCTGAGTACTGAAGTCATCAGGGTGCTGAAGGAACAGCATGGCGTGGGCGACACCACGATCAGCGACATTGTTGACGAACTCAAGAAGCCTAACCGGGACCCGCGTGAGAGCTATCCTAAGCCGCTTACGCGCAAGGGCGTGCTTGCGTTTGAGGACTTGCATGAGGGTATGCTCATCACCGGCAAGATCAAGAACGTGGTTGATTTTGGCGCGTTTGTTGACCTGGGGATCAAGGAGACGGCGCTGGTTCATATTTCCGAGCTGAGTAACGACTTTGTGAAAGACCCGATGGATGTGGTGAAGGTGGGTGATGTGTTTGAGTTCCGTGTTCTCAGTCTGGATATGGATCGCAGGCGTATCGGTCTTTCCCGCAAGACTCAGCCTCCGGCGAGTATTGGCACGGTCTCGGCTGCTTTGCCCATGAAAGAGGCGGTTGTGGGCAAGAAACGGGTGGTGGTGAAAGTGGAAACTGAGGCAGGCGACGCCAAGCCCGCGTTACCGCATCGGGAACGCGGTGGAGAGAGGCCTGCTGTGCCAGAGCCGCCGCATCGGGAACGAAGCGAGCGTCCTCGTTCCGACGATGGAACCATGTACAACCCGTTTGCCGAGGCGTTTCGGAAGATGAGGGAGAAGAAGTAGGGACTTACTAACGGAGAAATATACAGCCGAGTCGCTTGACAAATGGGTCTGTATGTTGGATAGTAAGAGTAAATGGTGGATGTAGCTCAGTGGTAGAGTCCCAGATTGTGGATCTGGTTGTCGCGGGTTCAAAACCCGTCATCCACCCATCTAACTTTTTGTAGTACAAGTAATTACAAGTCCGCCTGTATCCAGTCATAGACCGATAACCTGACCGTAGGGTTATCGTCGGATTATACAGGAGGCTATTATGTCAAGGATTGCGGGACCGTATCATATCTACCGCCGACCTGATACCAAGCGGTATCAGCTTACCATCTACCCAGTATCAGGCTTACCTGTAGAGGTATGCGCCAAGTGGGAGTCTAAGAGTTTTGCCAACTTGCCGCCGGAACTTGCCCAGTACCGGGAGCCGCGAACCAAGGCGGCGGCACAAGCAGGGGCGATGTTGCTCATCGACTACCTCAGGCGCCAGTTATCGCCAGTGCCGGCGCATTCTGTAGCGGAGACCGTAGCCGCCAACTCCGGCAAGCTATCGGGCAAGGGCTTCATTCAGTATCTGCTTGACTTTTGGCGCGCGGATAGCCCTTACGCCCGCAAGAAAGCTAAAGTAGACGGCGAGGCGCTATCAGTAGCATATATCGCAGACAACCGGCGTAACATAGAGACCTATGTCAAGACGTATCAAGGATTCCGCGGGCTGTCGCTCGGCGCACTCACGGCGGGCGCGATTGAGGACTGGAAGCTATGGGTGATAGAGACGCGAGGACTATCGGGGCGGCGTGTCAATGCTGTCATTAGCGCTATGCGGGTGCCGATACGGTACGCAGTGAGACGGCAAGAGCTTTCGGCAGACCCTTTCGCGTCAGTAGACAAGGTGCGGGAGCGGCTACGGGAGCGTGGGGTCTTGACGAATGACGAGGTAGAAGCGCTCATCCACGCACCGATAAAGAGCGGCAGAGACCGGCTTGCGGTACTGCTTGCCGCGCTATGCGGTATGCGGCGTGGAGAAGTTCGGGGCTTGCGCTGGGAGGACATCGGAGACGGCATTATCAGGATACAACACAACTGGATCGACCTTGAGGGGGATAAGCAGCCCAAGCGCGGAAGCGAGCGTATTGTGCCGATACCGCGAGTAGTTGCGGACGCGCTCGGCAAGTTAGGCGGCAGCACGGGATTTGTGTTCCCTGGCGTGGGCAATGCGCCTATCGGCGCGGGGTGGTTTTGGGATGCGTTCCGCCGCGCCATGTCCGCTATCGGGATTGATGAGGCGCAGATCAAGGCGCGGCATCTCACTTATCACGGGCTACGCCACGCCTACATCACGTTAGGACGCATGGCGGGTATAAGCGATCTTGAGATACAGGCGTTGGCCGGACATAAGAGCTGGCGCATGATGGAACGGTACAGCCATGTTCCACAGGTGATAGACTACAGCGCGGCGCGGGATAAACTGGAACGGGCAATCGCGACTGGGTGAGACAGCAGTGGCGCGGCGGGATACTGCGCCACCGCGCGTAGGTAGGATGTGGAAAGCCGTCAAGCGTTTCCCCAGTCAAGAAGTGGCGTTCTCCCGTTCCGCAAAGGTATTAAGCCACGCGGGAATCGTCAGATTTTTTCGTATCGCCTTATTGCCGTGCTTTTCTGTATAGGCATCCATATCCAGTACCAAAACGCTGACAAAACCTCCCGGATCGGGCTGAATCGCCGCAACAGG
>JAITIX010000119.1 GCA_031279205.1 Treponema sp. | reverse complement strand
ATTGTGTGTAATACCGTGCTGGTTGCTTCATAATTACCCTAACGATATGCGGTGTATCACTTCTTCCCAAGCCCCAGATAATACGTCTCAAAGGACTCACGGCGGCAGGCTTTTGGCTTAAAGCTCCTCGCGCTGGTGAAGACTTCGCGCAGGCGTTTGAGGAGCGTGGTGGTATCGCCGCCCTGAAACACCTTGACCGCGAAGTTGCCACCGGTCGCCAGCGTGGTCTCGGCGTAGAAGAGAGCGGTTTCGGCAAGAGCAAGGGAGCGAAGCGTGTCGATGGAGCGGCTCCCCATGGTTGACGGGGCGGCGTCACTGATTACCACATGATAGGGCGCGCGTTCCAGTATCGCGGCTCGCGTCGCCTCATGGGTCAGGTCTCCCTGTATAAAGAAGAAGTTGTCGCGGTCGAATAGCCCCTTGTCATGAACCCGCGACAGGGGCGATAGATCACAGGCGGTGAGTTGGCAAGTCTGTCCGATATGCCGCAGAATATAGAGGCTCCAGCTTCCCGGGGCGGCGCCTAAGTCGAGGATACGGCGCATGGACGCACCACGTGGGTGCAGTAAGCTGAACTGTTCGTTAAGCTCACTCAGTTTATATACTGACCGGGCTGGATAGCCTTCCCGCTGCGCTCTCAGCGCCCATGAATCTGGTTTGCTATAATTTGCCATTGTTAGCAACTTTCATACGGAAGAGCCGTACCCCGCCGTGTAATCATGCCATACCCGTTCAAACCATGTGTCGGCGTCGGGAATGGGGCGCACGGGACGCGCATCAATAAGCGCCGCGCCGGAGACAGGGTCGTAACGTGAACGCAGTACCTTGTCGTGAAAAGTGGCGTCCAGTTCTGGTGCGCGGGGGATGTCGGCATTCAGCGCGTCAAGTATGAGATACGAGCCGCGACTTTTCCCGCCTTGTTCTATATAGAACAAGATGGTCTCATACAAAAGCCGGCTCAATACCAGCGTTTCCTTAAAACAAAACAGGGCTGTCAAATCGCCGTTGCCAGTCCTGAACGGTTCCTGTTCCAGCGCTTTGATACTGGCAAGCCCCTCGGCAAGTCGCTGCTTCGACCGCAGGAACGAAGCTGTAGCGGAATTGAGCGACTGCAAACGGCGCAAAAGCTCCTCAGCGCTGGCGGCGCCAGACACCGCTCGGCCCAATACCCGCTCGAATGATGCCAGACTGTTACTAGCTTGAACCACGACCGCGCCGGCGTTGTCAAAAAAAGTGTCTGGCACCGCAATGTTCCACGCGATGTACTCGGCAGCGCGTAAACCGCCGACCTGACCCGCGTTCAAGGCGCTCCCTCCAGGACGTTTGACGCCGTGAGTTCCAGCACATTCGCCAATGGCAAAGAGGCGCTTAATCGAGGTCTCCCACCAGATGTTCACTGCCACGCCACCGTTGTGGTGCTGAGGTAACACATCAATCTCAATGTACTCGCTTACTGGATCAATGCCATGGGATTGGTATAGCTGATACGCCTGTGGGTTCAGTCGCTGGAGGCGCTCAACCGGCGTCGCGGCGAGGGCATCGGAGCGGGCAAGGTAGGTGTATGCTGTTCGGTCGATGGTATCTAGCGAGAAGTCTCCAGCAGGGTTATGTATGAAATCGAGGTAGACGCGCCTGTCGTTGAGGTACTTTTCACGGTAGACAGCGCAGTCGATAAGGGAGGAACCGTCATCGCCGAGCTTTGCTGGATCAAATGGCCACTGATAGCCTTTCAGAAACACCGCGGCGCTTAACTGTTTCATGGTGGGGAAGTAATCGCGCAAAAACTCGTGTTCACGACCAGCAGTGTCAATCGCCACATAGCGTGGGATCACCTGCTGGTAGCTTCCCGACAGGTTCCAGCGGAACTTTGTCGAGCCAATGCCGTACTGCCATTCGGTGAGATTGGCGAATTCGACGCCTTCACGGGCAAGTACGCCTGAAGCGCCGAAGTGCTTCAGCGGGTACACGGTTTCGCGGTACAGTCCGGCGGGTCCGCCAGTGGCAAAGATGATATAGCGGGCAAGGTAGACGCAAAAGGCGTTCTCCTGCTCCAGACACAAGACCCCGTAAGCCCGCGCCTTATCACCCACGCTGGTGAGTAGCTTTATCACCCGCGTCTTGTCGATGAGGCGGATACTCCGGCGGTAAACCTCCGTCTCAAGATGCTCGGTCATCTGCCGCGACGTGTACGGACCAGTGGAGGATGCGCGTTCAAGGGGATCGTGATCGGTCTTATAACCAGCAAACTCACCGTAGCGGTTATGGGGAAAGACAACGCCAATGCCTACAAGGTGGAAAAATTCTTGCAGGGAGTGAGCAGCTTCACAGAGCGCAAGGTCCCCATCCATGGAACCTCCAGAGAACAGCGTTGCCGCCATAGCGCGAGGCGTATCCGGCGTAGTACCAGCGCAGGCGACCTTGTAGTAGGTCTGCTTGTCCGAGCCGGTGTTACGCGACGTGCCGCCGAGCCGGTCTTCTGTGAGGAGCGCAATGTTACTAACGCCGCGGTCGAAGAGGTGGAGCGCTGCGTTATAGGCCGCAGCGCCAGTACCCACGATAAGGGTGTCAAAAACAGATGGGCATACTGTTACGGCTTGCCCTAGGAACGACAGTGTGTTGCTCATCTAAGCGTTCTCAACTCTTGTTTATAGAAATCATTGTAGACCGCACAACCGTCGTTGTGCTGGGCTGCCATCAGCCTGCTACAGGCGGAACACAGTACGCACCAGTTGACCGGCTCACTGGCGCTGAGCTTTTTGGGCGTCAGCGGATCGGCGAAGATTTGTCGCCCAAAGCCGCAGAGGTCGGTATAACCCTTAGTGAGCATCTCCTCCATCACCGCTAAGGACCCCGCCTTATGGCTTGAGTAAGCCGAACCAATCACTTTGAGACGACGCTGTTCGCTCACAATAAGCTCGCGCACTGTTTTGGTGTAACGCAAGTGGTGCAGGGCAAGGTACTTCGACGGCTCAGTCGGGCGAGTGATAGCACCGGTGAGCGCAGGAATCCCCGCCGACACATTGACGTAATCCATGCCCAGCTCGTCCATAAGGCGAATAACGTTGAGCATCTCGCTGAGGTCTTCGACGATCTCGCCTGAGCCGGCAGTACCACAGCCGCCACGAATGCCCTCATACATCGACAGTCGTGAACCAAGTATGAAGCGCTGGGGGAGCCGCGCCTTGAGTTCAGTAACAGCTTCGCGGAGGAGGCGGGTGCGGTTCTCAAAACACCCGCCCCATTCATCGGCGCGGGTGTTGTTCGGGCGCAGTATCTCCGCGCCGAGGTAGCCATGGCACATCTTGAAGTCGATCCCGTCAGCGCCCGCTTCCACCGCCAAGAGCGCGGCGGTAACAAAGGCCTCCCTGACACCTGCGATTTCACTGGCACTCAGGTAGCGGAGAGCAGGCTTTTCAACGGCGAGGCTGGTCTTATCAGCAAAGGCCCCGCTCTGTTCTCCTGAATGGGTAAGCTGGAAGAGCAGACAGCCGGTTGGATTGGCTGTTTTGTAGGCGTCAACCAAGCGCTTAAACGCATCAAGGTTCTTGCGGTTGAGGATCATGCCATTGACGCGAGCCAGCGAAGTTTCCACCACCGAAATTGCCTCCACAAGTACCAGCCCCCATTCGCCCCTCCCCAGTTCACGATACCGGTTAATGCTGCGCTCCGAGGGTACGCCGCCCTTATCAGCGTCATTGCCTTCCATTGCCTGCGCCACAAAACGGTTGTTGATGAGGCAGTCATTGAGTTTGAACGGTTCAAATAAAATATTGTTCATATTTCTTCCTTAGGATTATAGACGCCGGATATGAAAGCCACCGTCCACGTCTATATAGTTACCAGTGGTGTACAGAAAGGCGTCGCCGGCAAACACCGAGACTGCTGCGGCTACGTCCTCAGGCTGACCCCAGCGGGCAATCGGGAAGCTGCCCTGCTGGATCAGGTCATCGTACTTGTCCTTAACGCCGCTGGTCATGTCGGTACTGATGACCCCGGGGCGTATCTCGTGAACCAGTATACCATCGCGGGCAAGGCGAGCCGCGTAAAGCATTGTCAGCATGGAGACGCTCGCCTTAGAAATGCAGTATTCACCACGACTTATTGATGACACTGCCGCGGAACACGACGATATGTTGATAATGGTTCCCCGCTTTTTCCCGTAAACCTCTTGTTTAATCATCTGTTTCGCCACAGCCTGAGTCAGAAACATCACCGCCTTAGCATTGATGTTCATTACACGGTCGTAGCTTTCCTCACTCATCTCTAGCAGGTCGGCGCGTTCCAACGGCGCAACGCCTGCGTTGTTCACCAACACATGAATCGCGCCGAAGCGTTGCACAGTCTCGTCAACGAGCCGTTGCCGGTCTACGGCCTTAGCAATGTCAGCCTGTATGTAAAGGCAGTCGCCAGCAGCGCGAATGTCCGAAAGCTCATCACCGGTATCTAAGGGACTTGTGCCATTGATCACCACGTTAAAACCATCGCGGGCAAGCTGTACCGCAATGGCTCGACCAATACCGCGTCGGCCACCGCTTATGATCCCTGTCTTTCTCATAAAGCTACCATCCTATCTTGTTGATTTGCGAACGATGAGCGAGGTGTCAACAGTGTCAATCACCGGCTCGTCGAGTATCCCGTGTTTCTCTTTATACTGAATCTGGTAAATCAGTTTTTCCATTGCCAGCGCACCAATGTTGTAGAACGGCTGGGCAATGGTCGAAAGCGGCGGTTCTACCAGCGCTGCCATCGTAACATTATCAAAACCCATCACCGATACATCAGCCGGTATCGAGACCCCCGCGTCGTAAAGCGCGCGCATAATCACGATTGCCCGCTCATCGTTAGTAGCAAAAAAGGCGTCAGGACGAATACCCCTCTCAAGTAACGCCGTCGTCATACTGTAAAAGCTACTGACGCCGTAACGTTCCCGCATGACCAGCGCCTCATCAACAGCGATGTCTGCCTCTACCAAGGCCTGCCGGTAACCATTGTAGCGCTCCGCATAGAGCGGCACTGTCTCGTCGCCCAGAGCAATAGCAATTTCACGATGCCCCCGCTCAATCAGGTACTTTGTGCCAGTATACGCCGCCTTGCAGTTATTGATAACAACCGCGTCAATGTCAGTATCACAGGCGCGAAGCGCCAGCACTACCGGACACTGTTCCTTCCGCAACTGCTGTATATGAGTTGAGTGCGGCATCATTGACGCGATGATAAAACCGTCGATAAGGCGGGGTTTGAGGGCTTTGAGGTAAGCCTTTTCAATATCAACGCTTTCATCAGTGTTGCAGAGTATCACTGTAAAGCCCTTTTTACGGGCCGTGTCTTCAACGCCGCGCGTAAGGTCAGGATAAATCATGTTCTGAATACTGGGAATCATAAGAACAACAGTGTTACTGCGCCCCTTTTTGAGACCCTGCGCCAGCAGATTGGGGCTGTAGTTGAGGATACGCACCGCTTCCAACACCCTCTGCCGCGTTTCCTCTTTGACATAAGAGGCTCCACTCAGTGTTCGGGAAACAGTACTGATGGATAAGCCAGTATATACGGCCACATCCTTAAGACTGGTCATCTCAAGCCCTTCTATTATAATACGGCGCGTGTTCCAGTAAGCCCGCTCTCGTGTAAAACGGATCGTCCGGCAGCAAGGGAAGGTCGACCGATCTCTTAGCGGCAGCGGACTTGTACAGCGCCATCACCACCTCAATGGCAGCGCGTCCGCTCTTGCCGTCCGGCAGAAACGGAGAAGTGGCGCCGGTCTCAATGAGCGACACAAAGTCGCGGATTTGCCCCTCAAACCCTTCCACTGCTAATGGCGGGTACCTATCGCAGAGCGCTGTCAGTTCCGCCACTGTTTCAGGGTCGTTCTCCGGCGTCCCGCCCGTCCTTGCTCTGCTTGCCGTTATCTGGAACGGGAACGCCAGTCCCGCCCGTTCCGTCTGGAAGAGCAAGCGTTGTCCCTCGCCGTGGTGAACCGTTGATCCCAGTAGCTCCCCCAAGCCGCCCGCTGCCGCGCCGCTGTTAAAGCGCACGATGCCGAGCGCAAGGTCTTCCACCTCAGCATTGCTATGATTAACGTTGGCAATAAACGCCGTAAGTTCCCCGATACTTCCGGCAAGCCACAGCATCAGGTCGATTTGGTGTACCGCCAGATTAAGCGCGCAACCGCCGCCTTCGGTCTCCCATGAGCCATGCCACGTGTCGTAATACTCCGCGCCGCGCCACCACGCTGAGTACGCCTGCGCATATAGCACCCTGCCGCAATACCCTTCGCTAATGAGTCGGTGGATACGCGCCTTACTGGTGTCATAGCGGTTCTGCGCCATTACCGACACGCACCGGCCAGCCTTTTCCGCTGCTTCCAGTATGCGGTCGCATTCCTCCAGCGACAGCGCCATTGGTTTCTCCAGCAGCACATGAGCGCCAGCGTTAAGGCTGTCTATGCTCATGGCGCAATGGAAAGGTGGCGGCGTGCAGATGGAAACAAGGTCAAAGCAACCCTTGGACAGGGCTTCATGATAGTCGGTATAGAGACTGAACCCGGGCGCGTCAGCCAGTTCATGCTTACGGGCAAACACCGCCGCTCGATCCCGGTCTGTATCAACAATACCGCTGATACGGACAGACTTTCCCATATTCCGGTATGCCTCGGCATGAAGGCGGGCTATACCGCCGGTTCCAATGATAAGCACAGATAACATTTTATAGAAGACTCCTAAACGAATTGCGTCATTAGTATACGAGTCCTCTTTTTCCCTGTCAATCAAATTATGCAAACCTTTGCATTAGATTTACACTTAAGCAGACGGAAAACAAAAGATGCCCACAGATTATGCGGCTTACTGGACAAGAATTCTTAATTTGTTGACAGTGCCGACGAACCCCGACTCTATCACAAAGTATACCTGCCCCAAACCCCATTCGCGTGTCTGCGATATACCCTCCGAACATCGACAGATACGCTCCGAATGTCGGCGAAGACTAAAAAACTCCAGCAAAGGTTCAAAGAGTCTTCATCGATGCTCAGAGAGTCTTCATCGATGCTCAGAGAGTCTCAGTCGATGCTCAGAGAGTCTTCATCGATGCTCAGAGAGTCTCAGTCGATGCTCAGAGAGTCTCAGTCGATGCTCAGAGAGTCTTCATCGATGCTCAGAGAGTCTCAGTCGATGCTCAGAGAGTCTTCATCGATGCTCAGAGAGTCTCAGTCGATGCTCAGAG
>JAITIX010000051.1 GCA_031279205.1 Treponema sp. | reverse complement strand
CGTGAGTTGGTGCCGGAGACGCACGCACCGGTGTCGATGAGAGACATACATCGGAAGATTCTGGAACAAGTGTCAACAGATCATGGGCAAGATGGTGTATGCTATACTTACCCATGAACACGAAAAGATTAGGCGCGCCTGTGTTAAACCATAGACGCTCTGAAACGCCACTGTTAAAAGAACTCCTTGATCTGGAACAGCTTAAAAAGCTGTTCAGATACTTTTCTGTGGTCAGTGGATTGGATCTTGCCCTGTTTGACGAGTCTGGCCGGGAAGTGCTTGTTAACCGGAAAAGTGGGTCAGTATGCGCCGCGACCAAGAACTGCTGGAAATGCCGCGAATACCTCACATACGGGGGAATCATGTCCTCAGATCTCGGCGATCCATACATCTACGCCTGTGGTTGCGGCCTCATCATGTGTTCCTCGCCGGTTATGTTCAACGAGCGCCTTGTGGGTTCCATTGCGTGCGGGCCAACTATACTCTGGGACGCGGACGAAATCGCGGTTCTGGAGATAGAGGAACATACACGGGATATGCTCATCAACCTCAGTTCAGAAGACTTTTTGCGTAACACGCCCTCGTGTTCCTGCGAGAATATATCCAGTCTCGCGCAACTGCTCTTCATCATCGTTGATAGCCTTACCAAAGAACACAGCCGTTACCTGAACCAACGCGCCCAGATCGCGGAACAGCAGGCGCGTATATCTGAACTGCTGATCGACCGGAACATAGCCGCGGCTGAACTCATCAAGCTAGAAGAACGAAGCACGGTGCTGGCCTATCCGGTTGAAACGGAAAAGGAACTTATCGCCTTTGTCCAGAGCGGAAACAAACAGCAGGCAACGAAGATTCTCAATAACCTCCTTGGCGAAATCTTCTATCTGGCTGAAGGGAACTTGGATACAATTCGGGTAAAGCTGTTTGAACTGGTCGCCTTTTTGTCCCGCGCTGCTGTGGATGCGGGCGCGCCTCTGCGCGACGTCAAGCGTATTACCAAAGATTCGTTTGAAATCTGCGAGGATAGCACTGACTTTGAACACCTTTGTTTCCTCACCACACAGGCGATGGAGCGCTTCATTGACACTGTGTATCAAAACCGTACCCAGAGGCAAACTAGCCAGCCCCTGTCCAGAGCTATTGAGTATGTCCGGCATCATTACGCCTCAGACTTGAGTCTCAGCGCGGTCGCCGACGCAGTTTTTGTCAGCAAGTATTACTTGTCCCATCTGTTTCAGAAGGAGATGAAAACCACGTTCTCCAGCTATATCCGCCGAATTCGGATTGAAATGGCCAAGCGCTTTATAAAGGAGGACAACACAGCGCAGATACAGGAAATCGCGAGCAGAGTGGGCTTCAACGATGCGAACTACTTTACGAAAGTGTTTAAGAAGTTCAGCGGCGTTACACCCAAGGAGTATCAGACGTTTTTCAAGGTATGAAAATCAAAAATCCAAAGGCGCGAAAGTATAGCTGAACGAGCGTAACATGAGTTATACTCAATCTTATGGAGGATACGTGAAACAAATACTGTGTATCGTTTGTCCAAACGGCTGCCGGATTCAGGCCGAAAAAAAAGACAGCGCGTGGCTGTTCAGCGGCAACACCTGTGCGCGCGGCACGGATTTTGCGTTAAGTGAAATGACCTGCCCTACACGTACCCTCACCAGCACTGTTCGCACTTCGTTTAACAAAACATTGCCTGTGCGGACAGCAGCGCCTATTCCAAAGGCTAACATAATGGATGTAATGAAGCTGCTGGCTAATGTTGTCATAACACAGCCGCTTCTTATCGGGGACACGGTTATACCAAACGCGCTTGGACTGGGTGTTGATATTATCGCGTCGAGCAATATTCTCGCAGAGGAGGACGAAAATGGGTGAACCATTGGTATTAACGTATGACATGGGAACGCAGAGTGCGCGTGCGTTACTGGTAAACATGAAGGGCGACATACTCGCGTCCCATCAGAAAATCTATGAAGAGCCGTATTTTTCAAAAGAACAGCTCTGGGCTGAACAAAAGCCGGATTTTTACTGGAACAGCTTATGCGAATCAAGCCGGGCGCTCAAACAGAACGCCGGCGCGCTCTGGCCCAACATTATCGCCGTAACCTGCACCACAATCCGCGATACCTGTCTCTGTCTGGACAAAAACAACGCGCCCCTACGCGACGTTATTGTCTGGAGCGATGATCGTGAGGCAAAGCTGCCGCCCCTGCGCGGTAAAACGCGACTCATACTGAGCCTTGCCAAAGCCCTTGAAGGCGTGGAATTGCAGCGCAGGGTCAGCGCCTGCAACTGGATCATGGTTAATCAGCCAGAAATATGGGGAAAAACCCACAAGTTTGTACTGATTTCAACATGGCTTTCCTATAAGCTCTGTGGCAATTTAGTTGATTCTAACGCCAGCGTGATTGGCCACATCCCTTTTGACTCAAAAACACGCAACTGGATGACAAAGGGCGATATACGCCGCCTCATTTTTGAAATAAGCGACGACAAACTGTTTCCCGTGATGGAACCGTGCAGTGTGCTTGGCGAAATTACCGCGCGCGCGTCTGAAGAAACCGGTCTGACTGCGGGGCTTCCCTTGATTGCCACAGGCAGCGATAAGGGCTGTGAAACACTCGGTCTTTCAGTGTTGTCATCCAATAAAGCTGCGCTCAGTTTTGGTACCACTGCGACTGTTCAGCTTTCTTCTCAGACATATTTTGAGCCGCTTCCCTTTATGCCCGCTTATGCCGCTGTTGTTCCGGGTTATTTTAATCCCGAAGTGCAGATTTATCGTGGCTACTGGCTTCTCTCATGGTTTAAGCGTGAATTCGCCGCAAAAGAAACAGCCGCCGCAGAAAAGCTGCACGTAAGCGCCGAACAGTTGCTTGACGAAAAACTCAAGGATATAAAGCCCGGATGTGACGGTCTCATCATGGAGCCGTATTTTTCCCCCGGCGTTACCATGCCCTTTGCTCGCGGCGCGGTGCTTGGGTTTTCGCAGACGCATACCCGCATACATCTTTACCGTTCCATCATCGAAGGCATAAACTTCGCCCTAATGGAAGGGTTGCGCGGCATGGAAAAACGCGGCAAACTCACCGTCAAAGAAATATACGTTGGTGGAGGCGGCAGTAAAAGCGACGCGGTCTGCCGCATAACTGCGTCCATGTTTGGACTTCCGGTTTACCGCATTCAAACCTACGAAGCGTCAGGCATCGGCTCATCGCTCGCGGCGTTTAAATCAAAAGGTGTATTTTCGTCATGGGAAGAAGGCATCAAAGCGATGTGTCATGTTAAAGACGAATTCCTCCCAGACTGTAACGAGCATGAAGTTTATGAGGAGATATACAGCCGTATATTTGAAAAGATATTCTCAAAAGTAGCCCCGCTGTACGAGGAAATACAGCGGATACTGACGTGAATGGAGATGCAAAATGTCCACAGATTACGCAGATTACACTGATGTTTGTAATAAAGAACCTTTTTATAAACGGCATAATCAGGAAACTTTTCAAGAAATATTTGTTCCGCTCTGTTAAGCTGCCAGGTATCTCCTGTATAGTAAAAATATCCACCTTTTCCGTTTTGGTCGGCTGTCTTTCAAATACAGCTCTTAAATATACAATTGAATCGTTGTTTATAATACCTGAAACATAACTGCATATTTTGTCAGAATAAACTTCTGCCCATTCTTTTTTATGTTTATATCGAGCGGGGTGTTATAGTTTTCCGTAAAGTACACACACACTTCCCCCGCTCGTTCTCGTTAAACGTTAGCTCCAGAGGACTGCGGTGGCATGAGAAACTTGGCTATACGGCGGTGCGTTAATCAGGTTGAAACTCTTTGTTAATCTCCGGCATAAGTTCGCGGTGAGGTGTGTATCTCATGGGAAATGACCCGTCCGGTGGAGTGTGCGAACCATAGGCCGCGGCTCAGTTGTTATCGCGGGCTACTGTTTCAGGATTTTCAGCGCGTATATCCGAAAGAGTGTGAGCTTATCCAGTGGCGCGGTTTCCTCAGCCGGATGGAATGAAAATCCAACCATGCGAATTCTTCTTTCGTGTTGAAGCTTTTCCCTTCTGCCATATTTCCCTCTCAGAATTTTCGGCTTTTAAGAGAGTATAGCATGGATGTGAGAAATCTGCGGGTCAAGTTTGGCATGGACGGCGGGGGCTTTACGGCGCTACTGGTAAGCGCTCCTCCGATACTTTTCGCCCGTTTTCCCAAACAGCACGAAGCATGGGGACGCCGTTCAGGTATAGTTCTTCGATTTCCCGATTGGTTCCCGTGCTGTCCTGTTGCACGGTTCGTTCCAGTATGTCGTTGTTGTAGTTCCGTTCCATGATACGGTCATTGTTCTGATTATACTCAAACTCTGTACGGCGCTCATTATTACCGCTTTTCCACACGACTACGACAAGTCGGTCTCCGTTCCATGTTTGATGAGTTTCACTCACGACCGTACCTTCCGCGTCCCGCCGCGTTTCGGTGAGGATGCGCCCTCGCTCATCAGTGGTAAAAACAACCTCTTCGCCACTCACGGCGGAGGCTGTTTCTGGCAAAGCGCTTGCGCTGTAGACATTGCTAGGGCTGATAAAGTTGATGTCTGGCGCGGAACCGGGGCGTGGGAACTGGAGCCGCGTTGTCCGCATCCCCGCAATAACCGGTGCGGTGCCAGATACTACACCGGTACCAGACACTTCCGCAGAGGCCGCGCCAGACACTTCGTCTTCAGCAGCCGTATGGTACACCCGCACAACAGCGCGGAGGGACGCGGCACGGGTATAACGATAATAGTCGGTGGTGAGGAGCGTTAGGGGCGATAACTCACCATCTTCGGCGGATGCGGCGCGAACGCTGGTTTCCACGCGGACGAGTGTTTTCCCGTTGTAGAAGTAGTCGGCAAAGGTTTCGGAGCCATCTTCCGCGAACTGGCGCTCTTCGCTTATCAGGTAGTCCGGGTTGTAGACTTCGATAAAACCGCTGGAGGCTTCATCAAAGACGGAAACAAGCCGCGTGGTTCCTGTGCTGTCTTTGAATATCCATTGTTGCCGCGCCTCGACCCCGTTTTCATACAGCGTATGTAGTTCAATACAAAAAGCGCTGTCGTAGTAAGGAAGCAGGATCGCGGGAAGTTTTCCCTCGCTCGCTTCATCAATCGACAGGCAATAACGTTCGCGCAGGGCAACGAATCGGGAATAGAGTGGCTCAAGCGTCATACCAGCAGCGTTAGACAGGTACCAGTCTTCCGCCGTCGCGCTTTCAAACGCCAGCAACAGAAACAACGCCATCATGAAGGCTTTGGCTTTACGCAAGGCCAACAAAGGTTGTGGCGTAGTCGTGAGGATCGAAATTGCTGATGTCCTCATACTTTTCTCCGTTACAGACAAAAATCACAGGCAAACCCAGTTCCCCAGCCAGGGAAAAAACCACCCCGCCTTTGGCACTTGAGTCCAGCTTCGTGAGAATCGCCCCGTCCAGAGCAACCACATCACGAAAGGTCTCGGCCTGAACCATTGCGTTCCGTCCAGTGGTGGCGTCAAGCACGAGGTATTTGATATAACACGCACCCTTTGCCCTGTTTTCCACAATGCGGTCTATCTTTTTTAACTCTTCAAGTAGCGCCGACTTGGTATGCATCCGGCCTGCGGTATCCGCGATGATAAGATCACCGCCGCCGGCCTGCGCCGCCTCAAGAGCGTCATACACCACCGCCGCCGGATCGCCACCGTGCTTGTGGGCGACAACCCGTATCCCCAGCCGCTCGCCGTGAATCTTGAGCTGCTCAATGGCGGCAGCCCGGAACGTGTCGGCGGCAGCGAGGATCGGCCTTTTACCCATAGTCCGGTAACGAGCGGCGAGCTTCGCCGCGCTCGTGGTCTTTCCCACGCCATTCACACCCAGCAGGAGAAACACGGTAACGCCAGTGGTGCTGGCCATATCAGGCGCTTGCCTGGGAATAAGCGATTCCTCAAGCAGGCGGGCAAGAGCGCGACGCGCCTCTTCAGTATCACTTATCTTTTCTTTCCTACAAACAGAACGCAGTTTATCCGCGATCTTGTACGCTCCTTCAGCACCAAAATCACCCTCGATCAGGAGGTCGGTCAGTTCCTCAAATAGTTCCTCGGAAATCGCCTTCTTGATTCCAAAGAAATTTTTCAACCGTTCAGCAAACTTTAATAATCCCATGTTATTCCTTTTTCACTTTTTTATTATCTGGGGGCTTTTCTCACCAGCGACATGAGTATAACGGAATATACGATAGATGCTCTCAGCCGCAGTCAGGCCAAACACAACCCATAGACCAATAGAGATGTAGTAATCGCGTACTGCGCTATCGTAAAGGTCTTGATTATGATCTGAAAGATAATTGTATGCGGTTCTTTCTGCCTCAGCCATAGCCCCAAAGACAACCGCTATGGGCAGGGCGATCCAGAAGCGGCCAAAGGCGTTGTAAAACGCACGCCGCGCCTGAGCCACTCGCTTTTCTTCCGGGTCAGGGAACGGCTGAAGCTCCATGGTTACCAGCTCCGTTATCCCGCCTGAAACCACTGCCTTAGCCTCGCCTTCATCGTTCTTCATATAAAAGTATTCCATCTGATTAGATGGAATATCCAGCGTAAATGGCGTCTGCCCGACATACAACGCGCCCCGATAGAGCGAGGCGTCCATCTCCCGCGTATCAAGCATAAGGGATTCAAGGCCAAGGGGACTCAGGTTTATAAACAGATCGGCAAGTTCCCCGCTATTGATCTCAAATGTAGTTGAAAACATCGTATGATTATCCGCATAGCTTTCAATAACGACTTCCCCGGGTGGGTATTCGGTGGCGCTTAGTTCCCCAATACTCGCAAATGCGCCGTCCACAAGTATGAGCGCGTCCACCGGCTCAGTCCGTATCGCAAGCGCCCCGGGCGGCACTCCAGAGATTGCCCCCACAAACCGAGCCGCCACCTCATTGAGCGCGGTTTGGGTATCTTCTACAGAAAAGATGACGCTGTCTTCATAGCCCCATGCTTTGGCACGGGTATACAAACGTATCGAGAGATGCGTTCTCCCCTGAAAATCACTTACCACTAGCCGCAGAAACCCATCCGCGTTCTGCTTAACGCAGAACTGGTATTCCCCGCCTGTTTTAGGCGCAGCAGGAAAGGTCCCCTGAGCGCTGGTCCCACCGAGTTTGAATACGGGACGTTCTTCAATAAAAGGCGTTTCTTTGATGGTACGCGCGAGGTCCGCCTCCAGCTTTTCTATCTCTGCATCAATTGTTTGCAGCGATTTTTGGTACTTCCACTCAGGCAGCCCCTGATACACCAGCTTATCGCGGTCTGCACGCTTGGTTTCCAGCTTTTTAGCCGCGTCCGTGCGCGCCTTTGACCATGCATAGTCCTCGTAATAAGCGTATTCTCCAGTTTCCCGTATTCGCTTGTTCACCGTGTTCAGGGCATTAACCAGACTCCTATTTATAAGATCACCAATGCTTTGCCGTGAAACAGCCAGTGCGGAAACATCAGCTGCGGTTATCACGAGTGTCCAGTCAGGGTTCTTCGGCGCGGCAACCTCCTTTTTCGACGCCGGAAAAACCAGCGCGGCTATCATGAACAGGCAAACGCCAAAACTTGCTTTAAGCGCGTGTGTTATTCCAGGCAAAACGCAGGTACTCCTCGATAAAAAAATCAATGTCCCCGTCCATGACCCCCTGTATATTGCCGATTTCCGCCTTGGTTCGGTAATCCTTAACCATGGTGTAGGGCTGGAACACATAACTCCGTATCTGATTGCCCCATGAGATATCCTTCTTCTCCTGAGCAAACTTCTCATTTTCCTTTTCCTTTTCTTGCCGGTAATACTCGTAGAGCCGTGCGCGTAACATACTCATGGCAGTGGCCCGGTTCATGGTTTGACTACGCTCGCTCTGGCAGGCAACCACAATGCCTGTAGGCAGGTGGGTAAAGCGCACAGCGCTGTCGGTCTTGTTGACGTGTTGACCGCCCGCCCCTCCAGAACGGTAGGTATCCACACGGAGGTCTTCGGGACGTACCTCCACTTCAATAGAATCGTCCAGCACCGGGAAAACATAGGCTGACGCAAAAGAGGTATGCCGCCGCGCGTTAGCGTCAAAGGGCGAAATCCGTACCAGCCGGTGAACGCCGCTTTCCCCCTTGAGGTAACCATAAGCATAAGCGCCTTCGATCTTCGCGGTCGCGGACTTAATGCCTCCCTCTGCTTCAAGCATATCAACCTGTTCAATAGAAAAGCCCCGGCGTTCAGCCCAGCGCAGGTACATACGGTAGAGTAGCTGGGACCAGTCACAGGCTTCAGTTCCACCCGCGCCCGCGTGAATCGTGAGGAAGCAACTGTTCTTGTCAACTTCCCCACTCATCAGCTCAAGGATGTTCTGCTTCTCATAGCGGCTCGACAAGGTCTTGAGCGTAGCCTCAATCTCAGCGCTCTCGCTCTCATCTCCAGCCTCATTCGCAAGCTCGTACAGCGTAACAAGATCGTCAACACCAGCGCGCAATGCTTTCCAGGGTTCGTAGCGGTTCTTCAGCGCTTTGAGTTCCCCCATCACCTTTTCAGCGCTGGCCGTGTCATTCCAGAACTCAGCCAGGCCAGTCTTCTGTTCCAGCGCCGCGATACGTTCCGCAAAACCAGCATCCTCAAAGACGCCCCCAAGTTTCATAGATTTGCGCCCGCAGTATTTCAATAGGGCCGCCCAGTTCAGATAACAACATTGTTTACTCCTGAATAATTATCCAACCAACTACATACATAACGTAGCAGTGCAGAGGCGCAAAGCAGTCAAGCACAACGACCCGCTTATGTGCGCCTTGCGAGCTCGTTATGGAGATCGGTCATATATAACATAGCATACTAACGCTACCTTTGGCCAAGAGCCTATGTTGCTGCTTTAAGGAGCGTATCTCCTAGGCTTACCCACGCCGCGCTCCACCACCACCTGCGTTCCTGAGCCTTAGTTCCAGCCGTCCGATGAGCCACTCACCATCCACGCACCTGCTCCGGCTCTTCTATGCGTACCGTGTCTCCCGATTGTTCTACCACGTAAAGCCCGGCGCGCAGCGTAGCTAGCCGTATATGCTCAGGCATTATCGCACCCGCTATCGCTCCACGTATCTCACGCTTATCGCCTAACTCGTCCCTGCGCCTCCGCAAAAACTCCAGCCGCTCAATATGCTCCCCTATATCTCGCTCCACCGGCTTTGACTTCACCTCCACTCCGACTAGGGATTCGCTATTCTCCAACAGAATGTCAAACTCCGCCGCTATCGTGCCGTCATCACGGTAGAACTTCCGCTCTTTAGAGACATCTCTAAAATGATAACCAAGAGCGTTGAATTTCTTCACAATATTCGGCACAACCAGATGTTCCGCAAGCTCGCCGAAGCGGTTGTCCAAATGCCCAAACTTCTTGTTGAAATCCCTTTCGCTCTTTCTCATGCGCCGGTCAAACTCCGCGCTACTCTCTTTCAACAGCCGCTCCGTCTCTTGCAAACGCCGCTCCGTCTCCGCGCCTTCTTTCCGCAATTCCATCAACGCCGCCCACACCTGCTCAAAGGTCAGCCCCATCTGAGGCTCCACCATCATCTCTGACATACTTAATCCTCCTCTGCCTATTGTCCTATACACAATATTTTATGAAAAGGGCGACTCACATTCATGAGCGGCTGAAAAACCACGTCCTGAACTGTAAGATAGACTGCACATACAGGAGCAGACTCTTGACCTAAATTCAAGCGGTGCCTTGAGACACTAGGGTTTACGCCAGATTTTTCTTGCGTATCCCTGAAAAGCCTCATATCATAGCTACAAGATCATAGTTACAAGGAGTTTAATATGGCAGGAAGAATAGTATTGAACCGCGTGTCATACCACGGTAAAGGCGCGGTGGCGGAAATCGCAGGCGAAGTGAAAGGACATGGCTTTAAGAAAGCTTTTGTCTGCACTGACCCGGATTTGTTGAAGTTTAACGTTACCCAGAAGGTAACGGCGGTACTGGATGCGGCTGGACTTGCCTACGAGGTGTTCTCTCAGATAAAACCGAACCCAACTATCGCTAACGTGCTGACAGGACTCGCGGCGTTTAAGGCAAGCGGGGCGGATTACATCATCGCTGTTGGCGGCGGTTCGGCGATTGACACCGCAAAAGCGGTCGGCATCATCACCAACAACCCGGAGTTCGTCGATGTGCGGAGTCTCGAAGGCGCAGCCCCGACCAAGAACAAGGCAGTGTTTACCATTGCCGTGCCAACCACGGCAGGGACAGCGGCAGAAGTTACCATAAACTATGTTATCACTGACACCGAGAAGAACCGAAAGTTCGTATGCGTTGACGTGCATGACATCCCAGACATTGCCGTTGTTGACCCGGACATGATGGCGCCAATGCCCAAAGGCTTAACCGCTGCAACAGGTATGGATGCGCTTACTCATGCCATCGAAGGTTATATCACCAAAGGCGCGTGGGAAATGACCGACATGATGCACCTCAAGGCTATCGCCCTTATATCAAAACACCTGCGAAGCGCTGTTGCCAACGAACCCGCGGGACGTGAGGGAATGGCGCTTGCCCAGTACATCGCGGGCATGGGCTTCTCCAATGTGGGACTTGGCATTGTCCACGCAATGGCGCACCCGCTCGGAGCGGTCTACGACACCCCGCACGGCGTGGCAAACGCGATACTCCTGCCAAGCCTCATGGCGTATAATGCGGAATACACCGGTGAGAAGTACCGTGAAATCGCCCGCGCTATGGGCGTTGATGGTGTTGACGCTATGACCCAGCCGGAGTACCGGAAGGTGGCGATTGATGCGGTGCAGAAGCTCTCGCTCGACGTGGGGATTCCGCAAGACCTCAAAGAGATTGTGAAAGAGGCTGACATCGACTTCCTGGCGCGAAGCGCCTTTACCGATGCTTGCTGTCCGGGCAATCCACGGGACACATCGGTAGAAGAGATCAAGACGCTGTATAAGGCAATGATTTAACATGAGCGATACGGCCTATCATCTCGCTATTGACATGGGCGCATCCGGCGGACGGCATATCTTAGGACACAGTGTCAATGGCGCACTAGAACTAGAAGAAGTACACCGTTTCGTCAACGCGCCAATAAAGCAGGGTAACGCGCTCCTGTGGGATATAGAGCGCCTCTTTGTCGAGATTGTCGCGGGCATCAGGAAATGCGCGGCGCTCGGCAAAGTCCCAGCCAGCATCGGCATTGATACATGGGGCGTTGATTACGTCCTGCTTGATAAGCAGGGGCGCGAGATTATGCCTGCGTACTCGTACCGTGATAGCCGTACCGCGCCTTTCATCAACACCACTATCCCCTTCGAGGAACTCTACGCCATCACCGGCATTGCCAAGAATTCGTTTAACACAGTCTACCAGCTTCTCGCTGACAGAGCCGCTGGACGCCTAGACAACGCAGCAGGGATGCTGCTTTTACCCGAATACTTCTCGCAACGGCTCACAGGTAACATGAGCGCTGAAAACCACGAGTACACGGAATCGTCCACAACAGGCTTGCTGGATGCCACTAAGCGCGACTGGGCTTGGAGCATCATCGACAGACTGGAACTTCCAGCGCGGTTGTTCCAGCCAATACGAATGTCGCCCTACGCCATTGGCGACTTGAGCGCGGCGATACAGGCAGAGGTTGGCTTCAACGCCTCGGTAGTAATGGTGGCAAGCCATGACACAGCGTCGGCGGTAAGCGTCGCGCCGGAAGACGCGCTCTACATCAGCTCCGGTACATGGAGCTTGCTTGGCATACAGGGCGAGCCAATACTGACCGAGGCGGCGTGCAAAGCCGCTTACACGAATGAAGGCGCGGCTAACGGCAAGATACGTTTCCTCAGAAACATCATGGGCTTGTGGATGATTCAGAGCGTGCGGCACGAGCTAGGCGACCAATACTCATTCGCGGAACTGGAATCATTGGCAAAACAGTCCGCGCTTGTGGCAACGCCAGCCATTATTGATGTTAACCACGACTGTTTCCTCAGCCCTGCCTCAATGATGACTGCGATAGCCAGCGAGTGCGTCCGTGTCGGCGCACGCAAGCCGGAAACCCCGGGCGACTTCGCCCACTGCGTTTATGCCAGCCTTGCTGAGTGTTACCGGCAAGCCATTGCCGACTTGGAATGCATCACTGGCAAAACATACCCATCGATTTCCGTGATCGGCGGCGGCAGTAAGGACCGTTACCTTAACGCGCTCACCGAGCAAAGCACCGGCAAAACCGTTCGCGCGGGTCCAGCCGAAGCCACCGCTATCGGCAACCTCATGGCACAGATAAAGATTAGTGAATAATGAAAGTGTGTCAGACACCTGTCTGGCACCTGTGCCTCTGATACCCGCTCTCTGACACCAACTCTCTCCAGTGCAACGGCTGCTTGTCTAGCTTGCTTCGTCGCTTCGCTCTTCGTAATGACAACGGATACGTTCCTCTTCATTGAACTCACCGAGCCTAGGTGGACAGACACACCGAGCCTAGGTGTGGGGACACACCGAGCTTAGGTGGACAGACACACCGAGCCTAGGTGTGGGGACACACCGAGCTTAGGTGTGGGGACACACCGAGCTTAGGTGGACAGACACACCGAGCCTAGGTGTGGGGACACACCGATCCTAGGTGTGGGGACACACCGAGCCTAGGTGGACAGACACACCGAGCTTAGGTGGACAGACACACTGAGCTTAGGTGTGGGGACACACCGAGCTTAGGTGGACAGACACACCGAGCTTAGGTGTGGAGACACACCGAGCTTAGGTGGACAGACACACCGAGCTTAGGTGTGGGGACACACCGAGCTTAGGTGGACAGACACACCGAGCTTAGGTGGACAGACACACCGAGCTTAGGTGTGGGGACACACCGAGCTTAGGTGGACAGACACACCGAGCTTAGGTGTGGGGACACACCTAGCTTAGGTGTGGGGACACACCGAGCTTAGGTGTGGGGACACACCGAGCGTAGGTGGACAGACACACCGAGCTTAGGTGGGGAGACAAAACGAGACTAGGTGGGCAGACACACCGAGCGTAGGTGTGGGGACACACCGAGCCGAGGTGGACAGACACACCGAGCCTAGGTGGACAGACACACCGAGCTTAGGTGTGGGGACACACCGAGCTTAGGTGGACAGACACACCGAGCTTAGGTGTGGGGACACACCGAGCTTAGGTGGACAGACACACATACTTTATCTTGTGTCCCGATATGCTGAACATCCCACGCATCATAGGCGCCTCCTTTTTTATGCCACAAATGCTCGCTTGAGCGAGGTCTATCGTGAAGTCTGGTTTGCTATAGAGGTAAAAGATAACAAGCGGCGAGGGCATTTGAAAAACTTTTGCGCCACAAGGCCGCTTAGGGGACTTATGCCGCGGTACTAGCTCCGGGGCTTTCTCGTAGAGCCATGCCTTGATGTGTATAATACCGCCATATTTCGTTGACAAGAGGCTTTTGAACAAGCTCTAATAAATAAGGAGTATTAAGTATGTATAGTGAAGCACAGAGAGCCTACGCGAAGGTAGGCGTTGATACTGATGAGGCGCTGAGGCGCTGCGCGGCAATACCCGTGTCCCTGCACTGTTGGCAGGGCGACGATGTTATTGGCTTCGAGAACACGGGTGAGGCGCTTTCTGGCGGCATACAGGCGACTGGCAACTACCCGGGCAAGGCGCGAACACCAGCGGAACTCATGGCTGACCTGGACTTTGTGTTCAGCCTGATCCCCGGCTCAAGGCGTCTCAATCTTCATGCCATGTACGCCATCAGCGATGGCGCGGCGATTGAGCGCGACAAGCTCACGCCGGCGCACTTTGCCCCGTGGCTTGAGTGGGCGAGGAAGCATGGCGTGGGCATTGACCTGAACCCGACCTTGTTCTCCCACCCAATGGTGAAGGACGGACTCACGCTGTCGCACCCAGACAAAGTCATACGCGACTACTGGATACGCCACGTGAAGGCGTGCCGTGAGATTGCCGCCTCTATAGGTAAGGCGCAGGGATCGCCCTGCCTTAATAACATCTGGATTCCCGATGGTCTCAAGGACACGCCGGCTGACCGGCTTGGTCCGCGTGAGCGCCTGCGCGACAGCCTGGACGAGATTTTCGCGGTGAAGTATGACAAGGCGCACCTCATTGACGCGCTTGAGAGTAAGCTCTTTGGCATTGGGCTTGAAGCCTATACCGTGGGTTCGAGTGAGTTCTACCTTGCCTACGCTGCCACTCGCGGCATCAACGCCTTGCTGGACAATGGGCATTTTCACCCCACGGAAAAAGTTGCTGATAAGATACCGGCGCTGCTGGCGTTTTTCGACAAGGTTGCGCTCCATATCACCCGTGGCGTGCATTGGGACAGTGATCATGTGGTGCTGTTCGAGGATGAGTTAAAGGAAATCGCCATTGAAATCATTCGTAACCACGCTGAAGACCGTGTCCTCATCGGTCTTGACTACTTTGACGCCAGCATCAATCGCCTTGCGGCGTGGGCTGTGGGCGCGCGTAACGCGCAGAAGGCGCTGTTGTCCGCGCTCCTCATGCCTCACGAGGCTCTGCGCCGCTTGCAAGACGCGGCGGAGAATACGCGGCTTATGGTCTGCCTTGAGGAACTTAAGACCTTGCCCTTTGGCGCGGTCTGGGATGAATACCTTGCGCGGCAGAACATCGCAGGCGCGGACTGGTTCCAGTTGGTGGAAGAGTATGAGCGGACGGTGTTGAGCAAACGAGCCGCTTAATCTAACGTGAGTACGCCTGTGGAGAAAAAGCCCATTGCCTAACGGAGCGCTCCGGCTCTGAGCCGGAGCAGGTTTGCTCTGACACCCACTAACGTCTCTGGCACCCGCACCAGAGGCGGACTGCGCTTGCTCCCATAGCTTAGTTAGAAAGCGGTTTTCCCTGTTTTAGGAACTCGTCGAACTCATGTTAGAAAACGTGATCTCAACCACATTCCGCAACAACGCTGCTCTGCGATGGAGATTTTTTAATAGTTAAATAGACTTGTTTGATAACTTCGAATATGCTATGGTGGTGGTATGAATATAGCTGGGTATTCGGTCAAACGACCGGTAACGATTGTGGTACTTTATGTGCTGGCTCTGGGTGTCGCGGCAACACTGGTCCCAAATATCGCCGTAGACCTGTTTCCATCGGCGGATATGCCGGTGTTGTCGGTGTTTACCAGCTACCCGGGTGCGGGACCCTCTGATGTTGAGCAGAATGTAACCGGGCCGTTGGAACGCGCGCTCGCCTCCACTAAGGGGCTGACTGACATGAGTAGTTCATCGTCGTTCCAGTCCAGTAATATCAACCTGAACTTTGCTTATGGGACTGATATGGACAAAATGGCAACTGATATTCAGTCCGTGATAAGCCGCGTTAATCTGCCTGATAACGCTGGTTCACCGACGGTGCGTCGCTTTGATATGTCAGCGTCGCCGATCATGAACCTCGTGGTGCGCGGTAACTATCCAGCAGACCAACTGAGGATTTACGCGGAAGATGAGATTCAGGCGCAGATCGAGCGCATAGAAGGGGTTGCCGCCGCCTCGGTTACCGGTGGCACGACCCAGCAAATTGAGGTGTCAGTGTCGCTGAACCGGCTTGCCGCCTTTAGCCTCACCCTGAACGAGGTGCGGAGCGCCCTCAGTGGTCAGAGTATCTTGTCCAGCGGCGGCAGCCTTCTTCGCGGGGATCGTGAATACCGGCTTCTGGCAACGCAGGAACTCACCAGCATTGAGCAGATTAAGCGGCTGGTTGTGAAAACCATCAGCATACCGGCGGCAAACGGCATGGCAAACCGCTCGCAGGTGGTGCGACTGGAGGACATTGCCGACATTAGCGTTGAACACAATGACAACGCAGCGCGGGTCTACGTGAACGGCGAAACCGGCGTCTACATTCAGGTAACAAGCGAAAGTGATAGTAACCAGATGCGGGTATCAACGCGGGTACGCGAGGCGCTTGACGGCATTAACGCCACGCTGCCCCAGGGCATTACTCTGGACGTGCTTACTGATAACACCACCATGATCAGCGCCACCATGAATCAGGTGTATACCAACGCCATTCAGGGCGTCTTGTTAGCGATGCTGGTACTGTTTATCTTCCTGCGGAACATTAAAGGCACGTTCATCATTGGCTTATCAATACCCATCAGTATACTGTTAACGCTGATGTGTATGGTTGCGTTTGGCATTACGTTGAACCTTTTATCAATGACAGGACTGATTCTTGGGCTGGGTATGACGGTTGACGCCTCGATAGTGATCCTTGAAAACACTCACAACTACCGTTTACGCGGCGCAAAGGCTGATATTGCCGCGATTCTCGGCAGTCATGAGATGCTCCGCGCCATTGTTACCTCCACCGCGACTACGCTTTGCGTCTTCATACCGTTGATTATCTATAAGAACGACCTGGAAATGATTGGACAATACGCTGACGATCTCATCTTTACGGTGATGTTCTCGCTGGCGTGTTCTCTCGTAGTGGCGCTGACGCTCGTGCCAGCGCTTGCTGGTTCGATCCTGCGGCTCAACACCCGTAAACAGAAACCCCTGCGCTTCAAATTTATGCGCATTATTGACGACGGCGTTGAGCGCGTGTTTACCGCCATCGACAACGCCTATGTCGCTGCCATTAACTACTGCCTCGATCATCGCCTGCTGGTTATGGGGGTTGTGCTGGTGATCCTTGTCTATTCGTTCATGCAGTTCTCCGGTATTGGCATGAATATGTTTATCCGTAGCCGCACCGACGATTCAGTAAACATCAATGTTTCAATGCCTCAAGGCACTGCCATTGCGGTAACCGCGGATATAATGGAGGAACTTGAAACCATTGTTAAAGCTAATGTTATTGGTTACAAGAACCTGATTCGCCGCGCCAGTTCCACCAGCGGCTCTATCCAGATCACGCTGCCGCCGCCTGCCGAGCAGATCGACACGCCTGACACCATTATTGCCAAGCTGACGCCGCTGATAAACGTGTTTCCCGGTGCGCAGGTGGCGTTCCGCGCGGGTCGCGCCATGAGTTCGACGTCGGCGGTTGCCATTGCCATCAGTTCCCGCGATGTAACTGCCCTCACTGAAACCGCCAATGACATACGCGACATCATGGTTCGTTATTTACCCGCCATTGAGAATCCTACTATAAACATTGATGAGGGCTCTCCCCAGCTTGGCATTGAGATTGACCGTGAGCGCGCCGCAGCCCTGGGCGTATCGCTCTCGTCAGTGTCGTCTGCAATCTCTATGGCAATCGGCGGCTTTACCGCCACGACCCTCACTCAGGGCGACCGTACTATGAACGTCATCGTGCGTCTGAATGAGGCAGACCGTTCCGGTCTCCCGAACCTCGACGCCATTCTCGTGTCCAGCCGCGCCGGTCTTATCCCCATCTCGAACCTTACAACTATTACCGAGGGGCGCTCGCCGACCTCGATCCGCCATGAGAATCAGGAGCGCGTTGTCCGCATCAGCGGCGAACTCAGCGGGGGTATTGCCGCAACTGCAATGCAGACCGAGCTTGAAGCAACCATCAAGCAGTACCTCATCCCCCGCGAAGGCGTAACTGTGCGCTACGTCGGCGAGGCGCAGGAGGTGGAGACCTATACCAACCGTTTCATGTTCATCATTGCCACTGCCATCTTTCTGGTGTTTGGCTTAATGGCGAGCCAGTTTGAGTCCTTTGTTGATCCGCTAATCATCTTCTTTTCGATACCGCTTTTGTTCATTGGCGTTATCTGGATATACAAGATCGGCAATGAAGCAATGTCGATCTTTTCTGCGGTTGGCATCGTTGCCCTAGTCGGCGTGGTCGTCAACAACGGTATTGTGCTGGTGGACTACACGAACACACTTCGCGCTCGCGGCTTGTTGGTACGCGAGGCGTGTCTTGCAGCCGGACGCAACCGTCTGCGCCCGATCATGATGACGGGGCTGACCACTATTTTTAGCATGATTCCCATTGCATTCTTCCCCGGCTCTGGCGCGGACACAATACAGCCAATCGGGAAGACCTTTGTAGGTGGCTTATCGGTGAGCTTCTTTATGACTTTGCTGGTAACGCCGGTGATGTACTCCCTGCTGAACTCGCGGCATGATAAAAAGTTGTTGCGGCAGAAGGCACAGAGGGTGCAGAATGTTGCGTGAGAGTAGCATAATGATCCATATGGAGGTATTTTATGGTAGTAATGGTTGTCGTTAATCTATTTGGAGGTATTTATGATAGTAATGGTTGTCGATGATTCCCAGTTTATGCGGAATATAATCAAGAATAGCTTTGCCGAGCTGCACATTCCCTGTATCGCTATAGAGGCTGTGGACGGTGAGGACGCATTGGGCAAGCTCGCGGAAACGCGGCCTGAGCTGATTCTGCTTGACTGGAATATGCCCAAACTGTTAGGCATTGACTTCCTCAAGCGGGTACGCGACGATGCGCAGTACAAAGACCTGCCCATTATCATGGTTACGAGCGAAGGTTCCCGGCTGAATATAATCGAAGCGCTCAAATATGGAGCCACTGATTATATCCTAAAGCCTATGACCACTAAGATTTTAAAAGAAAAGCTTGTGCGTATCTTTGGAAGGGTTTAACCATAAGGACTTAATATGAAACAGTATGCTTCGTCGTTTAGCGATCTATGTATAATGGTGTTTCGTGATCTGGGGCAAATTCCGATTAGTGCGGGCGAGCCTTATACATCAGATACCAGCGTAGTCGAGGAGTGGGACATTACTGCAGTTATCGGGCTTGCGGGTAGCGCGAAAGGCGCGGTGGTGCTTTCCATGAAGCAGGAGGTTGCGTTACAACTGATAGATAAGCTAAGCGGCAGGACGCATACAACGATAGACCATGAAGTCATTGATGGGCTTGGTGAAATCACTAATGTCATTGCTGGAAGAGCCAAGCACATCATGGAAAATGAATTCAGGTTTGAGATTGCCCTGCCGGTGGTGGTAGTGGCGCAGAATATGCAGAATATGATGGAGGGACAGGCCAGTTCGTTAAATTGGCCTGTCCCTCCAGTCCGAAACATCCGCATACCCTTCACTATCTTTGAAAACGAATCTTTTATCCTGTCGGTGAGCGTTCAAAACGATGCAAAAACAAAGAAGTAAGCGAATTTTAGTGTATCTTTCCACCTAGGCTGAGTGAGCGTAGCGAAGCAATCCAGTGTAGGGATGCTCGTCTGGATTGCTTCGTCGCCTTGCTCTTTGCAATGACACAGACCGCATCAAGGCAAGAGTCTCAACGCTCTCAACACTGTGCGTTGGCTAGGTCAGAAGGCTTTATCTTTTATCCCTTTCTTTTGAGCAGCTTGAGTATGGCGGCAAGCTGCTTATCACGGCTGACGAGCAGAAGCACGACGCCAACAGCCGCGAAGAGAATACCCATGAGGAAGAGGGGCAAGCCATAAGCAATGATGCGTCCCTGACCCGTAAATACCGCACTGATGCGTGGCCCAAGGTAATAAACCGGCAGGGTTGCCACAGCCGAAAACACGAGTAACTTTACCGCATACAGAAGCACTGCGTGTAAGACCTTGCCAACAGCAATATGCGGATTGCGCTTGAGAAAGACCAAAAGCAGAACCGTGTTGATGGCGCTGGCTGCTGAAAGGGCAAGCGCAATGCCCGCGCCGCGTAAGGGTCCGGCGAGGATCGTGGCAAGCGCAATGTTCACGCCAAATGAGATGATACCGGCAAGAGACGGCGACTTGGAATCGCTCTGGGCATAGAACGCCGGCGCAAGTATACGGTTTACCGCTATGAAGAAAAGCCCGGGCATATGGAAGGTGAAGGCAGCGCGAGTGAGGGTGACAGAGGTTTCATCAAAACGAAGGTTCTGAAAGAGTAGGCGAATGAGGCTGTCGCCCTGCGCAAGGGTGAAAAACGTAATCGGGATGGTGATAAGCGCGATAACACGGAGCGCAATGGCAAGCCGCTCGTTGTAGGTGTCCCATTGACCGCTTTTCGCGTGTTCCGCCAAATCAGGCAACATTACAGTTCCAATGGACACGGCAAAGATGCCGAGGATCAGCTCCTGAATCCGCAAAGAGTATTGTAGGCTCGATACCACGCCTTCACCCGCGTTTCCAGCAAGTGCAGTTGAAACAAGGTCATTGAGTTGGTATGCGGCCATGCCGATGATGGTTGGCGCGATGAGGTGGAGGACGCTTTTCACGCCAGAGTTCTTCATTGCCCGCGGAAGGCTGGTAAACATAAACGAAAAGCCCTTTCTTACCACAAAGGGCAGTTGAATGGCTGCTTCGAGTAGTCCACCCGCGAATATGCCCACGGCCATAGCCCGCGCAGGGTTTGCCGTAAACGATGAAAGCCCATACGCGCAGAGTATGGTAACAAGATTCAGCAGGATTGGTGCAAGTCCCGAAGGTGTAAAGCTGTTCACGCTGTTCAGTATGCCCTGAAACAGCGCAGCAAGAGAGATGAAAGCCAGAAAGGGAAACATGATCTGCGTGAGAAGCACCGTCTCGTCAAAGGTGTCGCTCATACCAAAGAGTCGCACCACAAACGGCGCAACGATAATCCCAATGACAACTGCCATGCTTACGAAGAACGTAAGAAACGTGAGCATACAGGAAAGGAAGTCCCGCGTCTTTGCCTTGTTGTCCTCTAATAGGAAGCCCTTAAACGTGGGGATAAAAGCCACTGAGATAGAACCTTCGGCAAAGAGGCGACGGAAAAGATTGGGGATGAGGAACGCGACGGAGAAGGCGTCTGAAAGAGCGCTGGTTCCCAGCAGGCTGGCTTTCACCATCTCCCGAATCAGACCGAGTATGCGCGAAACCAGCGTAAGAAGAGACAGCATCGAGCCATGCCGAATGAGTGAATGGGATGATATAGGCATACCTCAGCTTGCACAAAAGCTGCTTGCTGTACAAGCACGGCGCGGCTAGAATGAGCCATGCTGATTCGAACGATAGCGCCGGAAGAGCGCGTACAATATGATAGCGTGGTTTCTCACCCGGTACAGTCATGGCAATGGGGGGAATTCAAGAAGCAGAGCGGTCTAGCGGTGGAGCGTGTTGGGTTTTTCAAGCATGATGCGCTCGTTCGCGCCATGCAGGTAACCTTCCACTCCGTGCCGTTACTTGGCTCAGTGGGTTACGGGGCTAAGGTTTTCGTGCCTGATGGCGAGCAACTCGAAGCTCTGAGACAGGCTGGGAGAAAGCACGGTGCAATCTTCACGAAGATAGAGCCAGACGTGTTTGCTCCGGTGGACGCGCCTGATCCAGAGGCTGGTCGGCTTGACGCTTTCATCAGGGAACACGGAGGAATCCGCGGCGAGCTTGTCTACACTCAGCACGACTTTCACCTTGACCTGCACCCGGATAATGACGCGCTCTTTGCCGCTTTTGCCGCCAAGACCCGCTACAACACACGCCTTGCCATAAAAAAAGGCGTGGAGATTGTGGAAGAGACCTCTGAGGCGGGCATGGAAGCCTACATCCGTCTTATGATCGAGACCACTCAGCGGCAGAAGTTCTATTCCCACAGTCCAGAGTTCTTCAGAACCCTCTGGCGCGTGGTTGGTCGTGATGAACACAGTATGCTGCGCATCTTTCACGCACGTTACGGCGGTGAAGTTCTAGTCGTGTGGCTTGTGTTTATCTTTAACAATCGCCTGTACTACCCTTATGGCGCTTCAAGTAGTCAGCATCGAGAACTCATGGCGTCCAACCTTATGATGTGGCATATCATCCAGTACGGCAAAGCCAACGACTGTGTTGACCTGAACATGTGGGGCGCCCTTGGTCCCAACCCCGACCGCAACGACCCCTTCTACGGCTTTCACCGTTTCAAGCAGGGTTACAACCCCATACTCATGGAAAACCTCGGCGCATACGACCTTGTACACAAAAGCCTCGGCTACCGTATCTTTCAGCAACTCAACGTTCTCCGCTGGCGCTACCTGCGTTTTAGGCGGCGCTAACGCAAGCGCCGCGGCGACGTGTCGGGCAGCAGTAAGCATACGATGGACAACTACTTGAATGTGAATAGGTATACGCCCTTGGTGGAGAATACGGTCAAAATCGCCCGTGTGCTTGGGGTGTCGGTGGAGTATCCGATAACAGGCTGAGAGACCTGCCGTGAAAAGACGCTTCTGTCCCTGACCACAGAGACGCGCGCCATGATACATGGCGGTTGCGGCGAACTGCTTCTCTGATTCAAGTAAGTAACGGATGTTAGACTCACTGTAGAACGGGTCTTTCTCCTCCACCTTTGGGGACTTCAACGTCCCGCGCCATCAAAGTAGCGATATCCTCTATCGCTGGTTTTTGATTTTCTCGTGATAAAAATAGGTTCCAAAAGAGATATTGTTCCCGGTGCAATAATTGGCTATTTCTCGCTCCAGAATCTCCCAGTATTCCGTATTTTTGAATCTGTATATGTCATCGTACAGAGACAGCAAATCAGGGCGGTATTTCCTGATATAGTTCATGATTCTTGGACAGTATGCGCCGCGAAGGTTCAGGTTTTCAAAATAAAACTTCTGTGTATAGGTTTTGCACTCCCCTAGTATGGCCTTAAAGTCGGTTATGCCGGGAAACATGGGGGACAAAAAGATGTAGGTGTCAAAGCCCGCGTCATTCAAGGTTTTTATGGCGTTGATACGGTTTTGTATGCGCGAAGCCCCGGGTTCGAGAATCTTTCTGATTCCGTCATCCAGGGTATTCAGGGATATGCCGATTTTGATGTTTGGAATCTGGGCGAACAGGTCCTGGTCACGGAGTACCAAATCGGACTTGGTGAAGATTTCGATACGCGCTTTCGTGTTCACAAACTGCTTGAGAATTTCCCTGGTACGCTCAAATTTTCGCTCAAAGGGATTGTAGGCGTCGGTTACGGTACTGATCACGACAGTTTTGTCCTGAAGACGCACAATGTTGATCTTTTTTGTGCATACTTTGACATCCAGAAAATCTCCCCAGGCTTCCTTGTGATTGGTGAAGCGTTTCATAAACTCTGCATAGCAATAGAGACACTTCTGGGACATCCCACATAAGGTTTGATAACATAGTCTCCAGCAGGCACCTGAGTTTTGGTGAGCAGACTGTTTACTTCAATGTGGTTAATGCTTGTCATGGTTCTACTTTATAACTGTTTCCCCTGTTTGTACAAACAATATGGCCAGAATGGAAGATGAACGCAGAGGTCTCCATCGCCCAAGTTAACAGCGCAGCAATTCCGATTTCAAGCATCAGGAGGACGGTCGGAGAACTTTCCGGTATGCCACTTTCCCGCGCCAGCTCAAACGCACTGGACAGTTCTTCTGGTTCTATGTCCTCCGATACTTTCTTAATTTTATAGAAGAATGTTTGGATACTTGAAAATTTGACAATGACAAGGTTCTGTTTTTTTATTTCCTTTATATTTAAAGTGCCTGAGCCAGCGCGTCAAAATTGGTGTCATTTTTTGATTCCGGCTGTCCGCTCAAGTGACAGCGGATCAAAGCCCCTGGTTTAAGCGGTATTTCCGTGTTGCAGGGGATACGCAATTTAAGATAATTCTCGCTTACTGCAGAGGCCATGCAGGGATTCTCATGCGCCTCAACAACTGCCTCCATAGTTTTGCCAAGCCAGCGACTGATATAGGCGCGGCGTCCTTCCCGCGCCAGCGTGAGTAGGCGTTCCATACGTGCGCTGGCCACCCGCTCGCTTACATGGCCGGTGAACGAGTAGGCTCTGGTTCCCGGCCTGGGGGAATAGGGGAAGGCGTGTATCCAGGCAAAACCCACGCGCCGGCAGAGGGACCAGGTTTCCTCGAACGCCGTATCGGTTTCGCCCGGAAAGCCAGTGATGATATCGCAGGCAAGAAAGGGGTCGGCCTTTACAGAGCGCAAAAGCGCGATCCCGTCCTCAATGGCCTGGACTTGATATGGCCGCGCCATGCGCTGAAGGATGATTGGGCTTCCTGACTGCACCGAAAGGTGGAAATGAGGCCGGATACGCGGGGATGCAAGCATCTTGATAAAGCCTTCACTAAGGCCATCCGGCTCAAGTGATGAGAGCCGTAGTCTGATAAATCGGGTTTCCGCAAGGAGATACGCAATCAGCGCCCCCAGATCAAAGCCGCCGCTCTGGTACTGGCCAATGTTTACGCCGGTCAGTGTGGCTTCGGCGTAGCCCTTTTCTTCAAGCAAGCGCAGGCTTGCCAGCGCCTTTCGAGGCTCCATGCTCACGCTTTTCCCGCGTGCCAGACACACGCGGCAGTAGGAACAGCGGTGATCACAGCCATCCTGAATTTTGAGCGAGGCCCTTGAACGAAAGGAAAAGTCTGCCATGTTGAAACGGAAGGCCGCATCGTTGGTGTCAGCGACCGATGCGGAACACGGTGGTTTCAGGGTGTCGGAAACCAGCATCCTGTTCAACCATTGCGACACCAGCGTTGTCAGAGGCGCATCTTTGACCATGGTCGCGAGGAAACCGGGCAGGTCAAGCAGAACGTCCTTTCTTCCACCGCCAAGTACAAAGAGTGGCGCCGAATCTGGCTCTTCCCTCGCAAGCTCGACTATGTTGTGCGCATCCAACTCCGCGTAACAGCCACTTACGATGAGCGCTGCACAGGGCAGGCGAAGCGCGTTCCTTATGACCCGCCGCGCCTTTTGTTCGGCCTTGGAGGTTACGGTACAGGTGTTGATAACAAGGATAGGAGCATTGGTTTCATCGAAAGGCGCGCCCCAGGGAAGCACAGTAAAGCCCGCCTCCCGAAAGGCAACGGCAATGGCTTCACTCTCAATCTGGTTTACCTTACAGCCAAGTGTATATATGGAAAAAAACATCGGCGGGATCACGCAGGCGCTGATCAACGGGATTCGTTGAGTAACTGTCGGACACGGGTAAGGCCGCGGCGCGCGTCGGCAAGCTGAGAGTTCAACGAAAGTGCCTGCTCATACGCAACAATTGCTTCCTCTAAGTCGCCGACGCTTTCACGAGCATACGCCAGGCGCGTCCACCAGGCCGCGTTACCCGGCAACCAGTGAACCGCAGTCGAAAGGGCAATGTCCGCGTGGCGGAACCGACCCAGACGGATGTAAATCTCGCCAATAAAATAGTAAACAGTCTCAATACGCTGCCCTTCCGGTGCCAGAGTAACATACTCCTGAAAGTAGCGGAGCGCCTCGGCATTGCGTCCTTCGTAGTAGTGGATTTCGCCAAGGACTTCAATGATTCGCGGATCATAACGACTGATGCCCAGTCCTTCAGTGGCATAGACCAATGCCTCCTGATACCGCGCAAGCCGGATAAGACTCCAGCAAATAACCACATGGGATTCCATGTTTCGGGGATTCTCAAGCATTTCATCTTTGCAGATGGCAACCGACCGCTCAAAGTTCCCTCGCCGGTACTCCTCAAGCGCATCGGGTCGGGTCTGGGCGAATAACGAACAGAGCGGCAAAAGCAGAAACAGGATGAAGAGACCTCTTTTCATAACATCACTTCCTTCCCATAACACAGCGACCGTTAAACACACACCCAGGTTCCATCATAATTTCCTTGGTATGGATATCCCCGTTAAGCTGCCCACTAGCGGTTATTTCAACTTTGTCGGCGCTAACCAGTTCTCCCCTCACTGTTCCACGAATAATCACCCGTGGCGACTTGATCGTGGTAACATCAAGCGCCGCCTCTTCATCGATCAGCAACAGAGCGCCCGCGTCTATCGAGCCAGAAACTTTCCCCCGAATAAGCAAGGGCTTCTCAAAGCTGATAGTTCCCTTAAACTCAATGTCTGGCGACAAGATAGTATCAAAATCTCCATCTTCCAGCACATCATTACGAAGATCAGACATTCTTTCTTAATCCTCCTAATGTTATTCTATTCTTCACTCTGTATTAGGTCAAGTTCATGCTTATACTACTTGCGTAGTTAATAATAAATGAGTATGCTCAATTTATTATAATCTTTATATGAGATTGGAGGTTTAATGTGAAGAAGATTGTGTTGCTTGTTGCCGTTTGCATCGCGTTGGTGTCGGTTCCGGTGTTTGCTCAAGAGGAGGAGGCTGAAAGTTCTAGTAGTACGAACTACTACTATGTGAACGCTCCGATTCAGAAGATCTACCCATACCGGAAAGGGTATGTGGTAACTTACCGGAAAGGCGCTATTGGTTCGGCCACGACGTATCTACCGCTTGAATGGCTTGAAGAAGAGTCGGGTGAAGTCTCTAAGTTGGATGTAATCCTGCTTGGTCCCGGGACGCAATGGCCGTATCTTGTGGTCTATTACAAGGATGGCGAACTCAGCCATGTTCGCCTGTATGTCCGCAAGGAACGCTCCCATGAAACATGGGGTGATGTTCCAGCGGGGATAAACATTGATGACAAGTTTGATAACGTTGAGACGATCAAACTGGAGTTCTGATTAACGGTTACCCACTGCGGAGCGCCTTCGTCTTTGCACAGCATGCATTACAAAGGGTGGGTGAGCCTTCCATACCATTAAGGTGGAGGATGAAAGCCCGTTGCGTTTTATCTTTGTATATCCGACTCTTGGGACTTTGCTTTCAAGGTCGGTGATTGAAACAAGAAGCCGTCCATCTAAAGGTGGACGGTAGTTCACAAAAGCAAGAAAATGACTAAACAAGAACTATACGTCATGCAAAAAGCCATCCGGGATGAATATCTTGATGGATGGCTTTTTTATAACTTTCATCATCGGGATACGCTTTCTGACGCGATATTGGGTCTGCCTACTGATTCAACGAATTCCCGAATCTGGGTCTGTGCGGTGAGTACCAGCGCGGAGCCACTCAAAATCGTTCACGCGATTGAGACTTCCATCCTTGACAAGGTTCCGGGCATGACCATTGTGTACCAGAGTCGTGAGGAGTTTATCGCCGCGCTCAAGGGCTTGGCGGGCGGGCGCTGGGGTGTGCATGTCTCTGACACCCTACCGGCTATCTCGTTCCTCGACGCGGGACTCGCGCATACGTTTGAGGCAGCCGGCCTTGGCTTGTGTTCGGCGGCTGGGCTGGTTCAGCGTTTCAAGGGACTTCTGGATACAGAAGGCATCGCGTCCCACGAGCGGGCTGCCCGGCATCTCTACGACATGGTCGCCCTGGCGTGGGAACGGGTAAGAGTCGCGTATGCCCTTCACCAGCCCCTGTGTGAAGGTGACATTCGCGGCTTGTTTCTAGACGAGATGCACCGGCGCGGCCTTATATGCGACCACAGCCCGATTGTCGGCGCGGGCGTCAACTCCGGCAACCCGCACTACGACTTTTCCGGTGCAGGCACCACGTTTGTCCAGGGAGACGTGATCCAGTTCGACCTATGGGCAAAAGAAGCAACGCCAGACGCAATCTACGCTGATATATCGTGGGTTGGCATCTTTGCGCGGGACGTTCCTCCGCGGGTTGCACAGGCTTTTACCGATCTGGTGAGCGCCCGCGAAGGGGCGTATCGTTTTATAGCCGAGTGTTTCAGCGCCGAGAAGCGCGCACTTTCCGGCGCTGATGTTGATCGCAAAACACGAGAACTCTTAATCAGCATGGGCTATGCTTCTGCTTTGAAACATCGCACCGGACATGGTATAGATACTGAGGTACACGGCTCCGGTGTGAACATGGATTCAGTTGAGTTCCCTGATTCCCGTCCACTCCTTGAAGGTTCCTGTTTTTCACTGGAACCGGGCTTATACTTCGCTGACTTTGGCCTGCGTACCGAGATTGACGTGTATATCGAGAACGGAAAACCAGTCGTTTCCGGTAAAGACCGTCAGTTCAATATCTTAACCTGTTAAGAGGGTGTTATGGCTGTAGCTGTTCCGAGAGAACTTCTGAACTTCATCAAAAAGGGTGATAAATTCCTCGTCGTTGGGCATAAAGAGCCGGATGGCGACTGCGTGGGAAGCCAACTCGCGCTTTGTTCCGTGCTGAGGCGCATGGGAAAACAGGCGCTTCCTTGTTCAGCAGGACCTTTCAAGCGGTCGGAACTCAAGCCCTACGCAGAGGGTTTTATCACCACTATTGGGGAGGCGGAGCGAGAAGGCGCAGCAATTATCGTGGTGGATTGCTCTATGCCATCCCGTACCGGTGACCTTGAGTCTGCTATTGCGGGGCTACCCATTGCGATAATTGACCACCACAGCACTGGACGACATACGCTGAACACAGCCGCCATGCCACTGTTCCTAGATCACCTTGCGCCTTCCGTAACGTCGATGTGCCTGTTGCTTATTGAGGCGCTTGGGCTTGAACCCACGCCAGAAGAGGCGGAGCTGCTCTTCTTTGGGCTTTGTACTGACACCGGCTTTTTCCGGCATACTGATGAGCAAAGCGCGGCTACCTTTGAATACGCGGCAAGGCTTATCCGGCATGGGGCAAACCCTAAGAAGGTATACAGCCTTATATACGGCGGGAAAAGTCTTGCCTCCCGCTACCTGCTCTCCATACAGCTTGGGCGGGTTCGGCCGTACTTTGACGGCAAACTCCTACTCACAAGTGAATCGTACGAGGACACCCAGAGATTCGGTCTTGAGGGACGTGATTCAGAAAGCCTCTATCAGCTTCTACAGGTGATTACCGGCGTTGAATCCATCGTGATTATCAGACAGGAGACGCCCGAAACCTGCACTATAGGTCTTCGTTCACGGGATTGGGTAGATGTTGCGGCGATTGCCGCGAGTTTTGGTGGTGGCGGCCACAAGAACGCCGCTGGCGCCTACACTACTGGAACCATTGAGGAACTCCAGCCACAGATTATCGCGGCTTTTGCTCAGGCCTTGAGCTAAACGCCTCAAGAAAGAGCATACCTAGCTAACGTAACGTGATTTCGATGAGAACACCATGCGCTGGTCATCCGGTCTGGACACCGTGTGTCAGGCTTACAGCGTTACGTCCATGTATCTTAGTTGTTAGTTAGAACCAGCCCACGATTGCCCACCGTTTCTGACACCACAACAAGTGTCTGACACCCACACGCCCGACACTATTAACAAGTAGATGCCTGACACACCGCTTTCTTTGTGTTAGGCTTTCTACGGCTTCTCCATAGCAAGAAGCCGTAAGCCACTAAATAAAGGATTACCACATGAAGAATCGAATCTTTACCGTACTGTTCGGCCTTGTCTTGGTTTTGTCTAACCCGTTTAGTATCGCCGCTCAAGCTATCGTTGATAACGCACAGGCACAAACCGCGCCTGTGCAGACCACGCCCGCCACCGAGCCGCCTATCGCGCAGGATGCACCCCTTCTCAAACAGGACGCTCCTCAGCCGCCGCAAAGTCCAGCGCAGATCGATTCCCTCACAGCGCTTGACGCGGAAGCCGTGCGGTTTTCAGCGCTTCTTGGGCAGACATTGGCCGCCTTGCCGCCCGATACACGAGTCACAGTGGGAAGTTTCCAGTTCGATGATGTGGATTCACTGTTTGGAACCTATTGGAACAAGCAACTATCAAGCAACCTTTCAAGGCTGGAAAACCGGCGCTTCCTTATTATTACTAGTAATCAGGCAGAGACTGACTATACGCTGGACGGGCTTACACTCCTGATCGGGGATACCCTGCGTATCTATACCCAGCTTATCAGGGTTGAGGATGCCGCGCTCATGGATACCTGGGTTACGGACTTCCTAGTAACGCCCTTTATACAGACCTTATTATTACCCGGCTTTGCCTCCCCTCCTGTTCCCATCACACCCATCCCATCCTATCCTAGTTCAATGATAGCGCCGGATGAGTATGAACCTGACAGCATAGATTATCCAGTCTTTATTGAAAATGGCGAACCTTGGTTAGAACGTACCCTTCATGAAGGAGATGAGGACTGGTTTGTGCTTATACCAGATGAAGACGGCATCCTTATACTTGAAACAGCGGGCGATATCGACACTTACATGACGCTCTACGAGGCCGAAGCTGGCTTAGTGCTGGCACAAGACGATGATAGCGGGGAATACTACAACGCCTATATCGAATACAAAGTGGAGGCTGGGAAAATCTACATCGTCGCGGTGTGGAGCTCTGATTATGAAACCGGCGTGTACCAGTTCCGAGCAAGCACTGCGGAAGCTCCCTCTGACGCTTCGATTGAGCCAAACAATAGCATGGAGGAGGCAGCCCTTATCGAAGTTGGAGAACAGGTAAACGGCTATTTCGAACTCTCAAGCGATGTTGACTGGTATAGGATTAACGCAGAACCGGGCGCTTACCTTATTATCTATACCAACGGAACCATGGATACGGTTATCACAGCTTATGATCAGGCGGGCAACGAACTCGGTTCCGACGATGACTTAGGTTCTGGATTCAATGCGCGGCTTATGCTCATTGTTCCTTCAGGCGGCGTGGTATACGTGGAGCTTACCGAATACGACGGGGCGCAGGGAGCCTATACGCTAAAGGCAGAGCTTATGGCAGCAGGCGAAAGCGACGCCTATGAGCCTGACAATAACCTATCCTTCGCTAAGAGAATCACGCTTGGCGAAACTCAGAACCGTACCTTCACCATTGCGGAAGACGCCGACTATGTCCGTTTCACGATTAGTGAAAAGAATTTTTATGAAATCCGCACGATTGCCGCTGGCGATTACCTCGATTCGTACATCGGACTCTACCACGCCGACACTGACGAATATATCGCCGAAGATAATGACAGCGGAGCTAACTATGATGCCTATCTCAGGGTGGAACTTGAGGCCGGCGATTACTTTCTTGAGATATACTGCATGAGCGATGATCCACTTTCCAACAACGCTTACACGCTTAGTCTTACGCTTGTTACTGAGGATGATTCAGACTAATTGCGACCCATCACAGACATAACAAAGGACGAAGCGAGGCGGATTCGCTTCATCCTGATGGACATCGATGACACACTCACGCGGGAAGGTAAGCTGATGGCTTCCTCATACACCGCGTTGTGGCATCTGCAAGAGGCCGGCCTGCGGGTGATTCCAGTTACTGGGCGACCTGCGGGCTGGTGCGACCTTATCGCGCGGGAATGGCCGGTTGACGGGGTGATTGGCGAGAATGGGGCGCTGGCTTTCTGGGAAGAACGTCGGGACCTGCCGCTCCAGCGGGCGATCCTCAAGGCTGAGTATCACGAAAATGTGGTACGGAACGAGCATCCGGTTCTGGAGAGAATTCGAGAACGCGCCCTTACCGAAGTTAAGGGACTGCGGATTGCAAAAGATCAGTTTGCACGGCTCTTTGACCTGGCATTGGACTTTGCCGAGGAGGAACCAATATTGCCTTTGAAAGACGCTCTCAAGGTAAAGAAAATCGCCGAGGAAGAGGGAGCAATGGCGAAAGTTTCTTCTATACATATAAACATCTGGATAGGTCATTACGACAAGCTGACTATGGCCGAGCGTTTCCTGACCCGTCGTTTTGGCTGGCGTTCCGGGGCGGACGACCGTGAGGTGGTGTTTGTCGGCGATTCCCCCAATGACGAGCCAATGTTCGCCCGTTTCCCCTTGGCCTGCGCTGTGGCGAATATCCGCCGCTACACCACGCTCATTACACGCTATCCAGCCTTTGTCGCATCGATGGACTGTGGCGACGGCTTCGCGGAAATTGCACAGACCATTCTGGAGAAGCGCGGGTAGGACAGGGCTTGTAGCTAGGCTGATTGCTCGGCTTGCTCTACAAGGTCTCTGCTTCTTTCCGAAGGCGGTGTCAGACACCTTGCACCAAACCGTTCCCTTGTTAGGAACCAAACCGTTCCCTTGTTAGGAACCAAACCGTTCCCTTGTTAGGAACCGGCGCCCACTTACGAGGCTGAACCAGAAACTACTTTGTAGGTCGCCTCTACCTTGATCGACTGAATAGTTAGCACAAACTTTCTACGGCGCTCCGCTCAATCGCGAGGCCAGCTTTATACCGTTTCATAAACGCCGTGAAGCCAGCTTCGTCTTTGGGATCAGGCTCCAGACGCGAACCCGCGTTGCCGGCGAATACTTTTTCGGCAAGGTAGGACTCAAGCGGCTCCTTCGCGCCCTTTTCCAGCATATATGCTGCGAGTAGCGCTATGCCCCAGGCTCCACCTTCACCGGCGGACTCCATCACGGTAATTGGTACCTTTAACGCCGCGGCCAAAAGACGTTGTCCCACGCCTTTTGTTTTGAATAAGCCGCCATGTCCCAGCAGATTATCAAGGCGAACCTGCTCCTGTTCGGTGAGTATGTCCATGCCGAGCTTAAGCGTCGCCATTGTGGAGAAAAGCGTGGCGCGCATGAAGTTTGCCAGCGTCAAACGGCTGTCAGGAAGGCGGACAAAAAGCGGGCGTCCCTGTTCCATTTGAGTAACGGGTTCACCGCCATAATAGTTGTAGGACACTAGGCCGCCGCAGTCAGCGTCGCCCTCCAGAGCCTTGTAATACAGGGCATCGTAGAGCGCGGGTTTTTCAATTTTCGCGCCGGTAAGCGCGTTTAACTCCACGAATAACTTAACCCAGGCGTCAAGGTCTGAGGTACAGTTATTGCAATGCACCATTGCCACTGGTTTTCCTGATGGGGTTGTTACCATGTCAACTTCCGTCCAGACTTTTGCCAGGGGCTTTTCCAGCACAAGCATTGCAAATATCGAGGTGCCAGCGGAAACATTACCAGTGCGTTCCTTCACGCTGTTGGTTGCCACCATGCCGGTTCCGGCGTCGCCTTCGGGTGGACAAAACGGGATGTCCGCTTGTAGACCGCCGGAAGGGTCGAGCAGGTTCGCGCCTTCGGGAGTGAGCGCGCCTGCGTTCTCGCCCGCGCAAAGAACCGTGGGGAGTATGTCTTTTAGTTTCCAGCCACAATCTTGGGTTAGTTCGTCGAATTGGCGCAACATTCCCTGATGATAATCGTTTATGGCGCTGTCTATTGGAAACATGCCGGAAGCGTCTCCAATGCCAAGGGATTTTTGACCGGTTAAGCGCCAATGCACATATCCGGCAAGGGTGGTGATAAACGCGATGTTAGGGATGTGGGGTTCATTGTTCAACATGGCCTGATACAGATGGGCAATGCTCCAGCGCTGGGGAACGTTAAACCGGAATGTTTCGGTAAGCGCCCGCGCCGCTTGTTCGGTTATGGTGTTGCGCCATGTGCGGAATGGCGTGAGTTGCACGCCCGCTTTATCGAACACGAGGTAGCCGTGCATCATCGCGGAAATGCCGATGGCACCCGTGCTTATAAGCTGCGTCCCGTAACGGCGCTGCACATCGCTGACCAGCGCCTGAAAGCTGGACTGTATCCCTATCCACACGTCGTCAAGGTGGTATGTCCACACATTGTTTTCTAGACGGTTTTCCCAATCGTAAGCGCCTGACGCAATGGGCGTGTACCGGGGCTCACTCGTGTCAATTAACATGGCCTTGATGCGGGTTGAACCTAATTCAATCCCTACGCTTGTTTTTCCTTCAATGATTGCCTGTTCTATAGTCATATCCGACTCCTTTGAAGGGGCGCGGCATGGTCGCGCCTCTGCTCTTCGTGGTTAATTATTTATACAGCGGGCCTAACGCGGCTAAATATTTCGCGTATTCCTGATATGCGGCGTTGTAGGCGGTAACCGCGTCCGAGTCAGGGGCGGCTGTTGCGCTGCCGTCCAGAACAACGTGTTCGTCAACAAGCGACTCGATTGATACGTCTGGTGAAGCGCTCTTCAAAAGGGTCCAGAGTGCCTGAATTGCGCCGCCCATAGCAGCGGCTTCGTCGTTTTTTGGAACGCAGACTGGCAGGTTCATCACATTGGCCGCGATGCTCTGCCATATTTTGCTTTTCGCGCCACCGCCTATGAGCCGGATTTCCCGCGCCTTGAAGCCAAGTTCGCTAAAGCCTTCCATACCGATACGCATACCGAAAATCGCGGCCTCAAGGCTGGCGCGCGCGAGGTTTTCGCGCTTGAAGTTCGCGCTGGTCGCGCCATTAACGCTGGCTCTACCATTGGGCAGATTTGGGGTGCGTTCCCCGTTGAAGAACGGCAGGATGACTACGCCTTCCGCGCCAATAGGCGCTTTTGCGGCTTCCGCGTCAAAGGCTTTTACGTCAAGGCCAAAGAGCGCGCGGAATTCCTCGCTTGCCACGGTGCAGTTCATGGTACAAAGCAGGGGAAGCCAGCCTCCGCTTGAGGAGCAGAAGGCGGCGAGGTTTCCAGAGGGATCGATAACCGGCGTGTTGGAAAAGCCGAAAAGGGTGCCAGAGGTTCCCAGACTCATGGTGAGGAAGCCGTCTTTAACCGCGCCTGTTCCAATCGCGCCCATCATATTGTCCCCGCCGCCGCTTGCCACTAGTGCGCCGATCGGCAAGCCGAATAGTGCCGCCGCAGTCTCTGACACTGTGCCGGCGATAGCGCCCGGTTCAACAAGCCTGGGCAGATACCCAATGACCTCAGGATCGATGAGGTCGCAGACCTTTTTTGACCACTCACGTTTACGCACATCAAAGAGCGCGGTTCCTGAAGCGTCTCCGTATTCAGCCGTGTACTCGCCGGTGAGGAGGAAGTTGAGATAGTCATGAGGAAGCAGGATATGCCGCAGTTTGGCGAAGAGTTCAGGCTTGTGGTTTTTGAGCCACTGCACTTTGGGGGCTGTGTATCCGGGGCGCATGGGGAGTCCGGTTTCGGCGATGAGTGCGCCCTCACCGCCCGCCGCACCGGTGATCTGCTCGCACTCGGCGGCGGTTGATGTATCGCACCATAGCTTGACGTTGTAGAGCGGCTTCCCGGCCTCGTCAAGCGGAACAAAACTGTGCTGATGGCCGGAAATTCCGATTGCTGCAACTGTCGCCTTGAGACTCGCGTCAATTGTATCAAAGCAGCTTTTCAGCGCGGCATCGTACCATTCAGCCTTCTGCTCTCTGGTTCCATCATTCTCCGATACCATGTCAACAGGCGTCTGAGAACGTGCCAGAACTGTTTTCGTCTCATAATCGTAAATCAGAACCTTGCAACTCTGGGTTCCCAAATCAATACCACATACCGTTTTCACATAACACTCCTTAAAAGGTCAGTATAGACTTGTTCGGGAACGTGGTTAGTTCCCGAACAAGTCAGAGTATAACATGAATAGAGTTGTATGGGAGACTTAGTTGTAGGACTTATTAAGCAATCCGTTATTTATTGCAAACAGGGCGAGCTGGGTTCTGTTCCGTTGACCGGTTTTTTGTAACAGCATTGAAAGGTAATTACGAATCGTTCCTCCGCTCAGGCACAAATGGTCTGCGATCTCCTCGCTTGAGTAACCTTGCACGACTAGAGCAATGAGTCGTTTTTCTATGGTGGAGAATTTTACATTCATCATTTTTTGTGAGTGCGTTTTCCCCAAGCTCTGCGACCAAGCAACGGACGCCAAGGGGGAAGGATTGTCAGAAGCCTTCGTTTTGATCATGTCCAGCAAGGTATGGAACACCTTGTCGTGAACTAGCGGTGAAAAGAAATGCCCTCCCTTGTGAAGTGTTCTTATCGCCTGTGGTAAGGTATTCATATCTGTTTCTTTGAGCAGGTAAGCGGTAATACCAAGATTGATTATCTTGCCGAGATACGCCTCTTCAGTATGCGTGGAAAGGATCAGGAACGCTGTATGCAGGGACTTACTTTTTAATAACGAAATAAGCTCTACTCCGTTAATACCGCCCAGACGGGTATCCATGATCACGATATTCGGTTTTAACTCGCTCACGAGCGACAGAGCATCAAAGCCATTTCCCCCGTATCCAACAACTTCAAAGTCTGAATGAGGCGCCAATATTTTCTGCACCAGCTTCTGTTCCGACTCCTTCTCCTCAACAATAACAATTCGAATCATCTATAAGTAGTTCTCCTTACCAGCTCAAATGCCAGTATTACTATAATACTAAAAATAGTCATTTCGGCTATGCTTTTTTACATTTTTCGGAAACTGGGATAATAGCTTGCTCCATACAAGACTCGTGGTATACTAGATTGGGAGACATAACAATGATTGAAGGAAGTTCAGATATACGCTTTGCGAAGAAGCTGTGCTATGGCATGGTTGGCGGCGGTCCCGGGTCGTTCATAGGGGATGTACACCGGAAGTCAATCGCCCTGGATGGCTTGGCTGAGATTGTGGCTGGCTGTTTTTCGCACTCAGCGGAACAGACCCTCGTAACGGGTGCGGCGCTGGGGCTTACACCAGAACGGCTCTACAAGACGTTTGAGGAAATGGCAGTGGAAGAGGCGAACCGGAGTGACCCAATCGACTTTGTGGTGATCACGACCCCGAACACGAGCCACTATGAGGCGGCTAAGGCGTTTTTAAGCCGAGGCATTCCGGTTGTCTGCGAAAAACCGCTCTGTGTCGAGCTTGCCGAGGCACAGGAACTGGCTGATCTTGCCAAAACTAAGGGGCTTTTGTTCTGCGTTACCTATACCTACACAGGACATCCCACAGTGAAGCAGGCGCGGGAGTTGCTACGGCACGGCGAGATCGGCGAAGTCCGCTACATCAACGCCGAGTATCCCCAGGAATGGCTCATAGTACGCGCTGAGGATGAGGGGAGTAAGCAGGCGGCATGGCGGACTAACCCCAACATGGCGGGTAAATCCAACAGCATCGGCGATCTTGGCTCGCACATCGAGAACATGGTCTGGTATATCACTGGTTTGCGTATCAAGTCGCTTCTGGCGCGGCTTGATACCATTGTTCCGGGGCGTGTCCTTGACGACAACGCCACGGTGCTGCTGGAGTACGAGGGCGGCGCAAAGGGCGTCTATTGGACGAGTCAGGTTGCCGCAGGCTATGATAATGCCTTTAAGGTACGCATCTTCGGCGATAAAGGCGCGATCCTCTGGGACCAGGAAGCCTCGAACTACCTTGAGGTACGGCGTTTCGGTCAGCCAAACACCCTGCTTTCCCGCGCCCGCGATCCGTTTTACCCACACGCGCAGTCCTATTCCCGCATCCCCTCTGGTCATCCTGAAGGCTATTTTGAAGCGCTTGCTAACATCTACAAGACCTACATCACTGCCCTCAGTAAACAGAAAGAAGGTCAGCCCCTCACAGAGGCAGACCTTGATTTCCCGGACGTGGAGACCGCAGTTGATGGCGTGCGTTTCATCGGCAAATGCGTGGAAAGTTCCCAAAAGGGAGCGGTGTGGGTCAATTTCTAAAAAAATTTCACACAGTGGCGGGGCAAGAAGAAGTCTAACCTTTACTCCGACCCCTCCGTGTGAGCCTGTATAGGCTAAGGAGAATATATGTCAAGACCAGTAACGATTTTTTCAGGACAATGGGCAGATTTACCTTTTGAGGAACTGTGTAAAAAGGTAAAGTCTTTCGGCTACGACGGCATTGAGATTGCCTCATGGGGAGATCATCTTGACCCCCGCAAGGCAGCCTCGGATACGGCGTATGTGGCAAACCGCAAGGAAATCCTTGCACAACACGGCCTCAAGTGCTGGGCAATAAGCGGCCACCTGCCGGGACAGTGTGTCGGCGACCTCTGGGACCCGCGTCTCGACGGCTTCGCTCCTGCCCAGTACGCTGGCCAGCCAGACAAGATACGCGAGTGGGCTATCGAGGAGATGAAGTACATCGCCAGAGCAGCCAAAGCAATGGGAGTCTCGGTTGTTACCGGCTTCATGGGAAGCCCCATTTGGAAGTATTGGTACTCATTCCCCCAGACCAGCGAGGAGATGATCGATAATGCCTTCAAGGAAATCGCCCAGCTCTGGAATCCAATTTTTGATGAATACGACAAAAACGGAATCAAGTTCGCGCTTGAGGTACATCCCACTGAAATCGCGTTTGACTATTACACGGCGCAGCGCCTCCTCAAGGAGTTCAACTGCCGTCCTACGTTGGGCTTTAACTTCGACCCGTCGCACCTCATCTGGCAGGGGGTAACGCCGCATGTCTTCCTCCGCGACTTCGCTGACCGCATCTACCACGTTCACATGAAGGATGCCGCGGTAACGCTGGATGGCAAAGCCGGCATACTCGGCTCGCACCTCACGTTTGGCGACACACGGCGCGGCTGGAACTTCCGGTCTCTAGGACACGGCGATGTGGACTTCGAGAACATCATTCGGGAACTCAATGCCATGAACTATCAGGGACCGCTTTCCGTAGAATGGGAAGATTCCGGCATGGAGCGTGAGTATGGCGCAAAGGAAGCCTGCGAATTCGTCCGCAAGATCGACTTTGCCCCCTCAAACGTCGCGTTTGATGCGGCAATCAAGAAAAGTTAAGAGCAGATAGACTGCGTAACGTCAGTAACCCCATGTCTAAAGACATGGGGTTTTTTGTTTTAAGGGTGAAATAGCGCCCGCGCCTGTTCGCGTACCTGCGTGATGGCAGCTTGGTAGTTCGCTTTGAGGGTATTCATATTCTGGTTATAGAAGTTGACAAACTCCGGGTCTTGAAGTGGATCAAGCCGGACTTCCCGACCAAAGCGGCGGGAAAGTTCCGCTTCCTTCTGCCGAAGTTTTGGCTCATACTGCCGCTGAATCGCCTCGGCATAGCGGTCTGCCTCATCAAGATAATGGGACAGCGCTTGGGTAAGCTGGCGGTAGAGCGTCTTAAAGCCCGCGTCGACAATCATGGTTTGCAGTCCATTGCCAATAGCCTCAAGCCGTTTCATACCATCACGGGAAGTTGGAACTGTGATCTGGGTAACAAGTACATCGAAAATACCCTGTTTCAGGCTTGCCCGTTCCTCTTTTGGCGTCTTCTTTATGGCTTCTCCAAGCGACATTTGCGGATCGCTTAAAAATTCATTGGCTAACTTCTTACCCCGCTGTTTCGCCTCAAACTGTCCGATACCGGCTTTGTCGCTCTGTACGGATTCAGTTCGCTCCAGGGCAAGTTCCAGTGCGCTTTTTATTCGTGGCATACTTAACTCTCCTCAAGGCGTCATGGTATCTAGTCGCTTAATCGCGGTCAAGTAGCAGCGCCTCTGACCCCAATGTCTCTGCACCACACCTCAACCCCCAGTGTCTGGCACCATGCCTCTGGCGCCCAGTGTCCGATATGCCCCGCCTGAAAATGAACTATTTCCGCCTGAAAATGATCCATTTCCGCCTGAAAATGATCCATTTCCGCCTGAAAATGAACTATTTCCGCCTGAAAACGAACCGTTTCCGCCTGAAAATGAACTATTTCCGCCTGAAAACGAACCGTTTCCGCCTGAAAATGAACCATTTCCGCCTGAAAATGATTCATTTCCGCTTGCGTGGATTACACTGATTGTTGCACCAAAAGCCTGCTTCAATTGGTGAGAATCCGTAATCCCAGTGTCTGGCACCGCGTCTCCGGCACCCACGCCTGACCCCGGTGTCTGGCGCCATGTCTCTGGCACCCACGCCTGACACCCATGTCTCTGACCCCAGTGTATAATCGTATATTTATAGAAGGAAATGGAGGAAAGACTATAACAACGGCAATTACACGTGGCATCGCGTTTATTGGTGGGGAATGCCCGCGCCCTGAACAATGCCGCCGACTACTGGCAAGCGCACGGGAACCTCTGGAAACGCGGTGTTCGCTCCTTGTCGTGGCGGCTGATTCAGGGCTTATCGCGGCAGAGGCGGCTGGAATTGCGCCGGACTGGGTCGTGGGCGATATGGACTCACTCGACGCTCTGGCGCGGCTTGCGCAATATCCACCAGAGCGCGTGATACGCTATCCAGTGGACAAGGACTACACCGACACTGAGCTTGCTCTCGCGCTGCTCTGGGAACAGGGCGCTCAGGAAACCTGGCTCATTGGCGGCGGCGGCGGTCGGCTCGACCACCTCTTCGCTATTCGCGCACTCTTTGAGCGGGAACGCTGCCCCGACCGCTGGATCACGAGAAACGCGGATAGCTACTGCCTGCGGGAACAGCGGCAGATTAGCCTGTCGCTCCCGCGCGGGAGCCTTGTCTCGCTGTTCCCCCTGGGCGACAGTCCATGGAACGCGCGAAGCCACGGCCTCAAGTGGCCGCTTGACGGCTTGCGCTGGGATCGCGGCTCCTTCGGCGTGAGCAATGTGGCGCAAAGCAGGGATATTTCAGTGTATTCAGACGCAGGACGGTTTTTACTAATAACTGAGGCTGTTTCAAGCGGAACTCGTTCTGTTCAGACATAATTGAATCATACCTAAAAGCTGATTGAATCATGTATAGGGCTGGATAAACGGAGGCTGGATAGAGCTATCTAAGCTATTCGGGTAATTCGCGGACTCTTCTTCACAAGTCTGTACAAGACATTCGTACCTTCACCATGCTAAACTCAATCCATAACTTTATACGGGAGCAAATATGAACAGTAAAGATTTGACAGAACGTATCAACGCGCCAGAGTCTGAGCCGCTTTTCGCGTCTCTCTATGGCAAGGCCGGCGTTGCTGAAGCGCGCACGCGCTACTCCGCGCTCATTGCGGGACTGGCCGAGCTTCAGGTGGCTGGCGACGCTGACCTGCGCGTCTTCACCGCCGCAGGGCGCACTGAACTTGGCGGAAACCATACTGACCATAACCGAGGTAAGGTACTTGCCGCGTCTATACAACTGGACTCGGTAGCGGTGGCTTCCAAACGGGATGACAGGATCGTGTTCTTCCGTTCCACTGGGTATCCTGATGTAGAGATTGATGTCTCAGACCTTTCCGCTCGTCCGTCTGAACAAGGCATGACTGAAGCATTGGTACGCGGCATTGCTGCTGACTTCGTGCGGCGGGGTGTAGCAGTTGGAGGGTTCACGGCAAATGCGAACCCTACGGTGTTGCGTGGTTCAGGCCTGTCGTCGTCGGCAGCGGTGGAAGTGCTGTTGTGCAAGATATTCGATACGCTCTATGGCGAGGGTAAGCTCACCGCGCTGGAGATTGCCCAGATTTGTCAGAAGGCTGAGAACGAATACTTTGGCAAGCCCTGCGGACTTATGGACCAGTGCGCGTGCGCCTTTGGAGGCGCGATTGCCATTGACTTTGCCGATCCCGCCGAGCCGCTTGTCAAACAGCTCGACTTTGACCTTGAGGCGCTTGGTTACATCCTTTGTGTGATAAACACACGCGGCAGTCACGTTGATCTCACTGCTGACTACGCTGCTATTCCTGAAGAGATGAAGGCCATTGCCCAGCACTTTGGCAAGGATGTACTGCGGGAGGTGGACGGCGCGCTGCTCATCAGTCATGCTGCTGAGTTACGCGCAATTTTTGGCGACCGCGCCATACTTCGCGCGCTGCATTTCTATAACGAAAATGAGCGTGTTGACAATATGCGTATGCTGCTGGAAGAGGTGGTACACACCAGAGGAGGGGCTATGGAACAAAGATACTTTGAACTGGTACGTCAATCAGGTGCGTCATCGTGGGAACTTCTACAGAATGTGTATGCTCCAAAGAATCCGTGTGAACAGGGCATCAGTCTCGCGCTGGCGCTCACTCAGGAGTTTATTGACCGGAAAAAGATTCATGGCGCATGTCGTGTGCATGGCGGCGGTTTCGCCGGAACCATACAGGCATATATTCCACTTGAGGCGCTTGACGCATACCGACAAAGCATGGAAGCAGTCTTTGGCGTGGGCGCGCTTACCGTACTGCGGATACGACCTGTGGGTGTTGCGGAACTGGTGTTTTAGCTATGCAAAGCATGATGAACGCTGTGGCGCTCTGCGCTGGTGGTGTGGAGAAAGTTGTTGCAAATGAACTCAGGAAACTGGAATTTCCTGTGCTGGACGCGCGTTTTGGCCGTGTGAGGTTCTGCGCTGATCTTGCGGGACTCTATCGCGCCCTTATGAGCCTTCGCGCCGCTGACCGCGTGCTTCTTGAGGTTGGACGCTTTGCCGCGCCGGACTTTGACGCCCTGTTTGAGGGAACGAGCGCCATTGAATGGGAAGCCTTTATCCCAAAAGCTATGGGGCTGCGTGTAGCCAAGGTTCGCGTGAATCATTCCCGTTTACAAGCCGAGACCACAGTGCAGGCCATGACGCACAAGGCTGCCGCTGTGCGGCTCTGCGCGGCGTATAAGCAGTCGCGACTTCCTGACACGATCAAACACGCGGAACTCAGGGTCTATATTGAAAAGGACGAGGCTTCTCTGCTCCTTGACCTGTCGGGAGAGGCGCTCTTCAAGCGCGGTTATCGCCGTGAAGGTGGTGTCGCGCCGCTGCGGGAAACGACCGCGGCGGCGCTGCTTCTGCTTGCGGGCTGGCGGCGGAAGTTTCCCCTCTACGATCCCTTTTGCGGCTCTGGTACGCTTGCTATTGAAGCCGTGATCTATGCCTGGGATATGGCTCCGGGGCTGGGGCGGGGTTTCGCGCTTTCTGATCTGGGCATAGCTGATCCAGAGATTGAGCGTATGGTTCGGGAAGAGCTTGCCGCAAAGGTCGATTTCTCCAGAACCATGCGGATATTTGGAAGCGATGCGGACGCCGAGCTTGTGCGTATTGCGCGCGTCAATGCCCAGCGTGCATATTCGCTTGCGCTGGGTAAAGAAGTTGTCGGCGATCCAGTGCCGCTTCCGTGGCTGCCGGACTTTCACGCGCTGGCGATGAAGGCTGTCCACGCCCCGACTTCTGACGTGGGTTTCATCATCACTAACCCGCCCTATGGGAAACGTCTGGGGGTTCGCGCTGATTCGGAGCGTACTTATCAGGAGATGGAAGTCCTGAGCCGGAATTTCCCCGGATGGAGGCTTGGGGTTATAAGCGATCATGCGGGTTTCGAGTCGTTTTTCGGCAGAAAAGCGGATTCCTGTCGTGAGCTTACCAATGGGGCGCTTCGGTCATATTTCTTTGTGTATGATCACCTGGGATGGCCTTATGGTAGAGCATGAAAAACGGCGCTGGGACATATTGGAAAAAGCGCTGGACGTGTTTGTAAGCGAGGGCTTTGAGAACGCGACTTTCCAGAAGATTGCAGACCTCTGCGGTATAACCAGAACCATACTGTATACTTACTTTAATAATAAAAAAGAGATATTCAACTACAGTATCAAGCAGTTTATGGGAACCATTGAGGCTGATGTCCATTCAGTGCGGCAGGATGCCTCGCTTAGCAGTGTGGATAAGCTGACGTCGGTTTTCGCTCTAATCATCGCGCGGCTGGAGGAGAACCGCCGTCTGCTTCTGGTGATTCGGGATTACCTACTTTTGCAGGATGATGCCAATAAGCTGGTTAAGCGCCGAACCATAAGGATGCGGCATATTTTTTCAAGCATGATCATTGACGGGATTCGCGCTGGCGAGCTTATGCCGCTTAACGTGCGGGAGGCCGGAGATTTGCTTTACGGCCTTTTGGAGCTGGCTATATTCAGGCTAACGGTGCTTAAGCGTTCCGAAGTGGGGGAACTAAAACAGAGCTCGGCGCTCTGCATCCGTCAATTGAGCGCGACCACGCATCATGTTGTTGACAGTGTTGCAACTAAGCCTTAGTATAAAGATATGGCAGACGTTGGTTTTCTTAACGACGCTGAGTTTGAGTTATATCGTGCACTTATCTATAACGCGAGTGGTATCCAGTTTACTGCTACGAATCGCCCCATACTGGAAAGCAGGCTACGGGAGCATCTGCGGGAGAAGCGGGCTGATTCGGTGCGAGCGTATTTTGATATGGTTTCAAAGGATAAGGAGGAGTTTAAGACATTTCTTGACTCTGTTACCACGAATCTCACCAGTTTTTTTCGGAATAAAGGACACTTTGATACGCTTGAGAAGTTTGTCGTGCCTGAGCTTATCAAGCTGAAACATAGTTCTTTCAATAATACCCTGCGTATCTGGAGTGCGGGCTGTTCCACTGGCGAAGAACCCTACAGTATCGCTATGCTCTTGAGTGATATTCTACCGCCCAACTTTAGATTTGAGATCGTGGCGAGTGATATCAGCCTCAAGTGCCTTATGACTGCGAAAGAGGGCTTCTACGCGGATAGCCGCATCAGTGGCATTCCTGATGACTATCTGCGGAAATATTGCGACAAGGTAGCGGGTGGATACAAGATGAAGCCGACGCTTATGTCCAAGATACGTTTTGACTATCACAACCTTAAAAACGACTCTGGGCAGCGTAATCTTGACATAATATTTTGTCGGAATGTGATTATCTATTTTGATGAAATCGCGCAGGTCGCAGTTATCAAGCGTTTCTGGGATTCAATGGCTCTAAAATCCTTTCTGTTTATAGGCCATTCTGAGTCTCTCTTTGGCATGGATACCCAGTTTGAGTTTGTAAAAACCGAGTGGGCTACCCTATATCGAAAATTTATTTAATTGGAGGGAGTATGGCTGATGACATTGGCGTATTGATTGTTGATGATTCGGCGCTTATGCGTAACCTCATTGGTAAAATGATAGAGATGACCCCAGGATTGGCTATTGCCGACAAAGCCATGAACGGGATATTTGCTTTACGGAAGATTCCCCTTGTTGAGCCTGATATTATCGTGCTTGATCTTGAGATGCCGGAAATGAATGGTATTGAGTTCCTCAAGGAACGCAAGAAACGGGGAATCACGATTCCAGTTATCATTCTCTCGTCAGTGGCCTCTAGTGGAGCGGAAATAACCATGGAAGCGCTGGCCTTGGGTGCGTCTGACTTTATCCAAAAGCCATCCGGTTCCATATCAACGGACATCCATCTGGTGAAAGATAGCCTTATACACATGCTCTTGGGCTACGGCGGCCGTTATCGTAGGATGCGCAAGAAGAAGTCGTCAGATACCCCGGCAGCGTCCACATTGACGCCGCCCCTTTCTGCGACAAGTTCGTTGTCCTTCTCCTTGCATAGCGCTGAAAATATCAGACAGACCCTGAGCGGGTTTATCTCGTCAAGTTCAAGCCCGGTAACAGCCCCCACGCCTCTGCGTAAGCCGGGCAAAACGGAAATCATTGCCATTGGTATTTCAACCGGCGGGCCTGACGCACTGAGGCAGGTGTTTGCTCATCTTGACGCTGATCTCAAAGTTCCCATTGTGGTTGTTCAGCACATGCCCCCTGGCTTTACGAATGAGTTTGCCAAGAGCCTTGATCGCGCCTGCCCCCTTGAGGTGAAGGAAGCTGAGGAAGGAGACCTGATTAAACCAGGTCGTATCCTTATTGCTCAAGGTAACAAGCATCTTGAGGTGGAGCGGAAGCCTCTCGCATCCATTGTTCACCTTTCCGACGATCCACCAGTGAGCGGACACCGGCCTTCCGCTGATGTATTGTTCGCATCAGTCGCTAAGGCCTACACTAACCACGCACTCGGCGTCATTATGACCGGTATGGGACGCGACGGCGCTGAACAGCTCGGCACGATTTACCACGAAGGCGGTCTCACCATTGGTCAGGACGAGGCCAGCGCTGTTGTCTACGGTATGCCGAGAGTTGCGCATGAACTCGGCCATGTGATGGAGCAGGTTGCTCTGGACAAAATGGCTGAACGCATCTGCTCCCTGGCTAAAGCCGTGCGATAACGCAACCTTATGCTGTAGGGGTGCGTTATGTCGTACCCCTCAATCACATGAGGGATTTCACAAAAATGTCAAAAATGTCTTGCTCGCTTGGTTTAACAATGCCGTTGGTTATGTTTTTCGCCGTAACTGCTTGGGCGGCATAAGCTTCAAGTTCGGAGCGCTCAAAGCGTTCACGTGGTCCCGACGCTCTGAATAGCGTGTCCAGAACCGCGCAGAACTCGTCAAGGCTTCTCATGTTGAGACTTGTGAGGATTTCATTGATTCGGCCTGCATGTTTACTCTGCTCTGTTTTTTGAGCGAACCTAAGAAATTCGCCCAAGAGCAGCTCGGCGGTGCGTCCGTGGTCGATGTTTCGGTTATAGGTAAGCATGTAACCCATGGCGTGAACCGCGACTGTTCCGGCGTTGGTGATCACCATGCCGGCCAGAGTGGAAGCGCTGAGTAGTTCTTCCCGTGTTTGGCGCTCCAAATCTCCTCGTCGATAGCACTTAGCGATGAGGGCAATGCTTTCTTTTGCCAGTATATCGCTGAACAGTGATGCCCGCATTGAGAGCATACCTTCAATGGCGTGGGACAGGGCGTCAACAGCAGTGTTAATGGTGGTACTCAGGGAAAGCGTACTCAGGTATCTGGCGTCCAGAAACGCGCAACGGGGAAACATGGCTGGTCCAGCCATTGAAGCCTTGGTCTTGGCCTGGTGGTTAGTCAGTACTGCGTTTCGGGTAACTTCCGAGCCGGTTCCGGCGGTGCTTGGGATTGCCACAATGGGCAGAGCCGAAGTGAAACTCGTAGAAAACAGCGCAGCCGACTCAGTTTCCGGCGCACAGGCTAGTGCGGCTGCGGCCTTACCCGCGTCCAGCGGCGAACCGCCGCCAATAGCGATCACAAAGTTGCACTGCTCCGCTGCTATCACACTCGCGATTTCGCGGATACATTCCACGCTTGGGTTACTCATCACCTTGTCGTAGAGCGCCCTTGCCTGGCCATTAGCGGCAAGCGCCTTTTCCACATCAGCCTGAGCGCCGCTCAGTTTTGCGGATTTTCTTCCTGTTACGAGCAGTGCCTTTTTACCAAGACCAGCAAAAAGCTCACGATTTTCAAATACGCAGTTCTCGCCCATCACAACTCTGGTAGGCATAAAGTAATCAATACGCATAGTAACTCCTTAGACTATTTGCCCAGTTTCTCGAAGTGGGCAAACTCCATCGTGAAGCTTGCCCGCCCCTGACTTGCCGAGCGCAGGAAGGTCATAAAACCAAACATCTTCGCCATAGGTGCCAGCGCCTTTACCTGATCTATATACGGCTTTGAGTCAATGCTCAAAACCTGCCCTCCACGCTGAGTAACAAGACTGATCACATCACCAACAAACTCATGCGGGGAACTAAGCTCAACTGTCATAATAGGCTCAAGCTGAATAGGACCCGCGTCCCGGCAGGCTTCGTCAAAACACAGGCTGGCGCAGGCTTCAAACGAGAACTCTGTGCCGGTCAGTTCCGAGTAATGAATGTCTATGAGGGTTACGCTTACATCAATACAGGGATAGCCCAGAACTATGCCAGATTTCAGAGCATTGCTAACACCACGTTCCACTGCGTCGAGTATCTCAGGCGGTATGTCCCGCGTCTTTGCCTCGCAGGTGTACTGATTGCCAGTGCCACGCTCCATCGGCGTAACGCGCAAGGTGAGTGCTGCCGCGTTTTCCTTACCAGCAATGACGCGCGCAAACTGTTGAGTCTTCTCCACCACCTTGCTCACTGACTCGCGGTACGTTACTTGTGGATTCCCCACTTTAGCGCCGACGTTGTACTCCTTGAGAATCCGCGTTACCAATACGTCGAGATGCAGTTCACCCATGCCAGAGATGATGAGCTGACCAGTCTCCTCGTTATCGCGGGTGGTAAAGGTTGGGTCTTCCCGAGAGAGAAGCGCAAGTATGTCCTTGAGTTTGTCCTGCTCGGACAGGGCCTTTGGTTCGATTGAGACTGATATGACTGGTTCCGGGAACTGCATCTTTTCTAGCACCACAGGATAGCCCTCGGTACCAATCGTATCGCCGGTTTGCGCCAGTTTCATGCCAATAATAACGCCGATATCCCCGGCGCTAAGGCTGTCCATTGGCTCGAACTTGTTGGAGTGCATACGCAGGATGCGGTTCGCTCGCTCCCGTTTATGCTTACCCACATTAAAAACAGTGGTTCCGGGCTTGATTGAACCAGAATACATGCGTACATAACAGAACGCGCCAGCCTCGCGGTCGTTCTGTATCTTGAATACCAGTCCCAGCGGCGTGGTATTAGGGTTGCAGGGAATCAGCACTGTCTCGTCCTTTTTGAGGTGATGGGCAAACGCCGGTGCTGCCTCGTCAGGTGCGGGCAGGAAATCAAGCACTGCGTCAATAAGCGGCTGAACGCCCATATTCCGTCGGGACGCACCCGCAAACATGGGTAGAATCGTGCGGCTTAACACCGCTTTACGCAGATCGGTCTTGAGCAAGGTCGCGTCAATGTTCTCACCAGCGAGGTACTTATCGCCAATGGTGTCAGAGACATTAGCAAGCTCGCTGATAAGCCGGTCGCGCCATTCCTGTGCCACTGTATCTCGTTCCGGCGCGATAGGGCTTTCAATCATCCGCTCGCCGTCGGTTTGGACATCCCAGCGGATTTCTTTCATATCAATAAGGTCGATGACGCCTTCAAAGCCGCTCTCTTTGCCAATAGGGACTTGCAAGGGCGTCGGCGTTGCTCCCAGCTTTACCTTGATATCTTCCAACACATGGTAGAAGTCCGCGCCAATACGGTCCATCTTATTTACATAACCGATGCATGGAACCTTGTAACGTTCCGCCTGACGCCACACGGTTTCAGTCTGAGGTTCAACGCCGCGCACTGCGTCAAAGATGGTGATAGCGCCGTCAAGCACGCGCAACGCGCGTTCTACCTCAGCGGTGAAATCAACATGACCAGGCGTATCAATGATGTTTATTTGAAAATTCTTCCAATAGATGGTAGTAGCCGCACTCTGGATAGTGATACCCCGTTCCTGTTCCTGCTCCATCCAGTCCATAATTGCCTCGCCATCATCAACCTCGCCAATCTTGTGGCTTTTACCAGTGTAGTAGAGAATCCGCTCGGTAGTAGTGGTCTTTCCAGCGTCAATGTGCGCCATAATTCCAATGTTTCGCATTGCTTTTAGCATAGTCCCGCTCCTTTTTCAGGTATATTAGGACAATACAAGACATTCTATCAAGGCGCCGCTGTGTCTAACCCTTTTGCCAGCCCACTGCCCACTGTGTCTGATCCTCTCACCTAGCCCATTCAACGACCTTGCCGAGGAAGAATAGCTCCAGAATAGCTCTCCGTGGGATATCCACTACATCCATCCTTCTGTGCCGGTGGTGGTATAAGCCGCCAAACTCCCAATCCTCTGCCCATTC
>JAITIX010000046.1 GCA_031279205.1 Treponema sp. | reverse complement strand
AACGTGATTGGGTTCCGCTTCGCGTGGGCGTTCTAAAAAGAGGAACCATACCCAACGGCGTGAGCCGCGGGCATGGTTCCGAGGTCGCGGTGGGTTGAGGTTCCAAACAGAACCCGCCGCGTTGTTCTAGTAGACATAGTTTCAGGCTGTAGCTTGGGCTTATATGGTGGCGTTCTTCTATTGAAACCCTCAGGAGGAAGCTGCCTGTGCCGATAAGTCCAAAAAACGCTGCGGTCTGAAACTTTTTTATCGAATCCGCCGTAAACTCTCTACTTAACCACATTACGCACCTTGTCGCCGTAAGCGCCGATGATCTCCTGGCGTTTGGGATGCACCATGATGTCCATTCCTTCTAAGGGGTACGCGCCTAGGAGGACTTCTTCCTCATCAGGGATCACCACTGTTTCGCAGGCGGTATTCTGGTCTTTCCAGCGGACCTCCACGTATTCAGCAGAGTAATTTCTGTCCATACTTCACTCATATTGCTCTCTTTGTCTTCAAGCATACTGGAGATATGTTCAACGAACAAGCATACGTCCCTTTTGAGAGATGAAGCGGTATATTCCACAGGCTTGCCAGTGAAGCGCTACATTGCCTTTTGCTTGTTTTTTATCGAAAGCTCCTCTATGATGAGCGCATTGTGCCAAAACAAAAGATAACATCTGCCCCTTCAGTACGGCGAATGCCTTCGTATTTACATATCATCAGACAGATACAGCGCGAAGGTTGTGAATTCATATCAGGAACGCTTATTGCCCATGAACTTAACCTTGAGCCTATTCAGGTTCGCAAGGACCTTTCTATAACTGGTGTTACGGGGAGACCCAAGAAGGGTTATCCGGTGAATGAGCTTGTTGGCGCTGTTGAGCGCTTTCTTAGCTGGTCAACGATACGGAATGCGGTGTTAGTGGGTGCAGGGAACTTGGGAACCGCCCTGATGGGGTATCAGGAGTTCCAGCTTCACGGCTTGCGCCTTATTGCCGCGTTTGACATTGACCCTCACAAGATAGGTAAGCGTATTCATGGTGTTCCTGTTCTTGCCGCAGATGCGATGGAGTCGCGGGTACGAGGCTTTGGGGTGAAGACGGCTATTCTCACGGTTCCCTCGTCTCAGGCTCAGGGGATTGCGGCTACGCTGGTCAGTGCTGGTATTGCGGGCATCTGGAATTTTACTAATGTGAAGCTGAGGGTTCCTGATACTGTGTCTGTGCAGAACGAGGACTTGTCTTCTGGCTATGCCATGCTCTGTGTTATGATGCAGGGACGGGAATGATGCCTGTTCCCGCTAAAACCGAGTTGCAGGCGCTGATGTTTGGCAATCGTCTGACGAAACGCCTGAAACACCTGAACAAATGGGCGCGCCGTGTTGGTGTGGAAGCCTTCCGGCTGTATGATCGGGACATTCCTGAAATTCCGCTTGTACTTGACTACTATGGAAGTGCGGTCTCTGGTTCTTTATACAAGCGTCCATATCAGGTTGAGGATGAGGAGGAGCGCGTCTGGCTTTCGGCCATGAGTCAGACTATAACGGATGTACTAACGATTCCGCCTGAGCGGGTCTTTCTCAAGATGCGGGAACGGCAGCGGGGCAAGGCTCAGTACGGCAAACTGGCCGGGCAGCGCGTTACGCTGGACACACGGGAAGGAGGTCTTGTCTTCCGTGTGAATCTCTCGAACTACCTTGACACCGGTCTGTTTCTTGATGCGCGTAAGGCTCGCGCTTTTGTGAAGGCCGAATCCGCCGGCAAGCGGGTACTCAACCTGTTCTGTTATACCGGCGCGTTTTCGGTATATGCGGCCTCTGGCGGCGCGTGCGCTGTAGACTCGGTTGACCTATCCAAGACCTATCTGGACTGGGCTATGCTCAACTTTAGCTTAAATGGCTTTGAAGCGCCTGACCTCACCTCGTGCCATGCAATGGATGTGGGGTGTTTTTTGGAGGAGTCGAGGCGGCGGCGGCTTGTATGGGACTTCATTGTGCTTGATCCGCCGAGTTTTTCCAATTCAAAGAAGACACGGGGTACATTTGATATACGCCGCGATCACAGGGCGCTTATACACCAGTGTCTTGGGTTACTTGCGCCGGGTGGCTCACTCTTTTTCAGTGCGAATGCTCGTGGTTTCAGGCTCAAACCCGCTGAATTTCATGGCTTGAGTATACAGGACATAAGTGATATTCTTGTTGATGAAGATTTTCAGGGTAAAAAAACACCCTCCCGCTATCTTGTGAAACCACAACACTCGGGTAAAGATATACTAGACAGGAGTTAGAATAAAGAAAAATGAGTAAATCTGGTAAACCAGTCAAACCAAAACCTACGCTTCAACAACCGGCGTCATTGGAACTGGTATTGGGGGATCAGCGTGTATCGCTTGGGGTTGACTATGTGGGAGCGTATATGCGGAAAGACGGTATAACCAAGTTTTCGGTTACTGCGACCTGTGTGAATAGGGATGACGCTCGTATACTGGCGCAGGCGCTGGGCGAGCTTGGGATTAAAGATAAACAGCCGGAAGATCCTGAGTGAGGCTTCAAGACCTCACCTTCGAACACATAATAAAATAGCCTGACCGTTTGGTCAGGCTATTTCCGTGTAGTACCTAGTCCTTGAGGTTGTACTTTTTGCGGAACCGTTCAATACGTCCCGCTGTATCCACGAGTTTCTGCTTACCCGTAAAAAAAGGGTGACAGGTAGAGCAAATTTCAACCTTAATATCCTTGACAGTGGAGCGGGTTTCGATCACGTTACCGCAAGCACAGGTTATCTTGGTTGCCTCGTATTTCGGGTGGATTTTATCCTTCACGCATAGCCTCCTGTTTTGACGCGCCGGCGCTGGCCTTGCGCGTAGTTCAATCAATACTGGCGATACCCGTATTCATTGATTTAAGAAATGCCTCATTATTCTTGCTTTTCTTCATCTTGTCAATCAAAAACTCCATGAGCTCAAGGTCGTCCATGGGGTTGATGACCTTACGCAGAATCCACATCTTCTGAAGCTCCTCCTCGGAGAGCAGGAGTTCCTCTTTCCGCGTACCAGACTTCTTGATGTTGATAGCCGGGAAGAGTCTGCGGTCAGCGATGCGGCGGTCGAGGTTGATCTCCATGTTGCCCGTACCTTTGAACTCCTCGAAGATCACGTCATCCATGCGGCTGCCAGTCTCAATGAGGGCTGTAGAGATGATGGTGAGACTGCCGCCTTCCTCAATATTTCGGGCTGCGCCAAAGAAGCGCTTGGGTCGGTGCAGGGCGTTGGAATCCACGCCACCTGAGAGGATCTTACCGGATGTGGGGACGGTTTGGTTATAGGCGCGCGCCAAACGGGTGATCGAATCCAGGAGGACTACAACGTCTTTCTTGTGTTCCACCAGGCGTTTAGCCTTTTCCATAACCATCTCGGCGACCTGCACATGACGGGATGCCTGCTCGTCAAAGGTTGAAGAGATAACCTCGGCGTGTACTGTGCGTTCCATGTCGGTTACTTCTTCAGGCCGCTCATCAATGAGAAGCACGATGAGGTAGACCTCTGGGTGATTCTTGGTAATAGCGTTGGCGATCTTCTGCATCATGATAGTCTTGCCAGTACGTGGAGGAGCGACAATGATGGCGCGTTGGCCTTTCCCAATGGGACAGAAGAGGTTGATGATCCGCGCTGAAACATCCTCAGTTACGGTTTCAAGGTCGAGCTTTTCGTCAGGGTAGAGGGGCGTGAGGTTATCAAAGGGAACGCGGTTCTGTACTACGGATGGGTCGTCATAGTTAACGGTTTCGACGCGGAGCATGGCGAAGAAACGCTCGCTTTCTTTGGGACTGCGAATCTGGCCATAAACCGTGTCGCCGGTCTTGAGCGCGAACAGGCGAATCTGACTGGGACTGATGTAAATGTCGTCCGGTCCTGGGAGGTAAGAGTTCTGGGGGCTGCGTAAAAAGCCATAGCCGTCTGGCAGGATTTCCAGCGAACCGTAGGCATAGATGATGCCTCCTCGCTCGGTATGTACCTTGAGTATGGAGAAGATAATGTCCTGTTTTTTGAGGACAACAAGGTCTTCATGGGAGATATTATAAAAAGTGGCCAGTTCCCGAAGGTCCATCATGCTGATACGGATAAGTTCATTGATACAGAGACGAGGTTTGCTAGTATCTGGGTCTCTTGGTTCAGGTTTGCCGTAGATGTCCGGCATAGACGGGAGTTTGGGCAAGGGGGCGGGCTGGGTCGAAGCCGGCTCAGAAGCTGGCGCCAGGTTAGTCGGAGCGCGTTCACGGTTATAAGGCCGTCCTCGTGGCACTCCCGGCCCTTGATATGGCGCATCAGCGGCAAAGCTGTCGCCATTATGGGTATTGCCGTTGTTTTCGAATGATTCCCAGCGCCGGTTTTCACGCGGCGGTATGATGCGGCGGCCTTTGGCCCGCACCACAATTATTTTCCCGCTGGGCTTTTCCTCCTCAGGATCACCCTCTCGCCCTGGCTCCATCGCCGGGGGCGGCGTTTCCCGAAGCGGCGCTTCATTCCAAGGTTCACTTTGAAACGCAGACTCTTGGTCTGCTGTGTTCTGAGCCTCTGACGCAAGAGCGCTCTCGTCTATCGGAGCCTCCTGCTGTTCAAGGTCCGCTAATTCCTCATGTTCCGCCATCACGGATTTTCGGATTCTTTTTGCTACTGCCATTAGTAACCACCTATCTTATCTATATTTATTTGCGTGAGAAGAATAAAAACAACATTAAAATAATATTAAACGTGATCGTTTCCTGTCAGACTGCGGATTTCCGTAAGTTGTTATAGGTAAATCTTACCGACATGAAATAGCCCATAGGTTTTCATATCTTTTTAATAGTAAAGCAGTAAATACGCCATGTGTCAATATACTTTGACCAAAACAACAGAGCGATTCTTCATCATCTCAAAAAAGTTTGTAAACCCTATTGACGTTTTACTTTTGAAGTGATAAGTTCTTCCACAGCACTTTCATTCCCCGGTTGTGTAATGGTAGCACCGCAGACTCTGGATCTGCTTGTGGGGGTTCAAATCCTCCCTGGGGAAAAGCCGTAGACTGTTTTGGTAATCGCTATCCGGGCCCCTTCGTCTAATGGTTAGGACATGAGATTCTCAATCTTAAAACAGGGGTTCGACTCCCCTAGGGGCTATCTAAACAATACACTTCAATATCTCAATCAATGTTAAAAATGCTCACACAGAAGCGTAAGACTAAGCTCTTACCTCTCTGTGTGAATCGCTTCCTACTTTTTGTAATCACTTCCCACCGTAATCTTGCCGTCAAGCGACTCCACCGACGCTGACTTCGTGAAAAAGTGAGGCGCTCGCTCCATAATACCGGTAACTGTGTAGAAGGGGTCATCGCGGGCTATGGGAAGGTCAATGGCGCGGCCTTCCGTGCCGGCCTTATAGATGGCCGTGATTAGTTCAATCGTGCGCCTGCCGTCTTCACCCTTGATGAGCGGCTCGCCGTGGGTCTCAATGGCAGTCAGCACGTTGTCAATCTGTCCCGTATGACCGCTATACGCCAGCTTCGGCAGTCCCTCGTAGTAAGCTGTGAGTTCCTGCTCAAGGGCGGTGTTCTCCTCTGGAAAGCCGTTGGGCAGAGACGTTGAAGCATAGACCCTCCACGGCGCTGAGATGCGCGCCTTCTCTCCCTGAAAAATCACCTGCTGCTCTTCCCCGTGGTGGATAACCGAGCTGGTTACCTGCGCCAGCGCGCCGCCACCGTATTGCATCACCGCAACCGATATGTCCTCAACCTCGGCGTTATCGTGAGAGGCGTTACTCAACATGGCGCTTACCTTCTGCGGCAGACCCAGCATCCAGCCAAGCATATCAATATGGTGAACCGCGTGGTTAAGGGTACAGCCACCGCCCTCCTTCTCCCACGTCCCGCGCCACCACAGGTCGTAGTAGGGATGACCGCGCCACCAGTGCGAATCAAACTGGGCGTGTACCACCTTGCCGATCTTACCAGAGTTGAGCGTGAGCTTGAGGTTGAAGATAGGGTCGCGGAAGCGATTCTGGGCAATAGAAGAGAAGACCGTGCTATATGTGGCGGCTGCCTTGTGAGCAGCGGCAATTATGGCGTCGCACTCTTCAAGAGAGGCTACCATAGGCTTTTCCACGATGACGTTTCTTCCCGCGTTGAGGAAGTCGATGGCGATCTCGGCGTGGCAATAGGGCGGAGTGCAGACGCTCACCAAGTCGATGGAAGGATCGTCTAGGATATCCTTGTGAGAACTAAAGACCTTTGCGTCAAGCTGGTAGTCCACCCGTTTCTGTTCAGCCTTTTCCGGGAAGATGTCCACCAGATGGGTGATCTTGCACCGCTCAGGAAACGCCTTATACGCATCAATATGCATACGGGAGATGTTGCCCGTACCAATAATGGCTATCGAAAGCATGTTTCAAACTCCTTAAAACCAAGTTACGCAGACTCGCTGTATGAAGAGTCCACGTAAGCACGATAGCTACCCAAGTTATGCGTGTCAACTCAGCAATCTAAAGTTATGCCGGCTACCCGATCCCGAATCAGCCCAACCGCGCAAACATAACAGGCTTAGTTAGGTCGACCTAATAGGCTTGGTTAGATTGGCATAACAGGCTTAGTTAGGTCGACCTAATAGGCTTGGTTAGATTGGCATAACAGGCTTAGTTAGGTCGATCTAATAGGCTTGGTTAGATTGGCATAACAGGCTTAGTTAGGTCGATCTAATAGGCTTGGTTAGGTTGGCATAACAGGCTTAGTTAGGTCGACCTAATAGGCTTGGTTAGGTTGGCATAACTAAGCCTGTTAGGATAAACGAGAAGGGTGATTATGAAAGGCTTTTATATCATCGGCAATACAGAGGATAACGCAGATGAGAACGGAAGGGTATATGTCCAGCGTGGAATTCAAAAGACCGCAGCGGTAACCAGAAAGATGTTATGTCCGACAGCCTGCTAGAAAAGTTGCTCCTGTGTCAGCGCGGTGAGGGACTAAACCCACAGTATCCTATCGCCCCCTAGACTAAGAAAAAAGTGATTGCGATAATCGTTTTACATGAATAAGTTTATCTTTGTCTCCGGCGGTGTATGTTCAAGTCTTGGGAAAGGCGTGTCAGCGTCCTCAATTGGTGCTCTACTTGAAGGGCGCGGGTTGAATGTCTGTATGGTCAAATGCGATCCCTATATTAACGTTGATGCCGGAACCATGAGTCCCTATCAACACGGTGAGGTCTATGTTACCGACGATGGCGCGGAAACCGATCTCGATCTTGGCAACTATGCTCGGTTCACCAACAGCCCTTTGTCGCTGGCGAACTCGATTACTACTGGTCAGGTGTACCAATCGGTTATTAGCAAGGAACGGGAAGGGTGTTACTTGGGGCATTGTGTGCAGGTCATCCCGCACATCACGGATGAAATCAAGAGCCGCATCCTCTCGGCTGCCAAAGCAGCCCCTGATACGGATGTGGTTATTGTTGAAATTGGCGGCACGGTTGGCGATATTGAGTCCATACCTTTTCTGGAAGCGGCGCGACAGCTCATCCACGAGTTGGGTAAGGGTAACGCGCTGTCGGTGCATCTTACGCTGATACCGGAAGTGGCAGGCGGCGAACTCAAGACCAAGCCTACTCAGCACTCAGTTAAAGCCATGCAGGAGCAGGGCATACAGCCTGACATACTCATTTGCCGCGCGCCGGTCTTGCTTGATGAAAGTACCCGCCGCAAGATTTCCGGCTTCACCAACGTTGACTTTGACGCGGTGTTTACCTCGTATGATGTGGATACAACGATCTATGAGATACCGTTGATCTTCTTTAAACAGGAACTGGACCTGGTGGTACTGCGGAAGATGGGTGTTGAAAGCCGGCACGCGGAACTTTACGCATGGCGCGACATGATGGAGCGCTTCAGTGCCCGTCAGGGCAAGGCGCGGATAGGCATCGTGGGTAAGTACATGGAGCTGAATGATGCCTATAAGTCGGTTTATGAAGCCCTGTTTCATGCGGGTCTTGAATGTGGCATTGAGGTTGAAATGGTGAAGATTGACTCGTCCCGCATTGAAGAGACGGACGCTGACATGGTACTTGGCAAGAGCGGCGCGGCGGTTGACGGTATTCTCGTACCGGGCGGTTTTGGTCAGCGCGGCATTAATGGCATGGTGAAGGCGGCGGCATGGGCGCGGGTGAACAAGGTTCCTTATTTTGGTATCTGTCTGGGTATGCAGATCATGGTGATTGATTGGGCAAGAAACGCGCTTGGCTGGGAAGACGCTGATTCCACTGAGTTTAACCGGAACACGAAGCACCCTGTGATAAGTCTGCTTGAGGAGCAGATCGACGTGAAGAACTACGGTGGCACTATGCGGCTTGGTAAGAGCGAGTCGGTGGCGGAGGAAGGCACGCGTCTCATTGCTGCCTATGGCAAAAGAAGCGTGGTTGAACGCCATCGCCATCGCTATGAGTTTGCTAACCGCTATCGCCAGGAAATGATCGAGTCTGGTTTGCGTCTTGCCGCATTCACGCCCGATGGCAGTCTTGTCGAGAGTGTCGAGTGGAACGATCACCCTTGGGGGCTTGGCGTGCAGTTTCACCCGGAGTTTAAGTCAAAGCCCACGGCAGCCAATCCGCTGTTTTGTGCTTTTATCGCCGCGGTAAAGGCTGTGAAAGAAGAAGGAAAGGTATGAAGAAAATGTTTTGTTATATGGCCGCGCTTCTTTTATGTGCGTGTTCCTTTGATTATGGGGAGGCAAGTTCTGGTTCAGATGAGCTGCCAGATATTGTCATGGAAGGAGTGGAGTATGTGCGGGTGCGAAACGGGAATCCGCTGGCACGTTTCAGGGCTGAATCAGCGGAGCGTTACGAGGATCGACAGGTCATGGAACTGCATAACTTTACCTTTGAGCAGTTTGAGACCCTCGGCGAGGAACTGAATGCGGTGGGTAGTGCGGGAATGGCTACAGTCGCGCTTGACACTGGCAATGTACAGTTGCGCGAGGGCATACGCATTGACGTAGAGTCCGAAAACATCACCATAGAAACAGAGCGTCTTGACTGGCAAGATAAAGAGCGCATACTCACTGCTGGTGAGGAACAGCGGGTTGATATGAAGCGTTCCGATGGCACGGACTTTTCGGGCTGGGGCTTTTCCGCGAATATCCGTGACCGGACTTGGGGCTTTAGCTCTGGCATTCAGGGCGCCTATTTCTGGGAGGATGAGGACGAAGACACAGAGGCTGAGGAAGCGCCTGAGGTTACGGAGTCTACGACAGAGGCTGAACTTACAGAGCCTGACTCAGAGGCAGAGGAGACCGAAGGCGAGGGGTTCACAACGGAAGGATAAAACCACGAAGGAGTTTTTATGCTGATAAAGTGCTGTTCCTTATTCCTGTTTTTATGTACTGCGCTTACGGGCGTGTATGCTGATACTTTTACCTTTCGCGCTGATCGCATGAGTGGCAGTCGAGCGTCGGGCAAGGAAATCACCATACTCATGGGAAACGCTGAAGTGCGCTCGGATAACATTTTGCTCAGGGCGGCACGAATCGAGATTCAAGGTGATAATAACGAGTTCATTGAATGTTCGGGCGGAGTCTGGGGGCGGGAAGAGGAGAAGGATATTGTGTTTCAGACTGACCGTCTGCATTACGACCGGCAACTCAAGATTGCGCGACTTGAGGGAAATTCCACGCTGGAAGACCGGCAGAACAGTATTGTCGCCAAGGGTCGTTTCATTGAGTATGATGATCAGAGCGAGGTAACGGTGTTTCAGATTGGGGTGCGGCTTTTCAAGGATAAGATGGTATGTCGCGCTGAATACGCCGTATACCGTCGTATAGAAAAGTTGCTGGACCTCTCTGGCTTTCCTGTTGTATTCAAGGAAGAAGACGAATTCCGCGCCGACCGTATCCGCGTTGACCTTGATACTGATGACGTTACCATGGAAGGCGCGGTGTCTGGCACGATAAAGGATTAAGTGATGGAACAAGAGATGCCTGTGCTGGTGCCAGGCACCGCGCCTGCCTCAGACACCACGCCTGCCCCGTCGGTGCCTGGCACCGCATCCGCGCCGGTAGAGCCTGCCGACCTACATGTTTTGAGCGTTGTGGAACTGTGGAAGCGCTTTGGCCATAAAGAAGTGGTGCGGGGTGTGAACTTTTCCATGCACAATGGCCAGGTGGTGGGATTGCTGGGACCAAACGGGGCGGGCAAGACAACTATCTTCTATATGATAGTAGGTTTCTATCAGCCATCAAGCGGTAGAGTACTGATGGATGAAATCGACATTACTCGCAAACCCATGTACAAACGGGCGAGGCTGGGCATTGCCTATCTGCCACAGGAGGCGTCGATCTTCCGCAAGCTCACGGTGGAGCAGAATATCTGGGCAATCCTCGAAACGCGGCGCGATCTCAGTAAACCTGAGAAAAAGGAGCGCCTTGATGCCCTACTTGACGAATTCGGCATTGGCCGGATTCGTGGACAGTTTGGCTTTACGCTCTCAGGCGGCGAGCGCCGACGCACGGAAATCGCCCGCGCTCTCGCCACTGAGCCTAAGTTTCTCCTTCTCGACGAGCCTTTCGCAGGCATTGACCCTATCGCAGTCTACGAAATCAAGCAAATCATCAGAAAGCTGGCGCAAAAAGGCATTGGCATCCTCATCACCGACCACAATGTACGCGACACACTTGAAATCACTACTGACGCCTTTATCATCAACACTGGCACGATTGTAGCCTGTGGCGGTCGGGACGACATCCTTAACAACGAAATGGTACGGGAAGTGTATCTCGGCGCGGAGTTCCGAATGTGAGGCATGAGTGCAGCTTTTTGATTTACTGCTGATTATCAGCCTCGCGCTTCTCTGCTACGGGCTTGCCCCGTTTCTCGGGGCCTTTATCAGCCGACATTCATGGCGGGTATTCAGACAGCGTTTCAATGATCTGTGTCTCTCTCCCATACTTGACTACACGGCGTATCAGCGTTGCGTCCATGGTGGCAGGTTCCGCTTTATCGGTGGCTTTGAATCCATAACCGATGAGTATACGCTGTGGATACGCGCTGAAACCATAAGCATACCGGTCAGCCTTTCCGGCAGGTATACCTACCTTTTTTCGATAACCGAGGAAGGCGATGAGGAGACGCCTGAACGAATTCGCTGGGATCGGGTTTCCTCCTTAACCGAGGGGATAAAAATCTTTGTCGGCGGCAGTCTGGCGCTTAAGGACGAGCGTTTGGTTTTTGTCTCAAGCAAAGAAGAGCCATTGTTCATTATCTTTTACGACGGTAATGATCGCTCGCTGCCCATCAGGGCTATCCACGCAGGGCGTAACAAAAACGAGTATTGGAACCCCATAACCCCGTATGCCTTTATACTAGGTGCGTTCTCACAACTGCTCATCGTGCTTTCATTTCTTTCGCGACCCACGTTCCGTGTTACCTCGATAGTCGCCTTCATCGCGCTCTTCACCCCGATCATCCCTTTCTTACCGCCAGGGCTTTTGTGTACCGTACTGTACAACTCGCTCTGGCATAAGGCGCGTCAGTTTCGCGGATACCGCGATGTAGCGCGGCTTCCCCTGAAATACCTCAGCGCCGGGGTATGGCGTAGTCTGCTTCCCGATGGCGAGCTTTACGGCATGAGTCGTGTTGATACATTACCCGAACATATCCCGCTTCTTTTGTCCTCAAATCGGGAAAAAGACCAATGGTATGTGTTTGGTCGTATAGACGAAACGCCGCTTCCCCGTGAGCCTGATGATCTGTTTGCTACTTTTGGAGCAATACAAGGAGACCCGGAAATCCTTGCCCACCGTTACGCGATAAAAGCGCATATTCTTGAAATTGTCTCAGGCCTGTTTCTGATCATAGGACTAGGGATCAATCTGTTCTCTATTATTCTGATACTCCATCAACTGCATATATTTTAAGAGCTGCGGAGGAATATCTGGTTCATCACCGGTCTCTGTGCTTTTAGCCGTATATCCAGATCAATACCAGCGAGAGGGACAGCGGTCTTGCTGGTTATGTCGCTATCTTACGACATTATTTTGCCATATCTGGCTTTCCTCAAATCCGTCTATACCCTTAATGAGCGCGAGCCAGTAATCAGCCTCGTTCTGCGAGGTATAAGGACCGACGCGGACACGGTAGAAATCTTTGCCCTGCACATTGTGGGTTTCGATAACCGCGGCAAGACCCTTTGTTTTCAGGGTCTCTTTGACATCTTCAGCCCGAATCTGGGTGGAAAATGCGCCGGCCTGTACCCAATAGCTTTCGTAAGTTCTTTTTGCGTTTGTCGATGTGGCTGAACTTGCCGGCTGAATCTGGCGCGTCGTGCTTGCGGTGGATGCGCTCTGCGTCTGGCGCGTGGTACTTGCGACGGATGCGCTCTGCGTCGCCACACTTGCGGTAGTGGGGGATGTGCGCGCGGCGCTCTGGCTACTTGTCGTCGTGGCTGGACTTGCGGATGTGCTTTGCGTGATTCCACTTATGCTCGTAGCGGGCTGGATAGCCGTGGGCGTTACTGGAGTAGGAGCAACTTTAGTTGCTACTGATTGGGATGAAGTGGAGGCGCTTGAAGTCTTTGGCGTAAGTGGCTGGACGCTTATCGTGGAAGCGGAAGACGCAGTCTGCGCGCTTGTGGCTGTAGCGGGTGGCGCGATTTCAACTGTTACACTGGGACCACTCACGCCTGTTCCAGCGCTACTTGCCGGAGTATCGTCATAGACGCTACTCACCGGTAGCGTAGTGGGAGACGCTGTAGGCAAATCCCCTGACGTACTAGACGTGGGCATGACAGCATCGACGTATGCAGTACCACTGGAAGTTGAGGTATCTTTCTTGGGCGCAAAGATCAGGATTGAAAGCCCGATCACGATTACCAAGAAGATGCCAAGCGAAACCGCGATGAGTAGTAATTTTTTCTTTTCCATAGAATTAACAATGCCCCTGAATGAATGAAAGAACTATATCGAGTCGGCGTTCCAGACTCGCCCGTACATAACGGGAAGCAAAATAAGCGCCGTTATTTACTTCATATATATCGGCATTACTCGCTAAGTATTGAGACGTGAAGGCAGTCTGGCTCCGAAAGCGTCGGAGCAGCATTGCCCACGGAAGCTGATCGCGTTTACGGGCGCGAAGAAGCCGCGTGAGAAGCGGCGCTTTAACTAGAATCAGGGCGTCAAGGCGTCTGAACGCCGAGGACTTGTGAAGTAGCGCCGCGTTTATGACACAACACCACGTTGCTGCATGCTGTGCAATCCACTCATCGGTGAGGCGGTTCGCTTCCGGGTGGACGATGGCTTCAAGCGTCGCGAGTTCTTCCGGCTTGCCAAAGACCTGTGCACCCAGTGCTTTGCGGTCAACACGGCCATCAGCTCCAATGATCGCGTCGCCAAAGCAGGCGATAATGGCGTCCTTGCGTCGCTCAATCGCCTCATGCCCCAACTTGTCCACATCCAGCGTAGGAATGCCCCGCGCCTCAAGCAGGCTGGCAATGTAGTTCTTGCCCGCGCAGTAGGCTCCGGTAAGGCCGATCAGTTTCAGTGGAAGTCTCCCCAGCGTCCGCTGATTTCGACATCCACCCGCAGCGGCACTGATAAAGTGACAGCGTTTTCCATTTCTTCTTTAACAATAAGCGCAATATGCTCGGCGCCCTGTGCCGGCGCTTCAAGGATAAGCTCGTCGTGAACCTGCAAGAGAAGTCGCGCTGGACTTTTTTCAATGCGAAGACGCTTGTCCAGATTCAGCATGGCAATTTTAACGATGTCCGCTGCCGAACCCTGTATAGGCGTATTGACAGCAGCCCGCTCTGCGGCGGCCTTTTCAGTCTTGTTAAGGGAATTAATCGCGGGAATGTAGCGCCGCCTGCCAAAGATGGTGGAGGCATAGCCGCTTTGCTCGGCCTTTTGCACAAGGTTTTGCACCAGTTGGTTAATGCCGGAATAGGTTCTGAAGTAGGCTTCAATGAACGTGGACGCTTCGCTGCGACGTATGCCCAGCTCGTTGGCAAGGCGGAACGCGCCCATGCCATACATCACGCCGAAGTTGATCACCTTTGCCACGCGCCGCTGTTCGGGTCGCACTTCAGCCTCATCAATGCCAAAGATGAGCGCGGCAGTGCGGGCGTGTACATCCTTTCCCAGCCTGAATGAGGATACAAGGTTTTCATCGCCAGAAAGATGGGCAAGTACCACCAGTTCTATCTGGCTATAGTCGGCGGAAATAAGGGTCTTGCCTATATCTGCAACAAAGGCTTCACGAATCCGGCGGCCTTCCTCGTCGCGTATGGGAATGTTTTGTAGGTTTGGCTCACGGCTTGAGAGCCGGCCAGTGGCGGTTCCGGTCTGTACGAAGCTGGTGTGAAGCCGTCCATTGGCGTCGGCCAGCTCAGCGAGCGCGTCCACATACGTTGACTTGAGCTTTGCCAGTGTTCGATGCCGCAGAATCAGCGCCGGAACCTCGTCCTCTTTGGCCAGTTCCTCAAGCACCGCAACGTCCGTGGAAAAACCGGTCTTGGTCTTCTTACCCGGTTTCAGACCCCGCTCAACAAAAAGCACTTCCTGTAGTTGCTTTGTAGATAATAGATTAAACTCATGCCCAACGAGCGAAAACGTCTTGTTTTTAAGGCTTTCCAGTGCCACGGCAAGCTCTTTGCCATACTCCTCAAGCACTGGTTTTTCGATCTTAATCCCTTCCCCTTCCATCTCTGCGAGTATGGGCAAGAGCGGCATCTCCATTGTAAGAAACAGCGATTCCAGTTCAGTCTCCCTGAGATACGGCTCAAGCATGGTCTTCAGCCGCATCGTGAGGTCAGCGTCTTCAGCTGAATAGCGCGTGGCAACCTCAAGCGGCACAGCGTCAAAGGTAGTCCCCTTAGGCACGATAGAGAAATAAGGCAGGGGCGTGTATGAAAAGTGAAACGTGGACAGGGAATCAAGGGAATAGTTGCCCCGTTCAGGTGCGGAGAGCCACGCGGCAATCATGGTATCCCATACCTTGCACTGCCAGCGCGGAATGCCCCAGCCCCGCGACACCTCGTAATCATACTTCGCGTTATGGGCGACGATAGTCATGGCGGGATCGGCAAAGAGCGGCGTCAAGAGCGCCTTCACCCGCTCTGGCTCAAGAAACGGCGCAATACCCCCATGCGCGGCAAGTGGCGCGTATACCGCTTCTTTCGGGCAAAGCGCGATGGATATACCCACCGGCTTGGCGTTCCAAGCATCAAGGGAATCAGTCTCGAAGTCCAGCGCCATAAAGCCCTGGGCTTTCGCTCTTTTGATAAGCGTCTTTAGCTCATCAAAGTCCAGTATAGTTTTATACACACCATCGCCCAGCAGCGCTGGATCGATATCGTGTGTCTGCATTACCGAAGCAGATGGGGCATCGGCTATGTCTTGGTCGGCGTTTTTTGCCAGGGCTATAGCACTTTTCCGAACCCCCTCACGCAAGAGTATCGCGGCTCCTTCGGCAGGATTCAGCTTCTCGATACTAAGCGCGTCGTCCACCGTGGAAACCGGCAGGGGAACCTCGTATTCCAGCCTGATGAGGGATTGCGATAGATACGCGCTTTTTTTGCCAGCGGCAAGATTCTTCGCGGTTGCACCCTTGATACTTGCCAGATTCCGGTAGATTTCGTCGAGCGATCCATAGCGGGACATGAGTTTAACCGCAGCTACTTCTCCAATGCCATACACACCGGGTACATTGTCGGAACTATCGCCACTAAGGGAAAGCATGTCCAGCATTTTCGATGGCGGCACTCCCCACTGCGACTCTACCTCTTGTGCCCCCACCAGTTCATACGCTGAGGCCGCTGGTTTTTCCGTTAGCTTACTCGCCGCTGGTGAAGCATCGAGCGGGTCGTCTAGTTCGCTGAATTCGCCCTGATTGCTTTTTTTCTTACTGATATTGCTTCCAGTTCCGGCCTTCACCGGAAGCAGTTGATAGGTGCCGTTACCTACAAGCTGATAGAGGTCTTTGTCTGACGAGAAGATGTAGCACTGCCGGTTTTCCGCCTGACAGCGCCGCGCCAGCGTGGCGATGATATCGTCAGCCTCAAAGCCGTCAACACGCAGTACCGGAACCCCCAGCGCCGTGAGGAATTCCTGAATAAGCGGAACCTGTTCATGCAGGTCTTCCGGCGTTTTCTCCCGTTTGGCCTTATACTCCGGATACTGCTTATGCCTAAACGTCGGCGTTATTGAGTCAAAGACCGCCGCAAGCCGAGTGGGTGGACGCATTATCACCCCATTCTTCTCTACAAGCGGCGCACCATCGTTTAGCAGAGAAACCACAGTCCGGGCAAACCCAAACAGCGCCGAGATGTTTTTGCCGGAATTGTTCCGCAAGGGATGTTTGTACATAGCAAAATAAGAACGATAGATAAGACCATAGGAATCAATCAGATAGAGCGGCGGAAGTTCCGCCAGAGAATTTAGAGACATAATAACCTCAATATTAAAATAAGATATGCCGGCGCTCAAACCATATACGTGCGAGAATTGCACTAAGCGCGCTGCTGAAAACGTGCCGCTAAAGGGTAATGTCGATAAACGAAGGTGTCCCGCTTCCCCCGCGCACAATTGAACGCCGCCACAGAGAAGTCCCCCGAAGCTGTTTAAGCTCAACGCGAAGTTCAGTCATGCGTTTAGAAAGCAGTTCCTGATTGTGTCGTGATTGAGTTGCGGTTTCGCGTTTCAGGCCGACAACCCGCGCCATCAAGGTCTGGGTCTCCACATCTGTAGCCGCGACTCCCTTGTGCAGAGGAACAATCACCTTTTCCAGCGCGAGGATGCTGGCAAGCGTTTGTTCCTGAATCTCTACATAGCAAAGCGCCATTTCTCCATTTCCGCCTCCTATCGCAGCACGCTGTTTATCAAGCGCCGTGAGATAGTGGCGGAGCTGTTCTTCCTGCTTAAGCAAAAGCGCACACAGACGTGAATGCTCACCCCACGTCTGTACCTTCTGTCGTTCTCGCAGCATGGAATGTGCGCCTGTTGAAGTCGTCATCAACTAACCAGCGATATTAAGGCCATTACTCGGACGTTCCACTATCTCAGCTACGCCTTTGGTAATAACCTCAAACCACGCGTTCCGCAGATCGTTCACCATTTCACGGACAGCCGTGATACGATCTGGATTCTTGTCAATGTTACCACCAAGCAACTCCTGATTAAACCATGTGTACAGGGAAAAAAGATTCTTTGCTATATCACCTCCCTGATCAAAATCCAGCGAAACAATAAGCTCCGTGATAAGCTCCTGAGCCTTGAGAATCGCCTTACTTATCTGCTCAATCTTTGCCGGATCCCCTTTCTTCCCAATGTTATTGAGTCGCATAAGATGTAAGCCCTGATCCAGATTTTTAATTACCTCATCATACAGCATGATGATGAGCTGACCCTGCCCTGCGGTTGTAACTTTTGTCAGCCGGTACGCGGACAATGCGTTTGAATATGCCAAAATGGCACCCTCCGTTTCCATTTCTTGTTTGTTGCAAGCCAGGCGCTCGCACAGAACGCGCCCCTGCGCTTTTCTTAACCATATCCAGAACCAGTTCCTTTAATAATATAAGCATTCTGGAACCAGCTCAATTCTATTCTTCCTTATCGGCACGACTAAGAGGCAGTTTAAGCAAATTCCTCGCTCTTACTAAGCCTCGCTTGACGCTCTCACCCACCGGCGCGTATAGTTTTCCCACTGTGAGCAACCTTTACCCCTTAAATCCACGTTTCCAGCGCCTCGCCCTGCTCGTCGGCCTTGAATCGCTCGACGCGCTTACCCACACACAGGTTATTGTGTTTGGTTTAGGAGGAGTCGGAAGCTGGTGCGCTGAGGCGTTGGCGCGCTCCGGCATTGCTAAACTCACCATCGTTGACTCGGATACCGTGTGCGTTACCAATATCAACCGCCAGACGCAAGCCACAAACGCCACAACCGGCCGCTTTAAGGCCGACGCGCTCAAAACCCGCCTGCTGGAGATCAACCCCGCCTGCACGCTTACGGTTCATAACACGGTTTTCTGTAAAGAAAGCGCCAGAACCTTTGGCATAGAAAACGCAGATTACGTCATTGACGCCATTGATAGCCTGACTAACAAACTCGACCTCATCGAATACACAGTACAGGCAGGCGTTCCCCTCTTCTCCTCAATGGGTATGGCGCAGAAACTCGACCCAACGCAGCTTAAAACCGCCGATATCTGGGACACTCAGGTCTGCCCACTCGCCCGTCTGGTACGCGCCGGCCTACGTCAGCGCGGCTTCACCAGCCGCTTCACCACAGTCTACAGCGAAGAACGCCTGCCCCGCCATGAGGAAGTCGCTGTTGCCTGCGGAACCGGCCTATGCCTCTGCTCAAAACAGGGAACCGAATGGTGTAGTTCCAAAAAAGTGATCAATGGAAGCGCCGTTACCGTTACCGCCGCAGCCGGTATGATACTCGCCAGTTTGGTAGTACAAGCCGTCTATGCACGCTATCCGCACCCAAAAGCCCGCAACAGCCAGACTCTCCCATGAGCGACCGCTTCTTACGCAAAGCCAAGCCAAGCCTCATCGTGCAAAAACTCCTTGTCAAAGCCGTCTTAGAACGAAACCTCATCAACAACGGCGACCGTATCCTCATCGCAACCTCTGGCGGCAAAGACTCCACCGTACTCGCGTGGGCGCTTTCCGCCATACGCCCTGAAATCAAGAAAACCTATGAGCTGGCCGCGCTCCACATCTCAAGCGACTTCTGCTCCTGTTGTAAAAAAGCCATGCTCACTAAACGCCTCGACGAATGGGGCATCCCGTTCACCGATCTCTTTGTACCTATCATCCACAGACTCAAAGAAAGCCGGCGCATGAACTGCTACTGGTGTTCAACTCAGCGCCGCGCAGAACTTCTCAAATACGCCACGGAAAACCAGTTTAACAAGATTGCGCTTGGCCATCACCTCGACGACATCATCGAAACCTTCTTTATGAACATGACCGGCAAAGGACAGCTTTCCACCATGCCCATACTCCTTCGCTACCGGGACTATCCGGTCAGCCTGATTCGCCCCCTTGCCTACCTTGAAGAACGGGAACTCATTGCCTGCGCCGCTGAGAAAGACATACTCAAGGCAGCCTGCACCTGTCCCTATGGCCTCAAGTCCGCCCGCCGGGACATCCGCACCCGTATCGCGAGCTTCACCGACAATTCTGGCGCGGTCAAGCGCCGCATCCTCGCCGCCATCGACGCGGGCAAGCTGCTGGAGCATTAACAAATCTTCCGCGCCTAAAGGTTGGCGGTAAGACCTCCGTGCGTTGGTGATAAGACCTCCGCGCGTTGGCGGTAAGACCTCCGCGCGCTGGCGGTAAGACCTCCGCGCGCTGGCGGTAAGACCTCCGTGAGATTTAGATAAGACCTTCGTGAGATTTGGATAAGACCTTCGTGAGATTTAGATAAGACCTTCGTGAGATTTAGATAAGAACTCAGTGAGATTTAGGTGAAAACTCAGTGAGATTTAGGTGAAAACTCAGTGAGTTTATGATAAAAACTCAGTGAGTTTACGATAAGAACTCAGTGAGATTTAGATAAGAACTCAGTGAGATTTAGATAAAAACTCAGTGAGATTTGGATAAGAACTCAGTGAGATTTAGATAAGAAACTAGAGCGTTTATGATAAAAGTCTTTATAAAACCGGAAGAATTGAACACGCGCCATGTTTCGCGCTATAGTCTCGTAACAGCCTTCCGGTGAAGCCTAACGCTGGTCTTGAAGGCGTTTTATCAGGAGTACCGAATGATTAGTTTACATGCAGAGCCTGTAACGCTTGCAGTCCGCGACGGAAGCTGCGCGCCCCAGTCCTTGAGCGGCTCGTTTCCCGGCGCGGGAACCATGACCTACCGCATCCTTGACGCGCATAACGCGGCGGCGGCGCCAAAAGGCGCGTATCGGCTGCGTTTCGACAGTCTGATCTCCCATGACATTACTTATGTGGGCATTATTCAGACCGCGCGGGCAAGCGGCTTAAAACAGTTTCCCGTGCCATACGCGCTCACCAACTGTCACAACAGCCTGTGCGCCGTTGGCGGCACGATTAACGAAGATGACCATGTGTTCGGCTTGTCAGCGGCGAAAAAGTACGGCGGCATCTATGTACCGGCGAATCAGGCGGTGCTGCACCAGTACGCCCGTGAAATGATGAGCGGTGTGGGGCAGATGATTCTGGGGTCAGACAGCCATACCCGCTATGGAGCGCTCGGCGCGATGGGCATTGGCGAGGGCGGGCCGGAAGTGGTTAAACAACTGCTCTCCAACACGTACGATATTGCCGCGCCAGAGGTGGTACTCGTGTACCTTACGGGCGAGCCGAAACATGGGGTTGGGCCGCATGATGTGGCTATCGCGCTCTGCGGCGCGGTTTATGACAATGGTTTTGCAAAGAATAAGGTGCTTGAGTTTGCGGGGTCGGGTATAAAAACACTGCCTATGGATTTTCGCATTGGCATTGATGTGATGAGTACGGAAACGGCCTGTCTCTCCTCAATCTGGGAGACTGATGAGCAGGTTTACGCCTATTACGCGGCTCACGGGCGGGAAGGTCAGTATCGTGAGCTTCATCCGGCAATGGGCGCGAGCTACCACGCGATGATCGCCATTGACCTGAGTAAGATTGAGCCGATGATTGCCATGCCTTTTCATCCGTCGAAGGCGTATTCCATTCGCGAGGCCAACGCCAATGCCGCTGATATACTTGCCGCGGTTGAAAGAGATGCGGCGCAACAGTTTTCGGGAACAGCAGCTAGGGCTGCGCTCTGTCTTGTGGACAAGATAGACCGCGCATCAGGCCGCATCCGTGTTGATCAGGGCATTATCGCTGGCTGCGCGGGTGGTCTGTACGACAACATTCGGGAAGCGGCGGCGATACTCAACGGCGCTTCCATTGGCGCGGACTATTTTTCTCTGTCGATCTATCCGCCAAGTGCGCCGGTTAATCTTCAACTTATTGACGCGGGCATAGAGCAACGGCTTATGGAAGCTGGGGCGCTTTTCAAGCCTTGTTTCTGCGGCCCCTGTTTTGGCGCGGGAGACGTACCTGCTAATAACGGCCTTTCGATAAGGCATACGACGCGCAACTTTCCGAATCGCGAGGGTTCGCGTCCGTCCGACGGCCAGCTTGCGGCGGTCGCGCTTATGGACGCCCGCTCCATTGCGGCGACCGCGCGCGCCGGCGGCCTATTAACCGCCGCAACCGAGCTTGACTATGCGCCGGACTATGCGCCAGTCCCGCCTTTCAACGCCGGTATCTACGAGAAGCGCGTTTACAATGGCTTTGGCAAGCCGTATACAGGCGCGGCTTTGCGCTTTGGCCCAAATATTGCGGACTGGCCAAGGATTGATCCGCTTGGCGACGGGCTTTTGTTACGCCTTGCCAGCGTAATCCACGATCCTGTTACCACGACTGATGAGCTTATCCCGTCGGGCGAGACATCCAGCTATCGTTCCAATCCGCTGAAGCTGGCGGAGTTCACCCTTTCGCGCCGCGATCCTGCGTATGTGGGGCGGGCAAAGGCGGTTCAGGCGCTTGATGCGGCTCGAAAGGCTGGGTGCTTGCCTGCGGAGGCAAGGGAGGCGCTTACCTGTGTTTCGTTAAGCGGAGAAGAGGCGGCGGCCGCGCAGATTGTCTCGGCGGTGTTTGCCGTGAAGCCCGGCGATGGATCGGCTCGTGAGCAGGCTGCGTCTTGCCAGCGGGTATTGGGCGGCGGCGCGAACATAAGCTATGAATACGCGACCAAGCGCTATCGCTCGAATCTCATCAACTGGGGCATACTGCCTTTTACGCTGGACGCTGGAACTTTGTTTGACGCGGAACCTAACGATTGGGTCTATGTGCCTAATGTTCGCGCTGGTATTGAGCGAGGGGAAACAGCTTTCAGCGCCAAACTGATACGCGCCAATGGGCAAGTAGCTGAGCTTGTCTTGCGTATTGCGGCGCTCACGCCTGATGAACGGGACATCATCCTCAGCGGCTGTCTTATGAACCATTACGCAAAGAAGTTGAAACAGTAGCGAAACGCCGGAGCGCCTTGTGAACATCCAAGGCGCTATTTATACTTGTTTTTGTAAACAGCTTAGGAGGGCTTATGTCAAGAATTGTTATGAAGAACCCGATTGTGGAGATGGACGGCGATGAAATGACCCGTACTATCTGGGCGCGACTCAAGGAAGAACTGCTGTTGCCGTTCATTGATCTCAAAACTGATTACTACGATCTCGGCCTCCGGCATCGGGACGAAACCGGCGATCAAGTAACGGTTGACGCGGGCGAGGCAATCAAGCGCCTCCACGTAGGCGTCAAGTGCGCCACCATCACTCCGAATGAGCAGCGCGTTGCCGAGTATCACCTCAAGAAAATGTGGAAAAGTCCCAACGCCACGATACGCGCCATACTCGATGGCACGGTGTTCCGCGAGCCGATTCTGGTTTCTTGTGTGAAGCCGGTTGTGCGTACTTGGCGGAAACCCATCGCCATCGCCCGCCATGCTTACGGCGATGTGTACAAGGCTGTGGAATACCGTGTGCCGTCAGCGGGTAAGGCGGAGTTGGTGTTCACCGGCTCCTCTGGCGACACGTTCCGCAAAACTATCCATGACTTTGAAGGCGCGGGTGTGCTTCAGGCCATGCACAACAAAGATTCTTCTATAAAATCCTTCGCGCACGCCTGCTTTCGCTATGCCCTTTCTCGTAAGCAGGACATCTGGTTTTCCACTAAAGACACCATCTCGAAGCAGTACGACCAGACCTTCAAGAACCTGTTCCAGCGCGTTTACGATACCGAGTACGCCGAGCAGTTCAAGGAAGCCGGCATCACTTATTTCTACACGCTCATCGACGATGCAGTGGCGCGGGTCATTCGCTCGGAGGGTGGTTTTGTGTGGGCCTGCAAGAACTACGACGGCGATGTGATGAGCGACATGGTTTCCACTGCCTTTGGTTCTCTGGCCATGATGACCAGCGTTTTAGTTAGTCCGGACGGTAACTTCGAGTTTGAGGCAGCCCACGGCACGGTAACCCGCCATTATTACCGGCACCTCAAAGGCGAAGAAACCTCCACCAACCCCATTGCGACGATCTTTGCGTGGTCAGGCGCGCTCCGCAAGCGTGGTGAACTGGACAAGCACAATGCCCTCATGAGCTTTGCCGACAAGCTCGAAGCCGCGTCTCTGGCCGTAATCGAGCGCGGCATTATGACCAAAGACCTCGCCCTCCTTTGCGAAGACGTGAAACCTGAAGTAGTCAACACGTTTGCTTTCATCAGCGCGATTCGCGCCACAATGAGCGCGTAGCGCCAGAGAAAGCACGCTGCACCAGAGAACGCGCGCCGCCAGAGAAAGCACGGCGCGCCAGAGAAAACGCACCGCCAGAAAAAACGCACCGCGCCAGTTAAGACGAGCCAGTATCTACAATTTCTGGCTCAAAGTCCTTTCTGAAATAGCCCCGGTCGTTTAGCCCATGCTCAACAATAAAACGTACCGCCTCGGAGAAGTCCATTCCATTCCGCTTGCCAAAATGTTCCACAGACTTGACCATCCACTTTTCCCAACGAATCCCCCTTTGTATGCCTTCCATGCACTTAGTTACCAACTTCTTCCCCACGAAGTTCTGCGAATAGCTTTGATAGCTATCTAATCCATTCATGCCGGCAACATAGGCGCCGTTCATTCGCGGGTCTGCCTCTGAATTCCGCACCGACTTGACGTATTCCATAGGGGGAATCAACCGCAGCTTCTTGTATATCCGGGAAAAGTAAAGCGGATCATCATAGCCAACCCTGAGCGCAGCCTCGGCTATAGTCAAGGATGGTTCAGCGACAATAAGGCTCTCAAAGCGCCGCACCCGCTTGAAGGCGCATAGCTGCTTGAAGCTCATACCAAACTGCTGCTTGATAAGGTGAGAGACAGTTGAACGACATCGGCCTATAGCTCCGGCAACATCATCAAGCTCTACGGTTTCAGCAATATGCTTATCCAACCAGTGCGATATTTTCTCTATCTGGCCAGGCTGATGAACATTGATATACTCCCTCATAATGATGAAATTGATCAGTACGGAAAAAAGATTCACCATATTCCACGTCGAGGTCTTGTCATAGAGCGGCAGTTGCTGATAAGCCGCGTGCAGAGCCTCGGCATCAATGCCAGGCTTTTGACTCTGCTCAAAAAGCTCCGCAGGAATATCGCCCTCCTCCTCATAAGCTCTGAACTGACCAATCATGGCATAGCCAACAAGCTGTTGATTCACCCTGATAGGCATCACCGATTCGTAAAGCCCCGCATGACAACGGTAAACAAGCGGGTTCTGGGTGTCTTCACAGCGCCGGCACATCTGCCGGTTCTGATTGAGGCAGTTGGGAAGCAGAAGAAGGTTTTCCCGTATCATCTTACAGTAACAGGAAACATCATACGGGAAACCCAGGATCATATCCTCATAGTTAGCAGAAAAGATGGTGAAGCGCACCCGGAAACATTCAGCAAAACTGTCAATGAGCCGCTGAACCTCTTCGTCATAAAAAACTCCCAGTTTCTCAAGCATGAAGATATGATACAGGGAAATTGAACGATTCTCCAGATTTTTTGCAACTTGATCCTCGCCGCCGAGTAAAACTGCCCACTCTCCACAAATTAAGAAACCAGCGTATGAAACAATCCAAGCGAATCTCATCCAAAGCGTAATCCTAAATCCTTATAAGGCAAATTCTTGCTGACATAAGGTATGCCTTTTATATCAAAAATAAGACTATACGCCGTAAAAGGAGGACTATATGTCATAAAAGGAGGACTATACGCCGTAAAAGGAGGACTATATGTCATAAAAGGAGGACTATATGTCATAAAAGGAGGACTATATGTCATAAAAGGAGGACTATATGTCATAAAAGGAGGACTATATGTCGTAAAAGGATGACTATATGTCGTAAAAGGAGGACTATACGCCGTAAAAATAGGACTATTTATGTTAAAAATAGGAATATCACTAGTATGAGGAAGACTTCTCTCCTCTAAAGGAAAAAGATTATCGGTGTTTCGGGGGGATAAGCCTAAGACACAATCACGAATCCTTAAGCGGGGAACTTCCAATCCTCGTTTTACCTTAAAAGAATTGCACAATTCTCCATATTTTCTGCAACTTGATCCATGTTACTCGGTAAAACTTCCCCGCTAGACTTAAACCATCAATCAATGAGAGGTGTGCCATGCCGGTAAGAAAGAAAAGTCTGGCAAACAAAGTCTGGGAGAACCGGGTTATGTGGCTGATGTTGCTGCCAGCCACGGCCTTTACTATCCTTTTCTCGTATGTACCAATGGGCGGCATCGTCGTTGCGTTCAAAAACTACCAGAACCGCCTCGGAATATGGGGCAGTCCATGGGTGGGACTTGAAAACTTCAGATACCTTGTCGTTTCAGACAAACTTTGGTCTCTCACCCGCAACACCATGTTCTATAACATTGCCTTTATCTCCCTGGGCATGGCCTTCGAGGTGGGGCTGGCGATCATCATAAGCGAACTGCCGCTCAAACGCCTCAAAAAAACCTTCCAGTCCTTTACCTTCCTCCCCTTCTTTATCTCATGGGTAGTCGCCGCATCCATCGTGATGAACGTTTTTGGTTATGAAAACGGCGTAGTAAACACTATGTTGGTAAGTTTTGGACTGGAGCGCGTGAATATCTATGGCGATCCATCCACGTTCCCGCTCATTCTGGTGTTGATTCGTCTGTGGAAGAACACTGGATATGGAGCAATCATCTATCTTGCGTCTATTACCGGCATGGATCAGGAGATGCTCGAAGCTGCTGAAATTGACGGCGCTAATATCTGGCAGCGTGTGTGGCACATAACGCTTGCCCACCTGCGCCCTACCATGGTAATCATGCTGCTCTTGGCGATTGGGCAGATATTCAGGGGAGACTTTGGAATGTTCTACCAGATCGTAGGCCGCTCGCAGCTTTTAATCGAGGTGAGCGATATCATTGATACCTTTGTGTATCGCTCCCTTATCAACTCGCCGAATACCGGCATGGCAGCGGCGGCTGGCCTGTTCCAGAGCGTTCTTTGCTTTGTAACGATTCTTCTGGCGAATCACGCTGTGAAGAAGATCGAACCTGATTACACGCTGTTTTAGGAGCTAATATGCGTTCTTCTCTGACACTGACCCGTATGACACCCCAACGCAGGCGCCCCTATTCCCCAGACAGACTCGTGTTCCATGCGCTGGGCTATGTCTTGCTGGGCGTCTTTGCCCTCATCTGCCTCATCCCCTTCTACCTTGTAACGGTAAACTCGCTCATGGATGAGGGAACGATCATTCGCGAAGGGTTTAGCTTCTATCCCCGCGTGTTTTCACTCACTGGCTATTCCATGCTGCTTAAAACGCCGGACACTATCCTTGATGCCTACACGATCACCATCTTCGTAACTGTGTCTGGCACTGTTCTTTCTCTGCTTATGATAACTATGACTGGTTTTGTCCTTTCCCGCACGGATTTTCACTTCCGGAACTTTATGAGCTTCTTCTTTTACTTCACTACGCTGTTTAACGGGGGTCTGGTGCCTTACTATCTTTTATGTACCCGAACGCTGCGCTTTACTAACCGAGTCTATGCTCTGATTCTGCCAATGCTTTTTTCTGTGTGGAACATGATCATTGCCAAAAATTTCTTTAAGTCCATCCCCTTTGCCATTGTTGAGTCAGCAAAGCTCGACGGTGCTAACGATATAACTATCTATTTCAGGCTGATTCTGCCAATCAGTATGCCGCTTTTGGCGACTATTGGTCTGTTTACTGCCCTGAGCTACTGGAATGACTGGTACAACTGCATGTTGTTTATTAACTCAAGCCATAGTGAACTCTGGTCATTGCAATACTACCTGCAAAATATGCTGAACAGCGCTCAGGCAATGCAGCGTGTGGCTGAACATTCAGGGCTGGCCTTCACCACTGTGCCGCTTGAGAGTATGAAGCTCGCGATGACTGTGGTTGCCACAGGTCCCATGCTGGTGGCTTATCCTTTTGTGCAGAAGTATTTCGTTAAGGGTCTTACCATTGGGGCGGTGAAGGGATAGTCAAGGGTGGGTTTTTGTTATGGATGTTACGTTGCGGCGGAAAGTGTCGGGGCGAAAACATACACATTTGTTGGAGGAAGAGAGATGAAAAAGCTGATTGTATTAACGTTAGCTTGTGCAGTAGCCGCATCGGTATTTGCCGGCGGCCAGAGTTCGGGTGGTCAGGGAGCGGCCTCAAGCGCGCCCTTTACCACGTCAAATAGTACATACGCATCGTATGACCTTAAAACGCCGGTAACGTTGTATATGTACATGCTGGGCGATGTTCCCAAAGACCTTGATGAGGTGCTGGCTAAGGCTAACGCGGAGTATTTCCAGCCTATGCTCAACACAACCCTCAAAATGGTGTTTCTCTCGTGGTCTGATTATCAGACGAAGTACCCGTTGGTACTGGCAGCAGGTGAGGATGTGGACATCATGTTTACCGCGCTCTGGGCTTTCTATGAGCAGGAATCAGGGAAAGGCTCCTTTTTAGAGCTCACCCCTGAGTTCATTTCAAAGTGGATGCCCACAATTAACAAACAGCAGACTGCGATATCCTGGTCTCAGGCAAAAACCGGCGGCAAGGTCTACGCTATCCCTACCATAGCGTCAAATCCTGACTACAAGTACCTTGGTATCCGCGAAGACTTGCGTATCAAGTACAATCTGCCTCCCATAAACAGTTGGGACACGCTTGAGCAGTTTCTCTTTACGATCGCGGCAAATGAGCCTTCAATTCAAGCTTATGCGGCTCCGGGTGAGGCGCCTGAAGTTCTCTGGGTCTACCTTGAATCCCGGAACGTGCTTTATGCGGGTGCTCCAATCTACTATATCTGGAATAACCAGAATCGCAACGAACCTACGGCTCAGGAACTTAGCTTCATGTATACAAGTGATGTGTTTCGCGACTTCGCGTTGGAGATGGCTGAGTGGTCGTCGAAAGGTGTATGGAGTCGGAATGTGATGAATAACACGATTGCTCAGGGCGATTCTTTTACGCAGGGGAAGAGCGCCAGCGTGTTTTGGAACAGCACGGTGTTTAGTTTGGGGAAGACGATGGAAGAGCAGAATGGTGTTGGCAAAGCTGGTTACTACGATGCCAGTCCAACGGTTCCGACTCGCAAGGAAACTTACGACAACAATATGTGGGCTATTGTCTCTTCGTCGAGGTATCAGGAACGGGCTGCCCTTGCGCTTGACCTGATGAAGACCCATACGCCGCTTACGATACTGCTTCAGAGCGGCATTGAGGGTCGGCACTATATCTCTCAAGGCGGCAACTGGTTTATCCCAGGTCCTGAGGCTGCTGACTATGCCAACAATGCCTGGGGTTGGGCGCTGAATCGTCCTGAGACCCTTGTGGAGTCCTATGATACCACTAAGTATACCCAGCGGTATGCTCTGGAGATATCTATCAATGAGCGGCTCTTTGAACCAAAGATTGACGGCTTCCGTTTTGATCGGAGAAACGTAGCTAATGAATGGGCGGTTATCTCCGCGTTAATCGAGGAATACACTCCCAGCTTTGAGTGCGGTGTGTATGGAGTGCAGACTCAGGCGAAGTTTGATGAGTTCAAGGCTAAGGTTGAAACAGCTGGGCTTGCCAAACTCACGTCCGAGTTCCAGACTCAGTACGCGGCTTTCTTACGGGATAACTAACAAAAGAGGTATGTCATGAGGCAACGTGTTTTGTTTAACGATGGCTGGACGTTTCTCTTAGGCGATTGCGCGCTTGGCGATAAGACGCCGTGCTTTGCCAAAACGAAACTTGAGGCTGCGGCTTTTAAGCCCTGTGCGCTGCCCCATGACTGGAGCGTGGACTACCCCATCAGACAGGATGCTCCCTCTGGCGGGGGCGGAGGCTACGCGGTAAGTGGCGTAGGCTGGTATCGCAAATGCTTTACTGTTACTGTGCCAGAAGCGCCTGAGCGCCGTGTAGTTCTCCAGTTTGACGGCGTATTTATGAACTCAACCGTATACCTGAATGGCGTAAAGGCCGGCGGCAATGCGTATGGGTACAGTGAGTTTGCCATTGATGTTACCGCGCTGCTTGTTCCGGGTGAAAACGTCTTGGCGGTGCGGGTGGATAACTCCATGCAGCCCAACTCCCGCTGGTACACTGGTTCCGGCATCTACCGGAATGTGTGGCTCATCATCTGTGAGTCAATACATATTGCCCAGAACGGCATCTTTATAGCAACCAACGGTCTCTACAAGAGCCAAACCGAGGCGCGAGTGCAGATACAAGCCATGGTCGAGAATGACTCCGGCGAAGACGCTGATGTGGGCGTGGAACACCGTATTATTGACGCTGAGGGAAACGAGGCAGCCCACGACGCAGCGGCTCTATACGTCAGTGCTGGGGCGCGCGCGCAGGCAATGGTATGCCCCACTGTGAAGAACCCGCGCCTGTGGAGCGATGGCGACCCGTATCTCTACACCCTTGAAACGCTCATTACCAAAGACGGCAAGCAGCTTGATCGCGTACTCACGCGTATGGGGATTCGCACGGCGGAATTTGATTGCGACCGAGGCTTTCTCCTTAATGGAACGCCGGTCAAGATCAAAGGCATGTGTGTACACCACGACGGCGGACTCACCGGCGCAGCCTTCTACCGGGAAACATGGGAACGCAGGCTTACCCTGCTAAAAGACATGGGCTGTAACGGCATCCGTTGCGCGCATAATCCGCCCGCGCCCGAATTGCTCGATCTCTGCGATGAGATGGGATTCCTTGTAATGGACGAAGCCTTTGATGAGTGGCTGCTCACAAAGTTCAAGAGCGTGGAGTACGGGTATTCGAGCAACTTTGCCTATGGCTATGGACAGTTTTTTACAGAACATGCTGAGTCCGATCTTGTTACTATGCTTCGACGCGACCGTAACCATCCCTGCATCATCATCTGGAGCGTGGGTAATGAGATACCGGAACAGTCGGCCTTGGAAGGGGTACGCATCCTCCGCTTTTTACAAGATGTCTGCCATCGCGAAGACCCAACGCGCCTTGTTACGAGCGCTCTGGACAACCTCGCGGCGCCTGAGCAGTTCTGTACAAGGGAGGAATTCGAGTGCGCTTTGGATGTAGCCGGCTATAACTACGTTGCCCGCTGGGGTATGCGCGCCGAAACGCTCTACGATGAAGACCGGCGCAAGTTTCCTACACGGCGCTTTATTGGCACAGAGAACCCGTCTGCGGGCGGCGTGCGCGGCTGCTACGAAACACGGCTCAAAGACCCCGCGGGTGGCGCGCACGATAGCTACGAAACACGGCTCGAAGGCCCCGCTTCCCGATACCGTTACGACCGCGTAACGCTGGACCATGAATTCCTCTGGCGCTACACGGCCAGCCGGGATTTTGTGGCGGGCGACTATCTTTGGACAGGCATTGATTATTTAGGCGAATCCCGCTGGCCTCTTCGCGGCGCAGTCTCCGGCGCTATCGACACCGCGGGCTTCCCCAAAGACACCTTCTACTACTTCAGAAGCATCTGGAACAAGCGCAACACTACCCTGCACCTCTGCCCGCACTGGAACTGGCCTGGACGCGAAGGGGAGTTCATCACCGTCATTGCCTACACCGACTGCGACGAGGTGAGCCTATACCTGAACGGCCGTTTGGTTGGAACCAAGGGCTACGATTTCCCAAACGTCGGCGCACTAGGCGCGTGGAACATCCGCGCCAAAAACACCAACCCCACAACCCACGATCTACACCTCGCCTGGGACGTGCCTTATGAGGCTGGAGAACTACGGGCTGTGGGCTACAAAAACGGAACGCCTGTTGCCGAACAGGTCGTCAGAACCACCGGCGCACCGTTCAGGCTCGCTGCAGCCTGCGACCGCGAGGCTCTCGCGGTAAACGGCATTGCCCATATCGAGGTCAAGGCGCTGGACGCAGACGGCGTGGCAGTTCCCACAGCCGACACTCTGGTCAGGTTGCGGGTGGAAGGCGATGCCGTGCTTCTCGGCATGGACAACGGAAACCTGCAGGATCATGCCCCGTACAGCGCTCCTGAACGCAGGCTCTTTGCTGGCCGCCTCCTCTGCGTGATACGCGGAATCGCCGGCACAGACAACGTGGCACGGGTGATCCTTTCCGCCGAAGGCATGGAGGAACTGGTCGTGGATTTGGCAATGTCATTCCTGTGAATCATACGGGAGACCATGCCGGTAAGGAGAAGCGGATTGGCAGCTTCTCTCCCGCATGGTCTCTCACCGGTTATGCCTTGCTGCTTACCAGAGTCCGCTCTTAACATCAACAACAATACTCCTGAAGCAGTATTGTCCATTCCCCCGCTTTCTACTACGCTGAACCGTCATGGCTCAAATTCAAAATGATCTTTCACAAGGCAATGTGCTTAGTAAACTCATCCGCTTCGCACTCCCTTTTCTCGCGTCAAACATCATACAGTCCTTCTACAACGTGGCTGATATGCTCATCGTGGGAAACTTCAGCGGTACGGAAAGTATGTCGGGCGTCAATATCGGGGGACAGGTAACCTTCATTCTGACCAACATCGTGATCGGTCTGTGCATGGGCGCAACTGTGCTTATCGGACAGTACCTGGGCGCGGGAAACCAAAGCGCCTTGAAGCGCGTTACCGCAACCATCATCACCCTGCTTCTCCTCTGTTCAGTGCTGATCACCACGCTCATGCTCGTGTTCAAAATGCCGGTATTGCGGCTCATCAGAACACCGCCAGAAGCGCTGGCGGAAAGCGACCGCTACCTCACCGTTACCCTTATAGGCGTAGTGTTCATCTTCGGGTATAACGCCCTGAGCGCCATCCTGCGAGGCATGGGAAACTCAAAACAGCCATTCTACTTTGTGCTGGTGGCCTGCGTTACCAACATCGCGCTTGACCTCGTCTTCGTTGTGATCTTTCACTGGGCTGCCTTTGGCGCGGCGCTCGCCACGGTCATCTCTCAGGCCTTAAGCATGATCCTCTGCATCATCTATATGGTTAAAAATTCCTTCAACTTCGACTTCAAAATCTCATCATTCAAAATCTACGCAGACCAACTCAGACTCATCTTTAAGATCGGGCTGCCAACGTGTATACAGAATGGCGTAACAAGCGTCTCCTTCTTGTTTATCACCACTATTATCAACATCGTGGGCGGAGTGAGCGCTTCGGCAGCAGTTGGCGCGGTGGGTAAGTTTAACAGCTTCGCCTTTATGCCCACTCTGGCCATGAGCGCCTCTATATCAGCCATGAGCGCCCAAAACATCGGCGCAGGCAAACTTGACCGCGCCGTCAAAGCATGCCGTATCGGAACCATCTTCTCCGTCTGCGTAACCTACCTCTTCTTCGCATTCGTACAAATCTTCCCCGCTACTATCCTCAAACTGTTCGGCAATGACCAGCAGATGATCGCAGATGGCGTTACCTATCTCCGCTCGTTCAGTTTTGACTTCCTCCTCATCCCTTTCATCTTTTGTATTAACGGGTTCTTAATGGGCGGCGGACACACCATGTTCACACTCATAAGCGGCATACTCTCCGCAATACTGCTGCGGGTGCCAGTCTGCTATATTTTTGGCGTGATACTGGACTGGAAGCTGTTCGGCGTAGGTATGGGCGCGCCAGTCGCAAGCGCGGGAGTCTTGCTGGTAACGATAGCCTACTTGCTCACCGGAGCGTGGAAGCATAACGCGGTAATGGCCAAAGCCGCACATCCAAAGGCATGAGGGCTTTACCACACCAACAATGCCGTCTGTATGGGCAACTCCACCCATACAGACCAGAGCTACGCGTAAAGCGCCATGTACTTCGCCTCAATATATTCAAGAAACGGCGTTACCGACAGCTTCTCTCCAGTAATCTTCATCAGCAGTTCTGAGGGCGTCAGCCGCGCGCCCCACGTGTAGACATTCTTGCCTAACCACGTCCGAATCTCGTCAAAGCGTCCGTCAGCAACCAGTGCCTCAAAGCCGGGGACTTCGGTAAGCAAGCGCCGGTGTATCTGAAGCCCGTAGAGATTGCCGATGGCATAGCTGGGGAAGTAGCCAAAGCTCCCCATAGACCAATGCACATCCTGTAAAACGCCGTCAGCGTCAGTTTGCGGCTCAACGCCAAGGTATTCCTTCATCAGCCCACGCCAGATCGCGGGCAGGTCTTCCGGCTCAAGAGTTCCCGCAAAAAGCCGCTTCTCAATCTCAAACCGAAGGATAATGTGCAGACTGTAGCTCACCTCATCAGCGTCAACGCGGATGAGCGAGGGCTTCACCTGGTTTACCGCGCGGTAGAAAAGGTCGAGGGAAACCGCATTCAGTTGCTTAGGAAAACGACTCTGGAGCATGGGATAGAACCGGTTCCAGAAGGGACGACCGCGCCCGATCACGTTCTCCCAGAAGCGCGACTGAGACTCATGAATTGCCATTGATGCGCCATCGGCAAGGCTGGTTCCCCGCAATTCTGGCGGAAAGCTCATCTCGTAAAAGGCGTGGCCGGTTTCGTGAATCACTGAAAAGATCGTTGACAGCAGGTTTTTGTTAAAATAGCGGGTGGTGATGCGGACATCATCAGCGCCAATCGACGTGGTGAAAGGATGGGCGCTGATGTCGAGCCGTCCCCGCGTTTTGTCAAAGCCCAGCTCGTCCATAAGCAAGGCGTTAAACGCAGCCTGCTGGTCGAGCGGGTAGTCCTGATCAAGGAATGACACATCCGGCGCCGGCTTTGCGGCGATTTTTCGCAGAAGCGCGCTCAGCCGCTCCCGAAGCGGCGTAAACACCGCGCTGATGTCGGCGGCGCTCATGTCTGGTTCGTAAGAATCAAGCAGGCCGTCATACACGCGGTCTCCGGAAAAGCCCCAGTATTCAGCCTTACGGCGGTTTAGATCGAGCATGGTTTTCAGGTGCGGCAGGAACGCGGCGAAGTCATTGTTCTGACGCGCGGTCTGCCACGCCGCCTGCGAAAGCCCCGCGGCGCGCGCCTCTTCCGCCACAAACACCGCCGGCAGTTTCACCTCACGGTCGTAGGCGCGGCGCATAACGCGCACGAAGTCGCGCTCAAGCGCCGGCAGTTCCTCGCCAAAACCAAGCGCGTCAAGCGCCGCACCAGTCTCCTTTGACACCAGCCGCTCGTGAGCCAGCGAGTTGATCAGGGCAAGCTGCTCTGAGCGGTCTTCCACGCCCTTGGGGGGAAGCTGCGTCTCCTGATCCCAGCCTAAGAGCGCCGCCACGTTGTTCAGATAACAAAGCTCACGGTCAATCTTATGCAAATCATCAATGTGCATGTAATGTATTCCTCCTAAATGGAATTTCTTAACGCTTATGTTACACAGACTCTTCTATAAATAGAATAGAAGAGTCCGCGAGGCGGCGCGCAGGCAACACGTTAAGAAAACAGCGTAAAAAAATACGCCCAACGCGCGCTCCTAACACGTGTCGACAACGGAACGCCGATCCCCTTCAAGGAGAACTTTTGCCAATACGTCGGGAACTTTTGCCGACATGAAGGCGCTTTTTGCCGACATGTCGGGAGCGTTTGCCTTCATGTCGGCGGCTTTTGCCTTCATGTCGGGGGCTTTTCCCGACATGTCGGGAACTTTTGCCGACATGAAGGCGCTTTTTGCCGACATGAAGGCAAGAGTTGCCTTCATATTAACAAAGGCCGCGGCTTGTGTGGGTGAATCAAGCCGAACTCCGTATAAAGGCTAGACGCGCTTCCGTAGAATTGCAGCGCTTGTATAAACGTCTTTACCTATACCCATAAACAAGGGGTATACTTTTCCCATGCTCTATCAACAAGAACGGGCTATTGCCCTAAAGAAAGTCAAAAGAAGCCTTGTCCTGATCTCTTTGGCGATACTCAGCATCCTTTGGAGACTGCCCCTGCTCAAAGCGGAGGATACCAAGGTGTATGTTACCAATTCAGGAACCAAGTACCATCGGGAGACCTGCTCCTTCCTCAGCCGTTCAAAGATTGCCGTATCCTTGAACGATGTCCTTATATCTGGCTATGAACCCTGTGGAGTTTGTAAGCCGCCGCTTCCTTCTCAGGACAAGGCGTCTGCAAGAGCAAGCGTTCCCCAGACAAGCCTCTACCGGATTAATACGACCAGTCTCACCAAGAGCAGCATGGGGGATATATCCCGGATGCTTCCCGCGGAAGTGGTGGGTCATGTGGATGGGGACACGGTGCGGGTGCGGATTTCCAATCCCCCTGCTGAGTTAAAAGCCATTGAGACCATCCGTATGCTTGGAGTGGACACTCCGGAGACTGTACACCCTAGTAAGCCGGTGGAGCGCTTTGGCAAGGAGGCCAGCGACTTCACCAAAGCGGCTCTTTTGGGGACACAGGTATATCTGGCTTTTGATTGGGACCTTCGGGATCATTACGGCCGCCTGCTTGCCTACCTCTACACGCCTGAGAGTCGCTGTTTTAACGCGCTCTTGATTGAAGAAGGCTATGCCTATGCCTATGTCTCATACCCCTTTCACTTTATGGAAGAATTCAAAGGCCTGGAACAGGCTGCTCGGCAAGATAAGCGGGGTTTGTGGAGGAATCTGTAAGCCTTTTTTGGTTTTGCTATCCCTTGATACTCCGCGCCTGGGAGATTTTTTTTTCGTTAGGAAGAAGGCTTGTTGCTAAGGCGCGAGACAGGGTGAATTGCTCAATACTTTCGCAGTATCTCGATAGGCTTGATTCGTCCGGCTCGATAGGCGGGGATCCACGAGGCGAGCATTGAGCTGAGTATTGTGAAGGCGCCGATAAGCGTAAGCGCTCCCCAGTCAATAATGATTGGGATCACCTCAAGATAGAAGCCTGGGTCGAGAATTTTGATGGTTTCGCCGTGGAACAGGCTGGTGAAGAAGTTGAGTATGGCTTCGATTCCCTGTATACAGCCGTTGATGTTCACGCCGACGAGGAGGCCGAGGCTGATGCCGATGATTGACCCCACTAAGCCGGTGAAGAACGCTCCCCAAATGAAGAGTTGGCTGGTGAATCGGGGAGGCGCGCCGCAGGCTTTGAATATGGCAAGGTCTCGCTGGCGCTCAATGACGAGCATTGAGGTTGCGGAAGACACGTTGACCGCTGCCACCATCACGATCAGCGCCATGATGAACAGAAGCAACTGGCGTGTGGATTCGTAGGAACTGTACTGGGCGCGTATAAGGTTTTTCCAGGTGAATACCCAGAAATCCTGTCCCAAGACTTGTTCAAGCCAGACGGCGTATTGGTCGGCGTCTTTATAGGGATCGTTAATTTTTATGAGGATATAAGCGGTGGAAAGTTCGGGTGGCAGGGCAAGCTGGCCGGCTGAGTACGTCATAATGCACCAGAGTGCGTCCAGTTCCTGATAGCCGGAAGAAATGATGCCCTTTACGGTGAAAGGCGTCAGGCGCGGGATGCTTCTGCCGTCATCTGTAACGCGAATGGTCATAATCCGCACTGTATCGCCGATCTGCGCGTTAATAGTCGTTGCCAGTTCTCTACCCAGCAGGATCTCGCGGTCGGTTTCAAGCTGCATATTGCCGTCGATCACGGTGAGATACGCGCGGCTGCTTGTGTCTTCCCAGAATTCGGGGTCTACGGCTCGAATTGTTGCGCCAGTTCTGCCGCCATTGCCGACGATGACGCCCATGCTTTGTTGCTCGCGGTATGCTCCGCGCACGCCATCGGTGTTGTTGAGCAGAGTCAGCGCGGTTTCAATGTTGTTGCTCTTGATATAGTTTCGCGCCTGAAGGTGGCTGGTTCCCAGTTCGATATAACGGTCAGTGATACCCCGAATCATGCCGTCAGCGACGATGAGTGTAACGACGATGGGGATGAGGCTGAGCGCGATGCCAATTGCCGCACCGCGCAAATAGCGTCCACCTTCGGGGTCGCGTGAGAAAAGGTAACGGAATGCGACAAAGAACCCAGGCATAGGCTTCATGGTCTTGTCTCCGGCATAACAACACGTCCCTTATCGAGGGTGTAGTGGCATAAGGCGCGTACTGCGATTTTAGGCATAGGCTTCATGGTCTTGTCTCCGACATAACAATACGTCCCTTATCGAGGGTGTAGTGGCATAAGGCGCGTGCTGCGATTTTCTCATCATGGGTAACGACCATGAGGGTTTTACCCCATTTTTCCGCGCCGCTGTAAAGCAGTTCGGCCACCATGGCGCTGTTATCCGGGTCAAGGTTACCGGTTGGTTCGTCTGCGAGGATCATGTCAGGGTTGTTAATCATGGCGCGGGCGACAGCGACGCGTTGGCGTTCTCCGCCTGAGAGCTGTGAAGGCAGGTGATACACGCGCTCGGTCATTTTCACGTCGGCGAGGAGCGCTCGTGCCTTATCAAGCGCTTCGTCCTTTTTCATGCCGGCGATATAGGCTGGCAGCATCACGTTTTCGATAGCGGTAAAATCTTTCAATAGGTAATGGGACTGGAATATAAACCCCACCCGCTTACTCCGGTAGGTGGAGAGGCTATTTTCCGAAAGTGCGGTGATATCCTGTCCCGCGACTTCAACCGAGCCTTGGTTACAGCGGTCAAGGCCGCCGATTATGTTCAACAGGGTACTTTTGCCGCAACCGCTCTGCCCGCTCACCGCGACCGATGTTCCCCTCGTAATTTCAAAGCTCACGCCCCGCAGTATCCGCAGGTTTTCCGCCCCTGAAACATAGTCCTTAATCAAGTTTTTCACCCGCACGAGAACCTCACTCATCCTCAACACCTCTCAAGTTTCTTACTGTCATCAGCATAGCTGTTTGTGTCAAGATCGGGTCGTGGAGCCTCTTCTACGGAAGCGCGCGCCACGGTGATAGAGCAGCGCGCCGCGGCGTCGGAGGTGCGCGGTGCGGTGGTGGAGGTGCGCGCTGCGGCGTCGGAGAAGCGCGCGGTGGTGGCGGAGAGGCGCGTTGCGGTGGCGGAAAAGCACATTGCGGTGGCGGAAAAGCGCACCGCGGTGGCGGAAGCGCGTGTCGCGGTGGCGGAGAGGCGCGTTGCGGTGGCGGAAAAGCGCACCGCGGCGTCGGAGAAGCGCGCCACGGTGTCAGAAGCGCGCGCCGCAGCGTCGGAGAAGCGCACCGCGGCGTCGGAGAGGCGCGCTGCGGTAGCGGAGAAGCGCGCTGCGGCGTCGGAGAGGCGCACTGCGGTAGCGGAGAAGCGCACCGCGGCGTCGGAGAGGCGCACCGCGGTGGCGGAGAAGCACGTTGCGACGTCGGAGAGGCGCGCCGCGGTGTCAGAAGCGCGCACTGCGGCGTCGGAGAGGCACGCTCCGGTGAGGCGGAGAAGCGCACCGCGGTGTCAGAAGCGCGCACTGCGGCGTCGGAGAGGCACGCTCCGGTGAGGCGGAG
>JAITIX010000068.1 GCA_031279205.1 Treponema sp. | reverse complement strand
CCACGGGCATGGACGTTACCATTCAAGCCCAGATCCTAGCACTGATCCGTAGTCTCCAGCGAAGCGATGGCATGGCGGTAGCACTGATCACTCATGACCTGGGAGTAGTGGCAAGCCTGTGCCATCGGATGGTGGTGATGTATGGGGGGCTTATCATGGAAACCGACCCCGTGGAGGATATCTTTTATCGCCCCCTGCACCCCTATACCCAGGCACTCCTGCGATCCGTGCCGATGATTCGTCAAAGCCAACAACCAGGTTCCAGGCAGGAACGGCTAACGACCATCGAAGGCCAGCCCCCCTCGGCGCTGTGGATGCCGCCGGGCTGCCCTTTTGCGCCTCGCTATACTCAGGCCGGTACTGGCTGCGAGGAGTCTCTGCCCCCCATGACAGACCACGGACCCGGACGAAGTACCCGCTGTTTTCGAATCCACGAGGATGCCTCGGAACCATGAACCACACCGAACCCCTTATCGAAGTAAAGGACTTGGTAAAGGAATTTACCCTCCGCCGCCCCTTCCGCTCCCCGGTACGGTTCCGAGCGGTAAACGGGGTAAATTTCTCTATTTACAGAGGGGAGACCTTCGGCCTAGTAGGGGAAAGCGGCTGTGGAAAATCAACCCTGGGGCGTAGCATCCTGCGGATTTATCGACCCGACTTCGGCAAGATATGGTATTCCGGCGCCGACATCACGGCGCTCTCCGGCAGGGACCTGGAACCGTATCGGCGGCGGATGCAGATAATTTTCCAGGATCCCTACAGTTCCCTTAACCCAGCTATGCAAGTCCGGGATATTATCGCCGAACCACTACTGCTGAAAAATCGGCTTTCCCGGGAGGAGTGCGACGAGTTGGTACGGACTATGCTGATCCAAGTGGGAATGTACGTCGGTGATATGTACAAGTACCCCCATGAGTTTTCTGGAGGGCAACACCAGCGGATCAGCATTGCCCGGGCACTTATCGTGCGACCCGAATTTATCCTCTGCGACGAACCTATCAGCGCCCTGGACGTATCCATACAGGCCCAAGTGGTCAACTTGCTGGAGGAATTACAGCAGGAATTCGGCCTAACCTACCTCTTTGTAGCCCCCGATCTCTCCATGGTACGGCATATTTCCCACCGCATCGCAGTGATGTACCGGGGGAAATGGTGGAAATAGCTGCATCTGAGGAATTATACGAAAACCCTCTGCACCCCTACCCAAGCCCTGCTCAGGTCTATTCCCATACCTGACCCCCGCCTCGCCCAGAAATCACCCCCGGCCCTGCTTGAAGGAGAACTTCCGGGGGTCTCGGAAACGCGGCAGGGCTGCGCCTTCTTTAACCGCTGCAACCAGTCCCGGTCCGTCTGCCGGGACCAGGCCCCGACTGCAGGATACTGGCAACGGACACCGGACGGCTTGTCTGTACCCGCGACCAGCCTCCGTGGGCTAGCAGTTTGTTGCGTTTCGCGCCGGGTCTGTGCAGACCTTCCATGGTCTGATTCCTATATCCGCTAAAAAAATCACCCGTGAAAACGGCTTTACCCCTTCGCTGATAAGTCTTGACTTTGATCTGGACGGAGAGCGAGAGGCGCTATTTCAGGGCGAATATCTCAATTGCTATATACAGATAACCGGCGTGAGCGTATTTGAGCTTGACTACCTACCCAGGCACTGGAACTACTTTGACACTTTTTCGCCTGAGCGAGCGTCAATTCAGCACAACGCCTTTGTTGCTCACCTTGTCCCGGCGGAGACGCGTTTCGCGATTTCTGCGGATAGCCGTTTCTGTGGCAATGAACGCTTTGAGCTTGTGGAACTGGGGACAAGGATTGTCGCCTTGCCCGTTTTTGCCTGTCGTCGCTTAACGATGCGCCAAACAGGGCACCACCATTTGGAAACATCGCGCTTGACAAGACGTATCACCTTGAAAAGAACACGCTTTGCCTGCGCTACATACTGAGCAATCAGAGAACTGAACCGGCTTGCTTTAACCTTGTACTTTTGCGGCGAAGAATATATTGACGGGGAGGAAGGGAATAAGGATCGGGATAGGAATAAGAGACTCTTTGAATAAAAGAGAAATACTCCATTACTGATGTTTTTATACCAGCCGCCTGATGATGTTTTCATGCCTAAATCAGTATAGCTCCCACATACCGATTTTGCCCAGGCCGAAGCTGGTGTTTTTCCCGGCGTGAAAGAGTTCTGCGAAACTCAGGAGCGCCAGTTCATAGCCGGTAAACGCACCGGATAAGGTGAAACTGCCGCTTACGCCGCCGAGCTTCATCACGTAATTCTGCCGCGCCGAATAATGCGTTAGATCTCGCCATAGCAGATTTTTTTCCGTGATATCCCACGCATCGGTATACTGGTAAGCTCCGGCGTCTGAGGCGTCGCCATATTGCGCACACAGGGTCTGCATCCGACGGTACAGGCAATGCACAAAATCAACCGCGCTAAAACAATCGGTGTAATGTCCATTTACGCGGAATCTGAGCGGGGATTTAAGCGTAATGAGCAGGGTTTTACGTACCACTGTTTCAGCACCGCCGACGTGATATTCCCACACATCAGGACTGAGACGGGTGTCAAGGGTTTCGCTGTCGCCATTTATCAAACGCTCGCCATCAAAAACCGCCTGTATTGTGTAGGGGAATACGCGTCCTGAGTATGCCGGCTTCCCCTCCTTGTTTAATTGCCTGAAAAAAATAGGGAATATGCTGAATCGTGTCGCCAAGAAATATAAGGCTTAACACAATGGAGTCTGAATGCTTTTTAATAAACGGTTCTGTCTCAATAATGATGGGGTGTGAAATCCGATCTCGCCCCGCAAGTGTGGTGTTGTCTTTTGGTATTACTGACTCAAAAATCGAACCATAAAGACAGGTCGCGTCATGCGCAATACAACACAAATGCCGCAGTTGTTTCCCAATAACACTTCGGAAAAGAAATGGAACCGGTATAGTAATATCAGTTTGTTCACAAAGAGTCAGGGTGAAGCAGATTTTTTTTATATATTAACTTCATTTAATTACCACCGATTTCCCGTTCAGATCAAAGGGTAAACGAAACGGATGATTAAACTCAATAACGTTTAAACGCGGAAGCGTAACAAGGCTTTCACCAGTAAACCGATAATTAACCTCTTTCATGGCGAGAATATCGTCCAATAACTTCCGGTTCATGTTAATAAAATTCATGGACAGCTCAACCTGTGTTGTCGCCGAGCTGCTGGCCGAAACATGCAGGGGAGTGGCGCGGGTTCCCTCAGCCCAGAAACGACCTTCCCCATAAAGTTTATAGGTAAAAGTGGAAAGGTCTACGGGAAACGGGTTTGGATTATTAACACGAAATTCCACACGAAGGCGGGTATTTATGAGATCAGCCTGAATCGTGGCAATGCTGGTAACCTGAAATTCCGGCACACGAATATGGGGAAATAGCGCATCAGCAAAAACAACGCCCGGTGGCAACACGTTATTTTCGTAATAATACACCGTGGTCAACGTGAAACGGGCAATATATTCGTCAATATCAGAAGGAAAACTGGATATATCCAGCTCAACGCGCAGAGGAACAGTCAGGGTTGTTTCACCGCCATCTAATATAAATTGCTGAATTAAATCCGGTGTTATCTTAAATGATGAATCTGGCAATGAATAAATCTCGTTTATCAGCATTTGCGGCTCGTGCAATTCAACATATAACGGTTCCACACGCGGATTATCCACCGTAAGCAGATAATACAAGACAAACCGGTCGAGGCTCTCCGCCTCAAGCCGGTCAAAACTGAGGCGAGCGTCTGGCTGCGCCGGCTCTGGTTCTGGCGCAGGTTCGACAGCTAATGCCGGCGCAACTGGAGGCGCAGACACGGGTTCTGGCACAGTCTTGCAAGAGAAAACAAGCCAAACTGATAAGAAAAGAAGGAGAATGAATGACTTCATTCACTATATATCGGCTTTTAGACGCGGAAAATGTACCTTTTTTTGACAGTCCGCTCTTAGGCAGTAAGCGGTGAGTGACAGAAACAACAGTAAATTAGCCCCATTCTTCCCGTTTTTTTATGATACATTCAATGCTGTTATGAATAACCAAACGGTTCCTCTGATATAATGACTTAGGGTAATCCTGTATCGAGATACGGTGTTCCACGAATGTCTGACGCACAAGCAAATCAGTCCTTTGCCGTCTCCATTCCCGTAGTTCTTCCTCCCGCTTACGTGTTCTTTTATTTTTTTGGGCAATTGCGTATAATTCATTGGTATAGTCTGTAATATATTTATTCACCCTGTTAACGTAATAACGGGTACTTAATGGAACAGCACGACGGACATACCGGGTTTCCCCTGCATTATAAATGATTGCCCCATTTTCATATCCATAACGCTGACAAAGATACTGGTAATAACGAATACAAGTGATGAGATACAGTTCCACCATTTCTCTTGCAGGATACTCGTTAAGCGGACCAAATTGCCTCATAAAGTGTTCGTTATTAATATTCTCGCTGTTAAGCATGAGATAACCAACGTCATGCGTGCCATTTTTATTGACATTATCGCTCTCCAGCTTAACCCAGTCCGACTCAAGTTTGCCAATAGCCAGTAATTGTATCTGTAACAGCGGCGGATTTTCATCCATATTGGTATAAAATAAAAACGCCTCCACATATTCCGATGGAATGACATTCTGGATAAGTTCTTCCATGTCGTCTTGGGTATAACGCTGTTCAGATAATTGCGTGGCTGATAGTACCCAGGGACATGCTATCAGCAAGAACAGGCATATTTCTCTCATATAAAACTCCTTTGCATAGTAGTTCCCACTAAAGACCGGCTATTCCTGTCAAGGGAGAATTGCCGGCAAAGCAGTGATGGAAAAGCCCAATGTTAACCCCGCCCATCGGCAGGGCTAACGCGACTACCAACCAATATATATCACCTTATTTTCTGTATAACCTTTTGTTGATTATTAGCTATTAGAGAAGCGAAGAAACCTCTCGCTAAAAACTAACAAGGTATGCTTAGGATTTGATACCATACCTGCGGGTAAGAAGTCAAGGGTCTATCGGCAAGTTTCTCAATTTCTTAAGTAATTTCTTCGTCAATCTCAAAAACCGCCTCAGTTTCAACCGGAATGTTGCCCGGCAGAGCATTCACCCCAATGGCCGAACGAGACGGAGCGCCAACTGAGGAGCCAAAGAGGTCAATGAGAAGCTGACTGCCGCCATTAGCAACCGCCGGCTGCTCAAAGAAATCATCGGCGCTGGCGACAAAGGTGGTAATCTTTACACAGTTCTTAACCTTGCGAAGGTCGCCAATCTTGGCCTCAAGCACAGCAAGCACGTTCAGCATACAGGCTTTCGCAAATCGCTGCCCCTGGGTCAGGTCAAAGTCCCTGCCAAGCTTCCCCTTCGGCAACTCGTTGCCCAGGGCATTGATTGCCGGGCCGCAGCCGGAAATGTACACAAGGCCCTTGCCAAAACACTTCGCCGGCGCGTAAACGCCCCCCTTCGCCGGCGCTGGCGGCAACTGAATCCCCAGCGCTTTCATCTGTTCATACACATTCATGTTAACTACTCCTAAAGATCATCTGTCCAGCTTTCGCACGGTTTATGTCATTTGGACTCAGCAAGTTCCCATTCAGAATCACTGTTTCCATGCCAACGGCCATTTGAGCAGGATGCTGATAGCCAGCGCGGTCAACAAAACACGCCGGATCAAAAACCAGCACATCAGCATAAGCGCCAACGCGAAGCACACCGCGGTCTCGAATACCCAGACGTTCCGCACCCATCAGGGTCATCTTGTGAATGGCCTGCTCCATCGTAAGCACCTTGCGTTCCCGCACATACTCACGCAGGAAGCGAGGAAACGCACCGTGAAGCCGCGGATGAGGATGCACGCCACCCCCATACAAGGCATCGGATATCAGCGCAGTCCAAGGAAGACGGGCAACTTCATCAATGTCCTCCTGCGCCATGCTGAGTACGATGATCCCAACCTGCCCTTCCTCGCTTACCACCAGATCGCACAGCAGATCAAGCGGTTCCCCACAGCCGTTTTCACAGGCTATCTGTTTCATACTCTTACCGCAATACCCCGCACACTCAGGGTTTATCACGGAACTGATGATAACGCGCTCCCAACCAATGCTGGCGGCCATGTTGTCCCAGCCAGCGTGGGACTTGCGAAACTCTTGACGCAGCGTTTCCCTGCCCGCCGAAGTCCCCAGCTTCTGGACTAAAGCAACGGTGCTTTCTTCCAACACACTCGGCGGAATCAGAGAAAGGATAGTGGTTGAGCCGCCATCATACGGGTAAAAATCAGCGCCAACCCGCTGACCCGCGTTTCGCGCTGCCTCGATTCGTTCTATGGCGCGGTATATCGCGTTCCGCCAGTTCCTAACGCCGCTTGCCTTGAAGTGACTGATGTTAAGCGGAACGCCAGCGTTAAACGCCACGTCAAGCATCTCTTCTATAGAAGACACAAGGCTGTCGCCCTCGCCGCGTATATGCGTGCAGAGAATTCCATCGCCCGCGACGCGAGCCAGCGCCGTGAGTTCTTCCCGCGAAGAATAACATTCAGGCTGATACATAATGCCAAACGACAGACCAAGCGCCCCGTGTTCTTTGGCCTGCTCGATATACGCAACAGCATCCCGCATTTCAGCAGCGCTGAACGGCGTTTTGGCAAAGCCCTTGACCGCGGTTTTAATCGCTCCCCCAGCCGCCAGAAAGCCAACATTGAGCGGCAGACAGGCTCGTTCAAGCGCCCCGGCGTATACCGCGTAGTCGGCAAACGGCAGGCCAGCCGCAATATGCCCAACAACCGGCTCAATGTAACGGTAGTATTCAGCACGAGCCAGACCCGCGCCCGGAACCGGCGCAATGCCGCAGTTTCCCACCACAACACTCGTGATGCCTTGCGCAAGCTCAGTCTCACCAAAGCCCGCTGAGGTGAACATGGCAACATCCGCATGGCGGTGTATGTCAATAAAGCCCGGACATACCACACGCCCACGGGCGTTAATCGTAGCGCGTGGCGCCGCGCCATGCGCCGTAAGCCGCGCGCCCATCGCAGCGATACGTTCTCCCTCAATGAGAATGTCCGCCTCTATCGGCGGAGAACCAGAACCGTCATACACAGTTCCATCCTGAATCAGAATACCCATTTACCGTATACCCTCTCTTTTACCGATAGGTAGGGAACTTTCCCCGACATGTCGGGGAAACACGCCGACATGTCGGGAACTTTTGCCTACAGGAAGCAGACTTTTCCCGACATGTCGGGGAAACACGCCGACATGTCGGGGAACGGCGCCGACATGTCGGGAGTTTTTGCCGACATGTCGGGAAAACGCGCCGACATGTCGGCAAAATATGCCGACACTGACCAGCAGCGCCCTAAAGGCTCAGCCTTCAGGCGCGCAGCCTGGTCAAATCAGCATTCCGCGCGCGCTGACAGGTTCGCGGTGGGTGATTCCCTGTTCCCACAGATAGACATTGTTCTGCATATTGATCGCGGTGCAGATATGGAGCGGAAGCAGACTCAAGGTCTGTCCTACACGCAGGCCGGTTTTTCCGGTGATCGAGCTGATGATGCCGTGTTCTTCGTTCATGCGGTTAAGCCGCAGGTGTTCCATGCCTTCGACATAAGCGTAAGCAGTATAAAAGAATGGCGCGGTATTGAGCGGCACATCGGTTGGAAAGCACTTGGTTCCGCCGTCGATGATAGCGTACTCCTCACAGGGACAGCTTACGACTGTTGCCACGAAACGCGCGGCGATCTCTTCCGGCTTTGCCACACCCTCGTTGCACAGCATCAGGTCTTTGAAGATATAGGTTCCCGGACGAACCTCGTTCACCGCGCCGGTTTTGGCCACGGCAAGTCCTGTAGGCGAAGAACCGCCGCTGATATCCTTAAGAGCAATGCCCTTGTTACGAATTGCCCTCGCTGTTTCCGCAAGAAGCTCGGCCTCTTCGCGGGCTGCAAGCTCATTATCGCAGGTTGCCTCGCCCTGATAGTTCAGGCTTTTGAAGGTATAGATGCCGGTGAGTCGCAGACCGGGCAGCCGCGCTATGTTCTCGGCGAGCAGGACAGCGTTACGCATGAGTGCGCCGGTGCGTTTTGCACCGGTATCTACTTCCAACCGGACTTCAAAGCACATGTTTTCGATGATCGCGGCATGACTCAGAGCCGCCGCGCCTTCGAAGCTGTCTATCGCGAGAATGAGGCGTTTCACCTGCTTTACCAAGGCGATAGCCCGCCTGATACGGAACGCGCCCACCAGCGGATAGGCGATGAATATATCGTCAAGTCCGCCATCAGCCATACGTTCCGCCTCGCTCACTTTAGCGCAGGTGATTCCTGCTGCTCCGGCTTCCATCTGCATTCGTGCAAAGAACGGCATCTTGTGCGTTTTGATATGAGGGCGCAGGCGACAGCCCGCCTCGCTCACGGCCTGTTGCATTGCCACTATGTTCTGCCATGCTTGTTCCACGTTGATTATGATACAGGGAGTTTCAAGGTTTGATAGTTCCATGTTGTTTAATGTAACACAGACCACAGGGAGCAACAAGATTTAGCGCGATTGAAAAACGCGCTACT
>JAITIX010000148.1 GCA_031279205.1 Treponema sp. | reverse complement strand
AATCCAAACGACCGGTTTTGTATTACTTGACCAGCTTGTTATCATTGACTACAATACCCGGCAATGGAACTATGTGGAAACGGTTGGAGATGACTTACTGGAGGATTTGTTGAAAAAAGTTGTGGTTATTTTTCAGAATAACAAGGTTTGAAACATCTCCGAAAAGACCACCACCGCGTTTAGTTCAATGTATTGTTTGGGAACTGATGATTCAGGTTCAGGCTATTGCCGAGTTGGTGAAGCAGCCGTCCGTATCCAGCGTAGGCGAATTAAGGAAGAAAAAGATAGGATTTTTTTCCTTATTCGTCGTGGTAACAATTTTTAGTCTGGGTGAAGCGCTCGTCTCAACGCAGTTGGTCAAGTTCCTGGCGGGCGCGATTGCGTACCGCAGACGGGTTTGTGCTTGCCAGAAGCGTAACCAGTAACTTTGTTCCAGTAGCGCTGAGGATTGGGCCGGAAAAGCGGCAGAGAGAACCGATAGCGCCGGCTATAGCGGTAAGCGCCTGAGTGTCCCGTATGGTGTGAAGGCCAAGAATCGTGCTGGAAAAGGCGTTCATCGCAAGTCCGTCTGGGTCAACACCGATGCGGCCAATGGATTCAGCGGCAGCGGCTTTTACCAGCGGTTCTGGATCATTGTTAAACAGGTCGATTAAAAATGGGATAAGTTCCACCGAGCCGATGGAACCCAGAAGCTGTGTTGCCTCGGCGCGGTGATTCACCTGCACTGGCGGTCTGCTTGCTGAAGCTCGCGGATTGTTCCGCAGACTGGCGGCGACTTCCATCAAATAGCGGGCGAAGGCTTTTTCATCTTCCCCGATCTGGCCTTTGCTTATAGCCTCATTGATGCGGCTAAACCTGAGCTTCAGCTCGCTGTCGCTGAAACGATAATCGCCACGCGGCGGGAACTCGCCTAAGTTATACGAAGCTTGTTGAACCGGCGTGTTGGACGCCACTTCCGGTGTCAGAGACGCATCCTCAAAGCGATAGGCGTAGAATACCCAGTCTTTACCGCCTGAAAACAAGAGGCCGTTATCGCTCCACGCAGAAAGTGAAGACGCGCCCACAAGCCGAAAAAACCAGCGTCGCTCGCCTTCCTCGCTAAACCCCGCTGCGCCGGCCATGGCAAGCGTGTATATACCCCGCTCGCTGTAGCGCATGATAAGTTCCGTATCGTCTTTCACCAGTTCTTCCGGCTGAATGTTGCTCTGTCCTGTCCAGAGGATACTTCCCTTGATTAAAGAAAGGAGCAAAACCTGCCCGTCCACCAAGGTTATGGCGACTTTATCTGAGGGGCCGTCGGTGTTCTGCCTGTCAAGCGCTGCTTTTGGGGGGGCGGGCAATACTGGAAGCGGGGGATAAGCGGCGCTTCCGTTAATTTCCATAGCGCCACTTTTGTAAAGTATGAGTACCGGCGCTTCTTCGCCATTTCCTGACAGGGGAACAAGAACGGCTGCTTCACCACACAGTTTATAAGAAACAAGCTTGCCAAATGCGCTGACGCGGAGTAGTTCGCCATTGGCAAGCGCCATGACAAAACCGCCCTGCTTATCAGACACTGGCGCTATGGCTATCGCGCTTTCCAGTGGCTTGCTCCAGAGCGGATAACCCGCCGACGTGTAGCAGAACAGCTTCCTCGCTGTTGCCGCAAATATCCGGCCATCCCAGCCAAGTAGTACCCGTGCGACAAGGGGCGCGCCCAGGTTAACCCGCCATAGTTCCCGTCCAACGCGGTTCAGCGCGATAAGGTTCCCGTTTGTTCGGCAGATGTAGCTCATTCCCTCCCGCGTTCTGCTGAGATAGGGCGTGAGTCGCCCAGGCGTGGTATATGTCCATAGGGATTTGCCGTCTTCGGTGTAGGCTCTGACGCTCCCGCCGTTACATACCACCACAAGCGCGCCATCCTGCACTGACGGCAGACCAAGCGCTGGCGCGCCCAGCGCGACTTGCCATACTGGTCTGGCAGTGGGGAGCGCAATGTTTCTGCCTGTTGACTGTGGTGTCAGAGGCACCACGCTTAGAGTAAACATGATGAACGATAAAAGATATTTTTGGTAACACATAGCCTTAAACTCCTACAGAGACCAATGTTCCTGCCTGTTGACTGCGGTGTCAAGAGACGCCGGTGCCAGAGACGCGGTGTCAGACGCCGGTGCCAGAGACACCACGCTCAAGAACGATAAAAGATGTTTTGGTAACTCATAAGTTAAGCTCCGGTATGGATGAAAACCGCGAGACTCTCAATATGAGGAGTCTGCGGGTAAAAATCATAAAGGGTCAGAGCCCTTAGCCAGTACCCGCCGGCGAGCAGTTCCTTTGCGTCCCGCGCCAGTGTCGCCGGATCACAGGACACATAGGCCAGCAAGGGAAGCCCCGCCTGGGCAAGCCGTTTCCTCAAAAGCGGCGACAGCCCCTGCCGAGGCGGGTCAAGCACAACAAAACCATAGTCAAAGGCGGATGTCCGCGCCCATTCATCGGCGCTTTGGGCAAAATAGTGGAATAACGGCTGACTCTGAGTACCTTTGTTCCGCATGTTCTCCCGCGCAAGGGTTATGGCGACCTTGTTTTGCTCAATCAAGTCCATACGCGGGAAAGGCAAAAATGCGGCAAAGGTTCCCACCCCGCAGTAAATATCGGCGGCGTTCAACGACGTATCCAGCCCGATGCAGATGGCAAGCAAGTCCTGAATAAGCGCCTCAAGCATAAACGCGTTACTTTGAAAGAACACGCCCGCGTCCATAAACACATGCCGATCAAGGATTGGAACAGCACCTCGGCTCTTGCCACCTTCACTCAGCAGTATATCGCCGCGAGCGTATACGGAAAACCGGTCTTTTTCAGGCGGCGGCGTAAGGCGCTTGCCCACCAGCGCCTGCCGTATCAGCGGATCGGCTATGGGGCAGTCGGAGACCCTGACAAGTGTGTCGCTGTTCCGCGCCTTGAAACCCAGCGCCGGTTTCCCCGAACCTTCACGGATATAGTGAAACTGGACACGGTTCCGGTACTCAAAAGGCGGAGAAGCCCGAACCGTGATCGCCGGAAGCGCCGCGATGCCGCCAATGTGCGTAAAAGCATCGCGCAGGATACGTTCTTTTTCAGCAAGCTGAGTTGTGTAGGCAATATGCTGAAGCGAACAACCACCGCAGGTCTGATGAAACGGACAAAACGGCATAACCCTGTACGGCGAAGGCATTGTAAGTTCCAGAATCTTGGCTCTTGCCCAGACCCGATGCTCCTCGTATACGCGAGCCAGTAACATATCGCCCGGACAGGAGTCATCAATAAAGACACTCTGTCCCTCATAGCGGGCAAGCCCCGCCCCGCCCGCGACAAGTTGTTCTATATGCGTGGAAAAAATAGTCCCAATACTCATAAGTATAATCTACCATGATTGCAAGACCTTACTGATAGACGGTAGAATGTTCACATGGATAGCTTAAAAACACTGGAAACGAGCGCGCCCGATAAAGGGGTGAACGAGTCTGGTGAATCATGCTTCACGCAATGGCTAAACGCCGATGATGGGGTGAAACTCTTTGTAAGGAATTGGATACCCCGACCAGCGGTTCCGCCTGTTCCGCCACGCGCCATCGTACACATTGTACACGGTATGGCGGAACATTCCCTGCGCTACGAGCGGTTGGCGCTGCGGCTCAACACAGCCGGAATCGCGGTCTGGGCTGCTGATATGCGGGGACACGGCAAAACCGCCGACCTTTCGGTAAACGACACAGCGCAAGGCGGCCTCTTGGGACACTGCACTGATAAGGACGCGATTTCGCATATCGCCGCTGATATTGACACGCTCAACCGCGCCATTGGGAAGCAGTACCCAAATACACCACTTTTTCTGCTGGGACATTCATGGGGTTCATTCCTCGTCCAGAACTACATCGAGACCTACCGGAACCGGCTCGCCGGCTGTATCCTTTCTGGCACACGGGGACCCGACGGCTTGAAGATCAAAGCCGGAGTGCCGCTTATGACCACGCTCGCCGCCCTGCGCGGCCGTAACGGTTCGTTTCTGGCACGCGCCATGGCCGACGGCCACTATAGCCGTCCCTTCAAGCCCTCACGAACCGCCTTTGACTGGCTCTCTCGGGACGAAAAAGAGGTTGACGCCTATATCGCTGACCCGTTTTGCGGCAAACTCTGCTCAAGTGTGTTTTACCGCGACCTGCTTTTGCTCTTAAACAAGATACACAGGCCAGAAGCCCTTGTCACCATAAAGCGTGAATTGCCCATCTATGTATTTGGAGGGAGTGCAGACCCAGTTGGCGATATGGGCAATAGTCCTACAGCGCTGGTGAACGCTTACCGGTCTATAGGCATACAGGATTTGGAATTCGTGCTGTACCCTGACGCTCGGCATGAAACACTTAATGAGACTAACCGGGAAGAGGTAACTGAAAACCTCCTTGTCTGGATTCTAAAACATTGTTAGAGAGGCTTCTTTCTTGCGCATTCGTTATTCTACTGAAAAAAATGGAAGACCCGTTAAAAAAGCGATTGTCTATACCAAAGACGAGCATGGTATTGACCCCACAAAAGTGGATACTGATGCGGTAATGATTGTCAAACGTCTGCGGGCCAATGGCTTTGAAACGTATATTGTCGGTGGCGCAGTTCGAGACCTGATTCTGGGACAGGCGCCCAAGGACTTTGACATCGTAAGCGCCGCGAGCCCTGTCAACATCCGCAAACTCTTCCGTAACGCGCGGATCATTGGACACCGCTTCCGGCTCGTTCATGTAGCCCTTGACTCAAAGCTCTTTGAGGTTTCAACGTTCCGTTCCCTCAAAGATGGACTAACCAGTAACACCTATGGCACGATTGAGGAAGACGTACAGCGCCGGGACTTTTCCATGAACGCCCTGTTCTACGATCCAATCGAGCAGCTTGTCGTTGATTATGTGGACGGCATGAAAGATATATGGAGAAAACAGATTCGGCCTATCATTCCCATGGCCACCATATTCACCAATGATCCAGTTCGCATGATTCGCGCCGTGAAGTATAGCGTTACAACCGGCTTTCACATCCCCATTCAGGTACAGTGGAAAATACGGCGCCAGGTATCGCTTCTTTCGTCAATATCGCCCTCCCGTCTCACCGAGGAGATTTTTAAGATTATCTACTCGCCCCATGCCGCCCGTATCATCGAAAGCCTCGACGCCTTCGGCATCTACGCCTATCTCCAGCCAAACGCCGCCACCCGTATGCAGAACCATGAGTTCCACACTCAGTACCTGCAGCGCTTCTCCGCTGAAAAAACCGCTACGGAAGCAGCATTCGCCTCGCTTGTCGCTACCTTTCTCGAAAACGACAACAGCATAGTATGGGACGAAGCCCACTTCAAAGAGGTCTGCTTAGCGGCGCATAGCTTCGTCCTGCCCATGAACCCACCCCGCGCGCTTCTGGATCGGGCTGTACGACTCTTGTTTAAGGAACACGGCGTCATTGTGAAACGAGCGCTCTGGCTCACGAGCGCGTACAGGCGCAACCATTCCGCAAAGCACGGTACCGATGCCTAAGCTGAATCTGCAAGCAGAACTGAATCCTCCGCAACTGCAAGCCGTAACCCATGTTAACGGACCGCTCCTCATCATTGCAGGTGCAGGTTCAGGGAAGACCAGGGTCATCACCTACCGTATCGCGCACATGCTTGAGCACGGGATCCCCCAATCCGCAATTCTGGCGCTCACCTTCACCAACAAAGCTGCGCGGGAAATGGAAACGCGGATCAAAGAACTGACCGGACGAAAGCTCCAGAGCCTTACAGTCAGCACGTTTCACGCCTTTGGGGTAAAAATCCTCCGCGAAGAGATAGAACGCCTCGGCTACCGGAAGAACTTCTCGATTTACGACGAAACCGACCGTAACCAGCTTCTCAAAGACAGCCTGCGGGAACGCGGCCATTCACTCGAAGGAACCGACCTCTACGCTTTAGGCCAACTATTTTCCAATGTGAAGACCAGCCGCGTCCGCTGGGGGCAAGGCGCTGAACTCAGCCTCCAAAACGTGTATACCGAGTACCAGAACAGCCTGAAAGTGTTTAATGCTGTGGACTTTGACGACCTTTTGACTCTGCCCATCAGCATCTTTGAACAGTTCCCAGACGCCCTTGAAAAGTACCGCACCCGCTATCGTTACATCCTCATCGACGAGTTTCAGGACACCAGCCTCATCCAGTATCGCTTGATGCGGCTTTTGGCTGACAAAAATATCTGCGTGGTCGGCGATGACGACCAGTCGATCTACTCATGGCGCGGCGCGAACTACGAAAACATCATCCAGTTCGAGCGAGACTTTCCCGAAACCGTTGAAATAAAGCTGGAACAAAACTACCGTTCCACTACCACAATCCTTGAGGCAGCAAACGGCGTCATTGCCAACAACACCAAGCGCAAGGAAAAGGCGCTCTGGTCAGGCAACTCAGGCGGCAAACCCATCGCCCTCTATTACCCACCCACTGAAAGCGACGAGGCCGACTTCATCGCTTCTGAGATAAAGAAAATGCGCTTCAACGAGCATCGCAAATACGATGACTTCGGCGTGTTAATCAGAACCAACTTCCTCACCCGCACCATTGAAGAAGCCTTTCTCGCGGAAAACATCCCTTACCGCGTCTCTGGCGGCGCCAGCTTCTTCCAGCGCAAGGAAATCAAAGACGCCCTCTCCTACCTCCGCGTCATTGCCAATCCAGATGACGACGTCAACCTCCTGCGTATCATCAACACGCCGCGCCGGGGCATTGGCAAAAGTTCCATAATCCAGCTCACCAGCCTCGCACGTAAGAACAACTCATCCATCTGGGACGCCCTCAATCGCCTGCGTTACGCTCAGGACACCCTCTTCACCGAAACAAACCGTGCCGACCTGGACGAATTCGCCAGCCTCATTGAGCGATACCGTGAGGATATGCTGGGCAAACACGGACTTTCCGCCAAAGTTCACGCCTTGATAGATGAAATTGATTACTGGAGCTACCTCGTCAGCGAACACAGTAAGGAAGAAAAAGTCGCCCGCTGGAAGTTTGCCAACCTCAACACCCTGGTTCAGTCCATCGCCACATGGGAACGCGACCCCGATAACCTCGACCCCACGCTTTTCGCCTACCTCAACCGCGTGAGTCTCATCAGTCAGAACGATGGCGACGACCAGCAGGACAAAGGCAAGGTAAACCTCTCGACGATTCACGCCGCTAAAGGTCTTGAATACCCCGTTGTCTTCATCGCCGGCGCGGAAGACGGCATCATCCCCCATGCCCGTAGCCTTGAGGACGGCGACAGCGATTCCGACCTGCTCCCCGTTGAGGAGGAGCGCCGCCTTTTTTACGTCGCTATCACCCGCGCCCGCGACAAACTCGTCATCACCAGTTGCCTTCACCGCCGCCGCCTCCAGAGCGAGGTCGACTGCGCCCCATCGCCCTTTCTCAACGAGATTCCCGGCCATTTGATAGAGGAAAACCCGCCTGAAGAGACAGAGGAAGACGAGGCGCAAGCCGCCGCCACTTTCTTTGCCCAGCTCAGAAGTCGCTTTCGCTGACACGTCATTGACAAGCCGTTTGGGGCAAAGTAGAATTCCGCCATACATTTGGTTAAGTGGCTACGCTGTTTCGTCGCGGGTGTAAGTCTTCACCGTATTTTAAATATGATGCACTACGGTTAGTTCAGAACCTACCGTGGTTAGTTCAGAACCTACCGTGGTTAGTTCAGAACCTACCGTGGTTAGTTCAGAACCTACCGTGGTTAGTTCAGAACCTACCGTGGTAAGCTCTGAACTTATCGCGGTTAGTTCAGAACCTACCGTGGTTAGTTCAGAACCTACCGTGGTAAGCTCAGAACTTATCGCGGTTAGTTCAGAACCTACCGTGGTTAGTTCAGAACCTACCGTGGTAAGATCAGAACGTATCGCGGTTAGTTCAGAACTTATGGGGGTTAGTTCTGACG
>JAITIX010000129.1 GCA_031279205.1 Treponema sp. | reverse complement strand
CTTGCCGCTGGTGAAAGTGGCCTTTGTTGAGACAAACCCCATCCCCATCAAGGCGGCCATGGGCATGGCCGGACTGCCGGCGGGTCCGACACGTCTGCCACTCGGCCCCCTGTCGCCGGCAAACGAGCGCTTATTGCGGACAACGCTGTTGGTGTCAGACACCAAGCTGGAAGCGACAACACCCTAGAATAAGTCACGCTGAAACAGTAGCATTGGCTTAACAATAAACACTGGTGTAAGAGACCATAACTCTGACACGAAACGCTAACTAGCAGAGGTGCAAAGATGTTGAACAGAAAAATCAACGTTACGATTTATAACGAGAACCTGCATGAAACCACTGTGGAAGAAGTGCGGGCTATTTATCCCAACGGGATTCACGGCGCACTCAAGGGTTTCCTCGAAAAAGACAGCGCCATTGGCACGATTCGTTGCGCCACATTGGTGGATCATCAGCAAATCCTGACTCAGGAAACGCTGGACGACACTGACGTGCTGATCTGGTGGGGACACATGTGCCATCACAAGGTGGAAGACGCGGTGGTGGACATTGTGGTCAAGCGTGTCCTCAACGGCATGGGCTTCATCGCCCTGCACTCCGGCCACGCATCTAAACCCTTCGGACGACTGATGGGTACCGAAACTCATCTGCTGCGCTGGCGGGAAGCTGGCGAAAAGGCGCGTCTGTGGAACATTGCCACCAACCACCCGATTACCCAAGGGCTTGAGCAAACCTTCGTGGTTCCCCATGACGAAACCTACGGCGAACCCTTTGGCATACCAGAACCGGATCAGCTTATCTTCATCACCTGGTTTCAGGGTGGCGAGGTATTCCGCAGTGGCGCAACTTGGCAGCGGGGCGAGGGCAAGATTTTCTACCTGCAAAATGGGCATGAAACCTTCCCCGTGTATCACCAGAAGGAGATACAGCTCGTTATCACTAACGCGGTGAAGTGGGTCTGTCCAGTTCAGCGAGCATGTACCCCTGACCGTGGACCGGGTAATGTCGCGCCACTGGAGCAGTACACGCTAGAGGAAGGCAGTTTCACGCCCATCACAAGATGACAAAGATTCCTGTTGGCATACTTGGCGCGACCGGTATGGTGGGACAGCAGTACATTGCCCTGCTTGCCGGGCATCCGTGGTTTGAGGTGCGTTATGTGGCTGCATCGCCGCGTAGCGCGGGTAAAAGCTATTGTGATGCTGTGGCTGACCGATGGCAACCGGCGCAAACCTGGGGCGCGGGTGTTGGGAACCTTATCGTGAAGGATGCCAACGACCCGTCCACCGCGCTGGGGAATTGCGCCTTTGTGTTTTCCGCCCTGGATATGGCTAAGGACGAGATTCGCGGCCTTGAAGACAGCTACGCTAGTGTGGGCATACCGCTCATTTCCAACGCCTCAGCGCATCGCTGGACACCCGATGTGCCAGTGCTGATCGCCGAGGTGAACCCGCAGCACACCGACATCATTCCGATCCAGCAAAAGGCGCGGGGCTGGAGCAGGGGTTTTATCGCCGTCAAGCCGAACTGTTCGATACAGAGCTACACCACACCAGTTTATGCGCTTATCGCGGCTGGCTATGAGGTACGGCGCATAATCGTCAGTACCATGCAGGCGGTTTCCGGCGCCGGCTATCCGGGCGTACCAAGCCTCGACATGATTGACAATGTTGTGCCGTACATTGGCGGCGAGGAAGAGAAGTCTGAAGATGAGCCACGCAAGATACTGGGTACGCTTGCTGACGGCGTCATTCAAAGCGCCGCGTTGCCGAAAATCAGCGCCCACTGCAATCGTGTGCCTGTGGTAGATAGCCATACCGCCTGCGTGAGCCTTGAGTTCGGTGAGAAAAAGCCGTCAATTGCTGAAGTGAAGCGCCTATGGTCGGCGTTTAGCGCCCTGCCCCAGCAGCTTGACCTGCCAATGGCGCCCAAGCACCCTATCATCGTCCGGGACGAAGACAACCGTCCTCAGCCCCGCAAAGACCGTGACGCGGACAAGGCGATGGCCGTAAGCGTCGGGCGCGTACGGCCCTGCAAGGTGTTTGACCTGCGTTTCGTGGGACTTTCGCACAACACGATACGCGGCGCAGCCGGTGGCGGCATTGAGAATGCGGAACTACTAAAAGTAAAGGGCTATATCTCATAACCAGCCATGCATTACGCGAATGTCCACGAGTGGATTAGATAGCTATCGTATCTATTTGTGGACCCTAATTATCGTTCTTATTCTTTTCAATAACTTCTGTGATCAAATCAACCGCTTCTTTTGTCTTATTTCGCAACTGGAACAGAGTATTGTTCTTCACAGCACGTTGAAATGCGTCGATAGTCCCCTGATAAATCTTCTCCAGCTTGACTGCCATAGTATCAATAGTCCACGCCTGTGCGTGTTCTCTGGCTTCCGCGACCTTGCGCTGGTACAACTCGTCATCCTCAAGCAGCTCAAAGACACGCCTCACAAACTCGTCCTTGTCGTTCTTCACCATGAAGCCACCATTGTCGCCGCCCATCACCGTGAGTGTCCCCATAGCCCCGATAGCCACCACCGGCGTACCAGACAGCATGGCTTCAATGGTAACCAGCCCCTGAGTTTCTGTGAGAGATGGAAATACAAAGATATCAGACATGCCGTAAGTTAAGGCAAGGTCTTCGCGGCTGAGATAGCCAGTGAACACGCAGGCGTCAGCCACGCCCAACTGTACAGCCTCTTTTTGGAAAAGGTGCAGATCAGGACCATTACCCACAAAGAGAAAGGCAATCTCTGGATGTTTCTCGATGATAAGTGGGGCAATGGCAAGCAGAAAGTCTATATTTTTCTCGCCAGAGATGCGGCCAGCAAAGAGCAGTATCCGCTTACCCCTGAGACGGGGATACTTCTGTTCAAGCAGGGTGCGATAGGCGGTAATCTCCTCATCATCATGGGTAAACAGCGCCGGATCAATGCCCGTAGGTACAAGGTGAGTACGCTTCTTTACGCCGTACTGCTTAATCACCCCGCCAATCTGCTCGGTCGGTACAATGACGCGATTGGCGCGGCGCAAGAACTTCTTAATAAGGTTCTTGGCAAAAGATTTAAGCACGGTAGGCGGAAGAAAGGGCAGATAGTTCGTCGCATAGTCCTCCCAGAGCGTGTGAAACGTATAAACGCTCGGAATACCGTACATACCAGCGTAGTAGAGACCGAACTCAGCAAGCATAAACTCAGTATTGATGTGGAGAATGTCCGGGTTAAAGGCTTCGATATGCTGTGATACCCAGAAGAGCTTTTCAAATCTGGCAAAGCGGTCTTCCTTGGACAGAAGGTGTACCCCTATGGACGGCACCCGAACCACCACTGGCTCCGACTCATGCTCAGGAGCAGCGCCGCGCACGGTGGAAAGACGTTCAGCCACTGGTGATTCCGGGTAAAACGGGCAGACGATCATCACCTCGTTACCGCGTCGAACCAGAGCGTGAGAAAACGAGTCAACCGAAACCGTTACGCCATTCACCCGAGGCCAGTAGGCGTCGGTAAACATCACTATCTTCATATATACTCCTTATTATAACGTGAGTTCGACAGCGCCTCGCGGTAAGCCTGCACACCCACCTGATCCAACGCTGATCGTACTAGTTAGAAGCGTCTGTGCTTCCTAGTTAGAAGCGTCTGTAGTTCTAACTAACATGAGTTCAACGGGAAGGAAAAAGTCCGCAGCGTCATTGCGCGAGGAGCGAAGCAATCCAGTGCAGAGACTGCTCGTCTAGATTGCTTCGTCGCTTCACTCCTCGCAATGACGACCTCTACGGATACGTTCCTCTTCATCGAACTCACGTTATTATAGAATGCCGCGTGAGCCTAAAGACTCAATCCACACCGGAATAGTGCACGCCCCTTGGAAGTACATACTAAAATCACGGTACCAGCTCATGTTACAGTCGTTGCAGGTAGGCATGGATAGCGCACTTTTTTCCATAGTAAGAATGTTTCCCAGCACCTGTGGCAGCTGCATACAGGGATGCACATCGAAGAACCAGTCAACGAACAGCACATGGCGACCGCCGAAACAGCGGTACTTTACCTTTGACGGGTTCTCAAGATAGTCGATGATGTTTTGCATGGAAATCGCTGAGTTGATGATACCGAACTTACCAGCCTTACGGAGTCGTATACCTTCTTTGAGGCCTGCAATCACCTTATCGCGGGACAGGCTGATACCTTCGCCGCCCAGCGGGTAGACCTGAGACTTGGAGAACGTGGGATAGTTAAGCGACACAAAGTCGTAGCCCATGTTCAGGGCGCGTTTGCATACATCCTCAAGTTTGTCGTAGTTATCGTTCCAGATGAGGACTGAGGCCATAGTTTTGAGGCGGGTTTTCTTCACCAACTCCATAGCCTTTGCCATCTCGTCCATGATGTTAGGGATCCGCCGCGATTCGGCCATAGTAAGCGGATCGCCGGAGTCAAAGGAGATGCTGAGGAGATCACAGCCTGCGTCCTCCAGTTTTTGGGGCATATCGTTACGCATGAGAAGCTGTGGCGCAGCGTCAAGCACGGCGTTATTCATTTTACGCGCAGTAGCCTTCTGTACAAAGTCGATAACGTGTGGGTGAAGGAGCGGCTCCCCGCCAGTGATAGTGAGATGGGACACGCCAAAATCGGCCATGCGGTCAATGGCCTTGAGCGCTTTCTCCTTATCCACAAAGATTTTCGGCTGTTGTTTCCATATATCGCAAAACGAGCACTTAGCAATGCAGGCGTTAGTGATAGCGAACTCGGTGAAACGCAGTCTGCCAGAAAGATAGTTTTTAACGATATTTCTGTTCTTACCTTGAGCCAATATGTGTACCTCTTCTGTTAGGTTAATCATTTCAATGCACAGTATCAAGTTAAGTGGGTGGAAAACAAAAGATATCCACAGATTACGCAGATTACACGGACAAGAAATCTTAACTTATTGACGGTGTCGGCGAACCCTCTTTCGCAGTGTCCATGAGCTACCCTCCGAGTATCGAATTAGACTGAAAAAGCGTCTCCGTCGATGCTCAGGGAATGTCGCATGGTGAGCGCGTCTCTAGCTCCGGGTGTATGTCTGAGTGTGCGCGTGTCTCTTGCTCCGGGTGTGTCTGACACCATGTGCACGCATATCTGGCTCCGGTGTGTGTCTGATACCATGTGAGCGCGTCTCTGGCTCCGGGTGTGTCTGAGTGTGAGCGCGTCTCTGACACCACCCACGCTCTGACACCCACGTCTCTTACTCCGCTCTAGGAGGCCGCTCTTCCCTGCACGGGGAAGCCGCTCTTCCCTGTACGGGGAAGTCGCTCTTCCCTGCACGGGGAGGCCGCTCTTCCCTGTGCGGGGAAGTCGCTCTTCCCTGTGCGAGGAAGTCGCTCTTCCCTGTGCGAGGAAGTCGCTCTTCCCTGCACGGGGAAGCCGCTCTTCCCTGCACGGGGTATACGCCTTACCCCGCACAGGGAAGCACTGGCAGGAGTCGGCACGCCAGATCAGACCAGGTTTCTTTTCTGAGTGGGAGCAACTGGTCAAGGTTCAGCCACTCAGCCCCAGCGAGTTCATTGTCCGGCGCGGGTATATAGCCTGCCGCGCACCACGCCACATACACCAGCCCCAGATGAACCTGACCCACCGCCGACTCCGCGTCGTTGATGATACCGAGATACTCAAACCGCATAGCCGATTGCTCAAAGTTACTCAATTCCTCGTCTAACTCCCTCAGCATCCCCGCGGTAACCGTTTCGGCAAGCGTTTCCCGCCGATCAGTCTCGTCAATATGGCCACCAATGCCACAGGAATACAGCCCGTGCAGGCGAAGCTCCGTTCCATGACGGGGGTAGCAGAGGAGCTGGCCTGCACTATTGCGTATCAATACATAGGGGATAAGCTGTTTATAGGCTGGATCATCTTCCACAAGCGCCCGCTCGATCCAGTGAACATGCGCCGCGTTCAGCGTTGCGTGAATATCAACCGGAAACGCCCCGCTTTCCCGTGTCCACGCGAGGGGCAGGGCGCTGGTTTCAACACAACAGATAGCTTTCGTTTTTACCATGATACAAACTCCGTGTTCAGCTTAGAGGCGCAACTGTTCGTAATCAAGGTGGTAAAAAGCGTGAAATGACTGAGATGTCCTTGCTTCTTACCGATAAGAGCAGCATAATACAGTTACTTTTATCTAAAATGGAGTGTAAATATGAATATATCTACTTACACGGTTAAGCCAAAACTTCCTCCTCCTTTGAAACCTCTGGAGGAAATTGCTCGTAATCTTTGGCTTTCATGGAACTTTGACGCAATCCAGCTCTTCATTCGTCTGGATTACGACGCCTGGCTTCAGGCTGAGCAAAGTCCGGTGCGGACACTGGCGATAGCCAGCCACGACCGGCTTGCCAGAATGTCGAAGGATGATTCCTACCTTGCGGCCATGAAAGAAGTGTACGAGCGTTTCCTCAAGTATAAAAAGGGTGAAACCTGGTACCGCGGCTCGAAGAAAGAGGTGATCGCCTACTTCTCTATGGAGTACGGTATTGATGTTTCTCTTCCTATCTATTCAGGCGGCTTGGGAATCCTGTCCGGGGATCACATGAAGACTTCTTCCGATATGGGTCTGCCCCTCGTGGGCATAGGTTTGCTGTACCGGCAGGGCTACTTCAAGCAGGCCCTTAACGCAGACGGGTTTCAGCAGGAGCGTTACCCGGAAAACGACTGGTACAACATGCCGGTTGAGCGGAAGACTGACCGCAGCGGCGCGGCGCTCAAGATTTCGGTTGAAATGGCCGGCTCGGTCGTTGTTGCCCAGATATGGGAAGTCAAGGTTGGACGCGCTTCACTCTACCTTCTCGATACCAACATTGACGAGAACCATGGCGATTTACGCAACATTACCGCCTCGCTCTACGGCGGTGATAAAGAAACCCGCATCCGGCAGGAGATACTGCTGGGCGTCGGCGGTATTCGGGCGCTTCGCCTGCTGGGTATCAATCCGGCGGTAACACACATGAACGAAGGTCATTCTGCGTTTCTGGGACTGGAGCGGGTGCGCGAGGTCATGCAGGAGAGGGGCTTTACCTTTGATGAGGCAAAAGAGGCGCTCTGGCCTACCAATATCTTCACCACCCACACACCGGTTCCAGCGGGCAATGAGCGCTTTGACATTGGCCTGATGGAGAAGTACCTCCGTTCATGGACTGATATTCTGGGTATTTCGTGGCACGACTTTCTCGCACTTGGCCGCGTCAATCCTAACGATGACCATGAATCGTTCTGTATGACAGTGCTGGCCTTGAAAATGTCCGCCTATGCCAATGGCGTTGCCCGTTTGCATGGGGTGGTTTCCCGCGATATGTGGAAGGGTCTGTGGCCTGGGCTTCCCCTTGAAGAGGTTCCGATAGGCCATGTTACCAATGGCGTGCATCCCCGCACGTGGGTTTCACGCGGTATGCTCGAACTGCTGGACCGTTACTTCGGCCCTCGTTTTGAGGACAAGCCTACAGACCTCAGTATCTGGAACCGCATGGACCGTATCTCAGACGAGGAACTGTGGCGCACCCATGAGCGTCGGCGTGAACGCATGGTCGCGTTTGCGCGTGAGCGTATCAAGCAGTATGTGATCCGCACTGGCGCGAGCGAGCGGCAGATTCAGCGTGCTGAGGACGCGCTTTCGCCTTACGCGCTCACGCTTGCCTTTGCGCGGCGTTTTGCCACCTACAAACGCGGCAACCTGCTCCTGCGCGACCCAGAACGCCTCCTGCGCCTGGTACGCGACAACGAGCGGCCTGTGCAGCTCATCTTTGCCGGCAAGGCTCACCCAATGGACATGCCCGGCAAGGAACTGATTCGTGAGATCATTCACTTCGCGGAAAAGTACGATGTTACCAACCGCATCGTGTTTATCGAAAACTACGACATAACTGTGGCGCATTATCTCACCAGTGGCGCCGACGTCTGGCTCAACACGCCTCGCCGCCCCCTTGAGGCGTCTGGCACCAGCGGCATGAAGGCCGCCATGAACGGCGTACTGAACTGCTCCATCCTCGACGGCTGGTGGGACGAGGCCTACACATCGGAAGTTGGCTGGGCTATTGGCATGGGCGAGCATTATGAGGATACGAACCTTCAGGACGAAGTTGAAAGCAAGGCGCTTTACGACCTGCTGGAACGGGACATCGTCCCCCTGTTCTACCAGCGTGGACGGGACGGCCTGCCGCGTGAGTGGATTCGCCGCATGAAGAATTCTATGCGTTCAATTGGTCAGTCCATGTCCTGTCATCGTATGCTCATGGATTACTACAGCCAGTTCTACGCGCCGGCGCTGAAAAACTACCGCCGACTCGCTAAGGATTCTTATGCTGATGCAAGATCGCTTGCCGCGTATTTTGCCAAACTCAACGCAGGGTGGAACGGCATCAGGATCGTATCGGTGGAATCCAACGCCAAACCGGTTATGCAGCGGGGCGATTCGCTCACTGTTGTCGCACAGATTGATCTCGGCTCACTCTCGCCAAACGATCTGCTTGTTGAACTATACCATGGTACAGTCTCGAATCAGAATACTACGATTGATCATGCTCGCAGGTCCGAGATGAGAGAAACTAGTCATGAGGGAACGCTCTTCCGCTATCAGGTACGGGTCGAGTGCATAGATACCGGTATGCAGGGTCATACGGTGCGTATTCTCCCCTCACATAAGTCGCTGGTGCATCCGTACCGGCCCGGACTTATCAGGTGGGCGTAGGCGCCTAGGAAGCACTGATTAAGCGCTGAACGCACAGAGCGGCGCGGAGATGATTTATTATGCTCTGCGCTTGCTCAAAACTGGAGCGGCTCTTTCAGTTCAGCGTTTCCTGCCTCAACCTTCTGCTGTCTATCCGCCTCAACCTTCTGCTGTCTATCCGCCTCAACCTTCTGCTGTCTATCCGCCTCAACCTTCTGCTGTCTATCCGCCTCAACCTTCTGCTGTCTAT
>JAITIX010000087.1 GCA_031279205.1 Treponema sp. | reverse complement strand
CAGTCCCGCTTCACGATGAGTGGGTATGGGAGCTGAAGTACCTCAAGAAAGGCGATGCTGTTGAGGAGCAGGTTGCGGCAATGCTGGAGGCGGCGCGGGCGTGGTTGGCAAGATACTGTGCGTCGTCGGCGCTGTTTACGGGACGCGACGACGTGAAGTTCGTCGCGCTCTTGTTCATTGGCAAGGAAGCGTATCGCCTAGTCCCGCTGGATTGATGCTGATTGGGGATGTCTTACCCGCCTCTTCTGCCATACATTGTCTCTCTGCTTAGTCTCCCGCCTTGGGTACCTCAAACTGGCTGTTGTACAGGCTGGCATAAAAGCCGTTCTTCGTCAGAAGCTCGGAGTGGGTTCCCTGCTCAACAATGTCGCCGTCGCGCAGAACCAGAATAAGGTCGGCGTTGCGTATGGTCGAGAGTCGGTGGGCGATGACAAAGCTGGTGCGGTTCTTCATCAGGTTATCCATAGCCTGCTGAATCAGCAGCTCGGTGCGGGTATCCACGTTACTGGTGGCTTCGTCAAGGATGAGGATTTCCGGGTTTGCCAGAATCACACGGGCAATGGTGAGAAGCTGGCGTTGTCCCTGAGAGATGTTGTTGGTTTCCTCGTTGAGGATCATGGCATACGAATCAGGCAGGGTTCGCACAAAATGGTCGACCTGCGCGGCAAGGGCGGCGGACTTTACCTCGTCGTCTGTGGCATCGAGGCGTCCATAGCGAATGTTATCGGCAATCGTGCCGTTGAAAAGCCATGTGTCTTGCAAAACCATGCCAAACACTGAGCGTAGGTCGTTGCGGCTGAAGTCGCGGATGTTATGACCGTCAATCATAATCGCGCCGCGTTGCACCTCATAAAAACGCATGAGTAGTTTTACAATGGTGGTCTTGCCCGCGCCAGTGGGACCGACGATAGCGACCTTCTGCCCGGCGCGGATCGTGGCGGTGAAGTCGTGGATGACGATCTTGTCGTCTGAGTAGCCAAAAGAAATGTGATCAAAGGCGACTGTCCGCTTTGCGCGGAGGTTGGGCGTGAGGCGTAGTATAGCGGTTTCTGCGGTCTCTTCCGGCTCGTTGAGGAACTCAAAGACCCGCTCGGCAGCGGCGGCGGTCTGCTGCAACACATTCGAGATGTTCGCAATCTGGGTGATGGGCTGCATGAAGTTGCGGATGTACTGGATAAACGCCTGTATGCTGCCGACGGTCATAAGGCCTCTGACCGTGAAGTAAGCGCCAACAACGCAGATGGCGACATAGGCAATGTTGCCGATGAAGCCGGTTATGGGCATGGTAAGGCCGGAGAGAAAGTTGGCTTTCCACGCCGAGTCGTAGAGCGCGTTGTTGTACTCATCGAAGGCTTTCACCGAGTCTGCCTCGCCGTTAAACGCCTTAACCACAATGTGGCTTCCGAACATTTCTTCTACATGACCGTTCACGCTTCCCAAAAACTTTTGCTGATTGACGAAGTGCTTCTGGGCTTTTTTAACCACAAGCATTACCGCGACCATTGAAATTGGGATCACGAGTAAAGCCCCTAGGGTAAGCTGCCAACTGATGGAAAACATCATGATGATTACGCCTAGCAGAGAGGTGAGCGAGGTGATGATCTGGGAAAGGCTCTGGTTGAGGGTTTGGCTGAGGGTGTCAACGTCATTGGTAATGCGGGAGAGTATGTCTCCGTGCGTGGTTTTGTCGTAGTAGCTCAGAGGCAAGCGGTGGGTCTTTGCACTGATTTCGTTTCGCAGGCGGCGGCTGATTTGCGCGGTGATGCCAGCCATCACAAAGCCCTGAAGGTATGAAAACACAATGCCGGCAAGGTAAAGAACCGCCAGGAACACGAGTATCTGGCCAATGCGCGCGAAGTTCACGCTTCCCGCGCCCGCAATCTGCCGCATAACGCCGGAGAAAAGCTCATCTGTAGCCTGCCCCAGTATCTTTGGCCCCAGTATGGTGAAGATTGTGGAGATGATTGCCAGAATGCTTACGATAAGAATAGACCAGCGATACCTGCCAAGGTACTTGATAAGCGCCAGCAATGAGGCTTTGAAGTTCTTTGCCTTTTCGCCGGGCATCATACCCAAAGGCCCGCCGCCCGGACCCATTCCTCTGCGCGGGTTATTCCGTCGTCGTACGTCGCTCATCCTAACTCCTCCTCTGATAATTGCGATGAGGCAATCTCGTGATACTCAGGACAGGTCTTCAAAAGTTCCCGATGCGTTCCACGCCCCACAATCCGGCCATTGTCCAGCACGATGATCTGCTCGGCGTTCATAATCGTGTTCACCCGCTGCGCCACAATGATAAGCGTGGTTCCTTGCGCGTGTTCACGCAACGCTGCCCGCAGCAGCGAATCAGTCTTGAAGTCCAGGGCGGAGAAGCTGTCGTCAAAGATGAGGAACTCCGGCTGTTTAACCAAAGCGCGGGCAATAGAGAGCCGCTGACGCTGGCCCCCGGAAACATTGCTTCCACCCTGAGCGATTTCCGCGTTAAAGCGCTCGCTGTTCGTGTCGATGAACTCAGTCGCCTGAGCGATCCGTGCGGCAAACTCAAGCTCCGCCTCAGCCGCGTCTTTCTTGCCATAGCGGAGGTTGGAGTCAATGGTTCCTGAAAGTAGGACTGCCTTCTGGGGAACATAGCCGATCCGCGTCCGCAAGTCGCTTTGGGCAACATTCCGCACGTCCCGTCCATCGACCAGCACCTGACCGCCGCTTACCTCATAGAAACGCAGGATAAGGTTCACGAGCGTGGTTTTGCCTGAACCAGTGGGGCCGATGATCGCGGTGGTTTCTCCGGGCTTGGCAGTGAAGCTAATATCCGCAAGTGCGTCTTCCTCAGCATTCTTGTAACGAAAGCGCACGTGCCTGAATTCAAGTAAACCCTTCACTGGCTGAAAAGCCTGTGGCTGCGCCGGATCAACGATAGAGTCTTCCGTAACCAGCACCTCGTTGATACGTTTAGCGGATACCAGCGCGCGGGGAACCCAAACAAACATCATGGATATCATGAGGAAGGACATAAGAATGTGCATGGCGTACTGCATGAACGCCATCATGTCGCCAACCTGCATGTTCGATGCTGCAATCTCCCGCGCCCCAATCCAGATAATCAGCAGGGTAACGCCATTCATGATCAGCGTCATGGCTGGCCAAAGAAAAACCATAACCCGGTTAATGAAAAGCTGGGTGCTGGTGAATTCGTCGTTTGCCCGTTCAAAACGCCTCTGCTCATGCGCCTGAGTGCCAAACGCCCGAATCACCATGATGCCCGAAAGTCCCTCGCGGGAAACTAGATTGATTCGGTCAACCAGTTTCTGAATGATGGTAAACTTCGGCAAGGCAATCGCCATAATCACCACAATCATGGTGATAAGTACACCGCAGGCAAGCCCGATGATCCATGTTAGCGAAAGCGCCAACCTGAGCGTCATCACAATACTGCCGATGGCCATGATCGGTGCGTAACAGATCATCCGTATCCCCATCATAAGCAACATCTGTATCTGGGTAACATCGTTGGTACAGCGCGTGATAAGCGAGGCTGTGGAGAACCGGTCAAATTCAATGTTTGAGAAGCGCTCGATCTTCTCAAATACCACCTTCCGCAAGTTCCGCGCAAAGCCCGCGCCCACCCGCGACGAGAGCAGACTCACCACAATCGTGGCAAGACCGCCCAGAAGCGCGATCCCCAGCATGATAAGACCGGTGGAGAGGATATAGTCATGCCGCCCCTCCTGAATTCCCACATTGACAATGGAAGCCATGTAGTTTGGCAGAGTAAGATCACAGAACGCCTGCACAAACAGAAACGCGATTGCTGGCACGAAGCTGAACAGAAACGGCTTGAGATAGGCAAAAACTTTTAACACCTAAGACTCCTCCATTCGCTTTATTGTATAAGGTTCAGCGCCGCGTTCAAGCCCCACTTACAAAGCCTTAAGTAGCCTCCGGCGCCGCTGTCCCTGAGATACTGCTTTTCTTTACAGCGGTTGGTTCTTGATTCGAGATTCCGCTTTGTGGATAATGGAAACATCATGAGAAACGTCAAAATCGTAAAAAAAGGAAAAGATTATGGGAATTCGAGATGACAAGGCTCCCGCGTCCTTACAAATAGTAATCATAGGCGATAATAATCAGGAGTGGGGCAGGCTGTATGCCACCCCCAAAGAGTTTTCAACGGGCAGTGTTGGTTTCTATGCCAACGGCAAGATCGCTAACCCTGCCAACCCTGAGTGCCGGTATCAGACTGGCTTAACTTTCACACTTGTTGGTTCAAAAGACGCCAAGGGCAAGTAAGCGCCGCTGGTCTACGATGGTTGACGCTCCTGCCCTGCGGTGTAGTTCAGACTATTCGCGTGGCTTGTAGACGCCGCGCATGGCTTTTTGCTTTATGGTATAGAGGGTGGAATCAACCGTGCCTTTGGGAATGCCCAGTACCCTGGCGATCTGGCTGTTGCTGGCCCCGCAGTTGATGGCGGCAAGCCGTTGCTTTATCTTGGTATAGCGCACCTGTGCCCGTTCCAGACGGCCACGCATCGTTTCTCTTCGCGCCGCTGTTTCAGGCAAGGACTCAAGCTGTCTCCGGTAAACCACGCAGCGGTAATACTGACAGTTAAGCTTCTCTTGAAGATCACGAATCTCCTCCTCGCGTTCTTTACGCAGTTCACGGAGCTTATTAATCATAAGCGTCAGACTATAGGGACTGACGCCTATGGCTGGAGCCACACGGGCGATAAAGTCGTCTGACACAAAGAAATATGACTTCAGCAGGAGGATGAGTACCTGTCGAGGGTTTTTCACAGGCTCAAAGTTTTCGTCTGCTAGATACGGGGGTGTACACTCGCCTGTGGCAAGATCTTCCGTAGCACGGGTTTCCCAGCAAGCGCATTCGGTAATGCGATGATCGGCCGCCCGCGACCGGTACTCTTTGGACGACCAGCGCACGATGGAGCCTATATAGGCGTCGAATGAGGCTCCGACTTCTTTATAAGCATCAATGGCGCGACTCAAACGAGGGTATAGCCAGCACAGATAATCAGTGAAAGCATCCCGATCATGATCGAACAGATGAAAACGCTGATAATTATCAAGAAGAAACTGGAAGATACGTCCCTCAAAGTCTTTTCGGCTAAGCTGTTTGCCTATATATTGTTCCCGTAGGTCGCTCAAAGGCAAATCAGACACTGGGATTCCTGGTAAAATGGTTGAAAGTTTTTGCATGTATGCCTCCATATAAAAAATGCCCAATATTTGACGTGAATTTCTATACAGAATTTATTACAATGAACCTGTATTTTAATTCATAAGCACATGGAAATTGGTACAATTCTATTGAAAAAACTGAGCTACAGAGTTGCGCTCTTGGAGCAGCGACAGGAAGGCCTCCTAACCCTAGGAAAGGGTGCGCTCTTACCCTGATGGGGTGAGAACAGGAAACCCCGCTTGAACGCATACCGCTTAACCTGTTCCCTTACTACCATACCCGCTATCGTTCCTAGGTAACGAGAGTGCAGCAATAGGGGATATTACTTCATCTCCATGTAACGTTCCCCGGCGCAAAGGTTGATACCGCGACGCTTACCCTCAGCCAGTACGACGGAGATGGTTGGGACGGGGGCTTTACTCAGATCGCCAATCCAGTAAACCTTAAAACATCGTCATCCGGGTACGTCAACGGGGAAGGACGTGCTGTTTACGGAGCGTCAAGCGGGCGTCAGACGCTCCGTAAACGGGCCTCTTCACGATGCGTAGTGAGAACACCTCTAGTACCGCTTCACGCTAGCCTAGCGTGCAAAACCGCGCTAGGCTAGCGCGCAAAACCGCGATAGCCTAGCGCGCAAACTCGCGATAGCTTAGCGCGCAAAACCGCGATAGCTTAGCGCGCAAAACCGCGATAGCCTAGCGCGCAAAACCGCGATAGCCTACGTGTTAATCATTTCAGACACCGGTGGTGCCAGACACTTTAGACACTTTCGGGTGGTGCCAGACACTTTCAGTACGATTTGACAGAGTTTCGTGTTTATAGCATTATAGCCGTATGAGTATAGAATACGCGCCGCGCGCCACGACTACTACGTTGGTTTCCGGGTGGTGCGTACCGTCCCACGATTCTTACTTAAGGATGTGTGCAGGAACAAACAAACACGGTTCACGCCACGGAATATCGGGCAAGATGCTTGTCAATCATTGAACATACCATTCTTAAGGAGAACTAAACATGAAAAAGAAACTAATGGCTTTGTTCTTGCTGGTCGCATATATCCTGCTCGCGTGTTTCATAGTGCAGAGCCTTGCGGCGCAAGACAAAGGCATCGGTGTTGTGGCTGCCCAATACCTCGGCGAACAGGCGCGAGTGGGTAAACAGTACGCCTTGTTTATCGCCATTGACCGTTATCGCGCATGGCCCAGCCTCAAAAGACCAGTGGTCGATGCACAGGAAATCCGCGATATTTTGTGCGAGCAGTATTATATCGATGAGGTTATCGAGCTATACAACGCTGATGCCACCAGAACTAATATCGCCCGTACCTTTACCGAGCTGCAGAGAAAACTTGATACGCATGATTCGCTCTTTATTTATTACGCAGGACATGGACATTTTGATGATGCTTCGAGCGCGGGCTTCTGGATACCCTCGGACGCGGGAATCAATGTATACGCGCAGGAGAATTGGCTTTCCAACAGTCAGATTCGCGGTTACATTTCACGGTTAAAAGCGATTCATGTCTTTATGGTGAACGACAGTTGTTTTTCAGGCGATATACTGAATACGAGCCGTTCACGACCTGCGGCTATTGACAATGCGTATTACAGCCGAGCCTATTCTTTGATAAGCCGTCAGGTACTCACGGCAGGTTCGAGTGAAAAAGTGCCGGATGAATCGGAGTTTTCGCAGGCGATAAAGATGTGTCTGCGGAAAAATATCGCGCCGCTTCTTGATCCTTACGCGATTTACAACGATATACGGCTTTCAATACAAGCAAGCATCCCGCTTCTGGGTAATCTGAATCAGGCTAATCATCAGGAAGGGGCTACATTCATCTTTTTTAAGCGGCCTACTCCAATTACGTCCGTGCAAACCTCTGTTGCCCCACCACCACCGGAAACGAGCATCGTTACGCTGGATTCCGCCGCTATGCGGGAACAATTTAATGGCGACTGGATTGGTGAGGACATCAGAATACAAATCGACGGGGATACGATAGTCCAATATTTTATGGACGAAGCCGGGGCTTGGTATGCTATTTCGCCCGAAAAGGAATATTTCTTATATGACCGCAATAACTTAGTCTATATTTGGTTAGACAAAGGCGGTGTGTGGTCAGAGACGCAGGTGTTCAGTCTTTCAGTGATTAACGCGGATGCGCTGAGTTTTATATGGCAGCGACACGTTAATAACATCGTTGATAATCAGCAAAATGAAGCGTGGAATGTCAAGGAAAGTCAGACATTATTCCGCTGGAAGAACTCTGGCACGCTCGTTGCCAAGCAGGTAAGCTCCTCGCGTAATACGCAAACCATAGACGCGCGGTTTTGGGGCGACTGGATCGGTGAAATCACCGTAAAAGATGCGGGCGAAGAGGTAGGCAAGATACCGCTTAAGGTTACGATTTCAAGCAGCGGGGTTACACAGTATTTTCAAGACGATAACGGCAATTGGGATGCGGTAAGTGCAGACAAAGATAGTTATGCGTATGACCGGAATAATATTGTCTATAGCTGGGTTAATAAAGGCGGTGTGTGGTCAGAGACGCAGGTGTACAGTCTTTCAATACTTACCAATAAGACCATGAATATTGTTTGGCTTCGTCATGTCAATAATTACCGAGAAACGTTCTTTCTCAACAATGTATGGAATCTTACTGGTGAGGGCGAATTAATAAAACAATAAAAGGAGGTGTGCAGGAACAAACAAATACAGTTCATGCCACGGAATATCGGGTAAAATGGTTATTAACCATTGAATAATAAAAGTTCTGAGGAGAACTAAACATGAAAAAGAAGCTTTTTTGGATACTTGCTATCATCATGGCGACAGTATCCATGATGATGGGTTGTCTCGCGCCAGGGACACAGTCTAATCCGGTGATTAAAACAGACGCCGGTCAAAACTACGCAAGTATTGATACTAAGTCGGTGAGTTTTGAGACCGAAGCAGGTTCCTTAACTATCAACAATCAGGCTAGTTTTGACGTTATTGTTTTTGCCGGCAGGGTGGAAAACGGAAATATGTTAGGTGGCATTCGCGCGCTGGGGAGCAGGAGCTTTGATCTTGCTAAACTGCCGCTGCCGCAAAAACAAGGCTGTTTACTCATTCGGGTAACCTCTTTTGAGGCCTATAACAAGAAAAACTTCAGGGTAACAGAAGAAGATGTCATTTACACAGGGCTTGTGGTATATGACCTTAATGATTCAGGCGATAGGACTAACCTAAATATTTTCAGGGGTGTAGATCAAACGCAGTCTTCTTTTGTATACGCAACAAACGATTCACAGTATGTTCTGGAACTGCGTCTCGGAAGCCCGACCGGAGAGAAAATCGCAACCCTTCCGCCGCATCTGGAAAACAAAAAAATATGGATAGCTCCATTGCCGGATGGCATTCCCTATCGTTTTTACGCAACGTATGTCTATATCGATCCAAAGACGAATGAGATCACCAGCATTGTGCCGGACAGCAAGAAAGATTCGGATATGGCATACCCGGATTTTGACAACTCGAATATTACTCCAATGGTATTCAAAGGTCCAGAGGGAAGCGTCGGGATAGGTTACAATGTCAGCTTCGTGAGACTGGTAAATGGAAGTCCTGAAGGCATACAGTTTTACAACGCGGCCACCATGCTGCCAGACCAGAAGGGAATTCGCTTTACCGCTTCCGGACGGCAGGCCACCTATGAACTTAATTCCGAATCAGGCGAGGACGGGCAGCTCTATACCAGCTTGATTCTGCAATTTACCAAAGGCGACCGGCTTACGCTTGACGCGCCGCCGCCCATCATTCTTAAACCGGGGTATATGTATGATCTTAATGTAGCACAGGATTATACCTATAGTTTTGTGGAAAGAGGCAGGAAGAGCAGACTTGATGACGCCCGCATCAATCTCCTGTTCGGTGATTCATAAAAAAAGTTCCGGCAAGCTCTGCCACCGAATCTTTCGGCCACAGAACTTGCCGAAGCGTCTTTATAGGAAAATGTTATGGATAAGTTTTTGGGACTGCATTGCATACTCATTCTCTTTCTTTCCTGTGGAACGCCCCCAGATTCAAGCAATCACGTGGATAACCGCATACAAAACACAGAAAAATATACCTTTTCTGTTGCTATTAACAATCCAACTATTTTTAATATCAGCATTGACAATCAACTTGTGGAAAAAAATAAAGACAAAACACTTGAGCTTCCAGTATACGAAAACGAACTAAGCGCTGGTTTTGATATTACCTATGAAATACCGTTAAGCGAGTCAGTTTCTTTATTTTGCAAGGGGGATAAACAGATAATACGTAAAGAGCAGACTTCGATAAGAATAAACGCTCCTCTGTTACATGAGGATTATGGCTGTTATGTAACAATAACGAATAAGGTAAAAACCAGCGTGGCGTTTGTCAATGGAAACAGCAGAATTCCTATCTTGGAACAGCGCGGAAACTATGTACTCCCTGGTTCCCGCTATGAATTCTCTCCCAATGAAACAGCGGTCTATAAAATAGACGATGATCTCATCAGCAATAACTATGCACTGCGGGATGGGAAAAAAGATAATCCACTAATTATTCCTAAAATCCAGCAAAATTATCTCTACCAGTATGAATACAGCGCAAATGGCTTGGTCATGATTGATGCCCGTCCCTTGCGCCGCGCTGGTGAGGCAGGCTGGGCGAAAACCTTCGCGGCCGCAAATTACCCGCTCACGCTGGTTCAGGGCGAAGGAAACGGGGAAGGCACACTAGTGTTCGCGTCAACGGAACAGGGGACAACGCTCTATTCGTTTGATTCAGATGGAACGGCGCGGGAAACCCATAGCCGTGAAGACACCGCAACCGATATTCCCGCGCTTATGTGGACAGAAGATGAGCGCCTGTTGCTCGCGGGCTATCAATATAACGGCGCTGTCTATACGCCTTTCGCGCAAAAACAAAGCGCGGAGGGAATGGTGCAGTGGCTGTTGCCGCCATCAACGCAGCCTGATTGCCGATCTGCCTATTTTACAACGCTTGCCCCAAAAGACGCTGATACGTGGCTACTCGCGGGCGGCACGGATACCGGCGTGAATTCCAGCAGCGCGTATCGCCCGTATATCCGCGAAATCCGTGATACCGGCGTAGGCGTTGAAAGCGTATGGGAACTCGCACCCGATGATTTCGATCCGCGCTGCGGTCCAGTCAAAGCCGCTGTATATGACGCGCTCAATAAGGTCTGGTATGTTACCGGAGCGCTTCTGAGTGATAACACAGGCGCGTATATCTGCATGATCGCGGATGGCAACATACTTGGCACTGACACGAGCCTTGAACATTTCTCGTTCAGCACAATATGCGCGGGGAATAACGGCTATTATCTGGCGGGTGAGGAACAAAAACCCAACGGCGAAGTCTACGCGACGCTTCTCCACTATAACGCCGCTGGAAAACGTCTGTGGCAGCAGGCGACTCAGTTAAGAAGCCATTCGTACTATCAGACCGCGCTGATGGATACTGAACATAATCAGCTTGTGCTGGCCGGAACCATGAACGCGAGTAACGCCAATGGCAAAGGCGGGACTCCTTTTATTCAGGCGGTTAATCCTGAAAACGGAATCCAGCTTTGGTTACAGGAATTAAACGATCCAGCCTTTGAAAAAACCGCACTGGTATACCTTATGATTAAAGCGCCGGATTATGGCTATATTCTTTCCCTGACCAGCATGGCTGATGATTTTTATGAAAAACCATTTGTTGTGGCGCGGGTAAACGCGCGCGGGCGTTTAATTCCGCTCTAAAGGAGTTTATGATGAAGAAGAATTGGTTTATTGTGTGCGGCTTGACGCTGGTATGCGCGTCAATGAATTTTGGCCTGAGCCTTGACACGCTCGTGGAAAGAGCAGTGAACAATTTAGTTGTCGCGCGAACTACCGCCATTACAGTGCGCATTGAGGCCATCACCTTGCGGGATTCCCAGACTGTCAGCAGCTTATCAGGCCGCCTGCGTGATCTGGTCAACTATTACGCGGGAAAAAACGGGAAATACAGGGTAACGGTTCCGCCGCCAGAAACGCCGCCCGCAAAGCGGGGAGCGCCCAGTGTGCGCCCAAACAATCTCGATCAAGGAAGGATAAATGGCAGCTATTCCCTGCTGGGCAATGAGGTCGAAGTAATACTCGCGCTGATTCTGGACACCAATAACCAGCAAATCGCTATAGACAAGTTCAGCATACCGCTCGCGGAACTGGAACGCCTTGGTCTGAAAATCCTGCCGGACAATATTGAAACTCAGGAAGAAGCCCTTGAATGGGAAGCACTATTAACGCCAACGCTCGTGGCGCAAACACCCGCACCAACGCCCGTGGCTGCCGAAATACCCACGACGCCAACGCCCGTGGCGCAAACACCCGCGGCAGTGATAAACGCTTTTGTACTACAGGTCTGGGCTGACCACGATTCCCGCGTCTACTATGATGGGGAACAGATGACGATCAGACTTTGGGCTGACCACGATTGTTATTTCATTGTGTATCACATTGATGTAAATCAGGTGCGGCAGGTTCTTTTCCCGAATCAGTATGACAGGGGAAGCAATTTTCTTAAAGCCGATACTGTAAAAACTATTCCCGCAGAAGGAAGTCGCTTTGACATCTGTGAGCCCTTCGGTGAGGAGCGGATACTGGTAATCGCGTCTGATGAAAACTTCACGATTCCTCCCGCAGAACGTATTCCCCAGACCGTGAGCAGGGGACTCATAGATGCCTCACGCGACAGCGTTAAGCGCGGCGTTGCAGTGAAGCCAGCCGCACTTGCAGCAGAGGCAATGTTCAGTTTCACGGTATTGCCTAAATAGGTGTTGGAAGCGACACTCTATTCCTAAGCGCTAAAAAGGAGTTTTGTATTTTTTACCGCGTTCTTCAGCGTTCTCTTCGCGATGTCATGTATCTCCGTGCAGTCCCTTGCCGCTCAAGAGCGCGGCATCAATGTCGTAGCCACCGAACACCTCGGCAAACAGGCGCAGATCGGCAAACAGTATGCGCTGCTCATCGCCATTGACCAGTACCGTGAATGGCTGCCCCTGGAAAACCCGTGGCAGACGCTCAGGAAATACGCGACATCCTGCGCGAGCAATACTACATCGACGAGTTCATCGAGCTGTACGATGCCAGCGCCACCAGAGCCAACATCGCCCGCGCCTTTACCGATTTGCAGGGACGGCTCAACATCAATGATTCCCTCTTTATCTACTACGCAGGACACGGTTATTTAGACCCGGCTTCTCAGCAAGGCTTCTGGATACCGGTGAACGCGGGACTGGATGAGTATGAGCAGGATAACTGGCTGGCAAACAGTCTGATACGCGGCTATATCTCCCGCTTGAAGACAATTCATGTGTTTATGGTCTCGGACGCCTGTTTCTCCGGCGACATCCTCAACACTGATCGCGCCAGGCCCGCGTCCATAGACAACGCCTATTACCGCCGACTATTCGCTGGTGAGCCGTCTGGTACTCACCTCTGGTTCCAGCGAAACCGTGCCAGACGAATCAGAGTTTTCGCAAGCCTTGAAAATGTGCCTTCGCAAGAACACCGCGCCTTTGCTTGACCCCTACGCGATACACAACGATGTGCGGCTTGCGGTGCGTGGAACCACACCCCTGCTCGGTTCGCTGGCGCAAGCAAGTCATCAGGACGGCGCAACCTTTATCTTTTTCCGGCAGCCTCTGCAAGCCGCCTCAACGTCCCAGCCCGCGCAGTCTGACTGGACGCCCGCCCACGACTTTGACTTAGAGCTTGGAGAGCATGGCGTTACGATTAAGAAGTATAAGGGGACGGCGGAGACAGTGAATATCCCCGCCGTGATAGACGGCAGCCCACTTGTCAGAATCGGGGATGGGGCATTTTCTGGTTGCAGCAGCCTGAGTTCCATAAGCATTCCCAGTAGCGTTACCGCTATCGGGGATTGGACATTTTGGGGTTGCAGCGGGCTTTCCGCTGAGAGCCGTGAAGCCATACGGCGGCGTTTTGGAGACAGGGTGTTTTAGGGGCGCGAGGCACTATCAGCAAGGCAAGCATTATTGTCCACCGATTACCCGGATGTTCACCGATTGAAGCAGGCTTTTAATGCAAGAATCAGTGTAATCCGCGTAATCTGTGGACCTTCTTTGTTTTCCATGTGCTTAACTTGTTGACAGCGGTTTTGCGCGCTAGCCTATCGCGGGTTTGCGTCCTAGGCTATCGCGGTTTTGCGCGCTAGCCTATCGCGGGTTTGCGCCTTAGCCTATCGCGGTTTTGCGCGCTAGCCTATCGCGGTTTTGCGCGCTAGCCTATCGCGGTTTTGCGCGCGAGCCTATCGCGAGTTTGCGCGCTAGCCTATTGCGGTTTTGCGCCTTAGCCTATTGCGGTTTTGCGCGCGAGCCTATCGCGGGTTTGCGCGCTAGCCTATCGCGGTTTTGCGCACTAGCCTATCGCGGTTTTGCGCACTAGCCTATCGCGGTTTTGCGCCTTAGCCTATCGCGGTTTTGCGCGCTAGCCTATCGCGGGTTTGCGCCTTAGCCTATCGCGGGTTTTTAACTTGTCAGGGGCGAAAGCAATAGACGAAGCGTTAAAAAGAATTAACAATATGACATGGTAACAATCAAAACTGGGAAAAGGGTAAGTCAGGGGGCCGT
>JAITIX010000086.1 GCA_031279205.1 Treponema sp. | reverse complement strand
TAGCCTATCGCGGGTTTTTAACTTGTCAGGGGCGAAAGCAATAGACGAAGCGTTAAAAAGAATTAACAATATGACATGGTAACAATCAAAACTGGGAAAAGGGTAAGTCAGGGGGCCGTTCTACTTTGCGCGATATTGTGGAGTACAAGCGGCCTTTTTATCAAAATTCTCGAATGGAATCCATTAGTTATAGCTGGTCTACGCAGTCTGATAGCTGCGTTATTCATACTGCTTGTTCGTGGGTTAACACGGCGGGGCGGTACAGGCGGTTCTTTCAAGGCAGCACTGAAAAGCGGCCCGTTTTGGGCGGCAGGCTTTGCCTACTCAGCCACAATGATCCTCTTCGTCATAGCTAACAAGATGACTGCCTCAGCTAACGCGATCCTGCTCCAATACGGCGCGCCGATTTGGGCTGCGCTACTCGGCTGGCTGTTTGCCGGTGAAAAGCCTCGCGCCGGACACTGGATCGCCCTGGTCATGGTTATGGCAGGCCTATTTCTGTTCTTTAGCGACGGGTTGGTAAGCGGCTCTCACACAGGTGATCTTATCGCCGTACTTTCCGGCGTCTGTTTCGGCGCGAATTCGGTATTCCTGCGTATGGGAAAAGACGGAGACCCGGCTGGAGCGATGCTGCTTGCCCATGTGATCACCGCCGTGATCTGCCTGCCCTTTATGTTTATATACCCTCCTTCACCAGCTCTCGGCGCTATTGGGGCGCTTCTCTTTATGGGTATTCTGCAAATTGGTCTGGCATCGATACTGTTCTCGTATGGCATACAACGGGTGCGCGCAGTGGAAGCCATGCTGATCGCCATGATCGAACCGGTGCTGAATCCGGTCTGGGTTTTGCTTGTTACAGGTGAAAGGCCTGCCCCATCAGCACTTGCCGGTGGCGCGATTATCGTAACGGCGGTTGCTGTTTCGTCGCTTATTGGAGGGCGTCATTGGCGCCATTAGCGTTGTGGTGCCTGACACCATAACGCTAATGGCGGTTTTTTTATTGAAGAAAGAAGATTTCTGGTATATACCGCACGCCAGAACTGATATTGCCGTCTTTCAGCGACACGTCCAGCATTTTCGAGGTAATGGCGTTCCAGCGGATACAGTCGGGGTCTTGCACCATTTTGGCGAAGGCTTCATCAGGGTCGCCGTCGCACTCAAACTCATAGAAGAACTGGTTGCCATTCCGGAAGATGGAGTAGTTCTTTATGCCTGCCTTTGAGTGCGCAGCCATGATTTCGGGCCAGGGGTTGAGGTGCATTTGCACATATTCCTCAACCCATTCAGGTTTTACATTCCAGACCCATGCGTATTTCTTCGACATATCTTTACCTCCATATTTCCGGCGACTTCAGCACGCCTTGTTTCCAGAAACGGTACTCATAGGTCCACGCATTGCCTTCGGCGCGCCACGAATCCACGCCCCACCAGTAGCCGGGGTCGCGGACGTTGGTGTGAAGCTGACCAAAGGTGTTGATCCGGCAGCCAAAGTACAACAGTTCAAGCTGGTGAAGTCCATCTTTCAAGTCTGTAACGGTAAGCTGGTAGGGGGAAAAGGCAATGACGCCATGGTCTTTGCCGTCAACTTTGACTCGCAGCAAATGTCCCCGATAGGCGCTGGCGCTAATCGTGAGTTCACCGCCGCGGCTTTCCGCGGTCAGGTGATAGCTGATGTTGCCGCCGTAGAATGCCAGTCCTTGCCGCGTAATGTCGCCAAACGCCAGTTCCCGCACTGGCGCGGTCAGGGTACAGCGGACGCCGGCAACTCGTACTCCAAAGTCGCCCAAGAGGTAGCTTGCCTCCACATCAATCTTACGACCGTAGGGCAAGCTCAGTTCCAGCGTATTAATGCCCTTTCTGATGAGCGGTAACTTTACCTTGTTGATACAGTGATCAACATACCAGCCATGGACTGGACCAGCGGCAATGTCGTTCAGGCTGATATGGGTACTGGCGGCATTCTCCAGCGCCAATTCAGCGCCACTAATCTCAAGCTCGCTGTCAAAGGTATAGCGCAGGCGGAGCCGGCGTGGGGTACTGGTGTCGCTTTCGACCCATGGTTGAGCGACTGCCTTTTTTCTTAGTGGCCAGCCGAGTTGGGTTCTGAGCAGGGTGTCGAGGCGCAAAATCTCTTCCACTGGTCGATATGGCTCATCGTCCAAGGCGTATTCCGCCATATCCAGCAACAGCACGTTCTGCTCGTGGAGGGTAATGGGAACGGGGCTGGTAAAGCGGATGCATCCGCAGGTGTCGTTGGGATACTCCTTGCTGGTAACGAGACGAGGTGGCTTTGGCGTGGCAACGGGCGGCGCGCCTTTTTCCAGCTTGAACAGGAGGCTGTCGTGTTCGTAGAGGGCATAAACGATGACCGTATTGCCGTGTTCCCACACGACTGGCTGGGGGCGGATTGCACCGCTGATGGTGTGGTAAAAGACGGCGCGCCATTCGCCTTTGATGTGAATGTGAATGATGTCGCCATGGGGAAGGTCGGGGTTGAGCGGTTTGTCTGCGTGGGCAATGAAGAGCCAGCGGCTGCCGTCAGCCTCTTCCCGCATCTGGTAGAGCAGGCTCTGGGTCTCCACGCCGGAACTGTCGCGGATGCTCAGTTCACGGACATCAGCGAGGGCGGACAAGAGCGGCAGGCGCTCAAAGCCGAGGCGCTCGCTCTGCTGCCAGAGCTGACGCGGGGCATAGCTTGGCCGGGCATCGAGGTACTGAGGCGCGGTTCCCAGAAAGATGAGCCGTCCGCCCGCGGCTTGGAACGCCTCCAACCGGCATAAGGTCGTTGTCCTGATGGTTTCCAGAGCTGGGACAATGATAATGTCGTAGCTCATCTTACCGACCATGAAGGGTTTACCGGCGCTGATGGCGGCAGGGTCGCAGAGTGCGGGTAAGGTAGACTCGGCGATGTAATCAAAGTCGATAAGGCCTCGAAGGAGCCAGTCGCAGAGGTTCTGGAAGTTCTGGTCCATCTGTTCACGAATGGCTTGGGTGTTTTCGCGTGGTCCCCAGTGGAGCCAGTAGCTCTCAATGGGATGTATTACGCCTACTCGCGCCAGTGCCTTACCTCTGGTGAGGGCGGTGTTTATCCGCGCGAAGTGATTCTCGATATACGGGTACTGCTCGTACCACGGGGCTTGATAGTTGAAGGTTCCTGGGTAGTCGCGTTTGGCTTCGCCGTTCATCGATACCCATGACAGGTGCGGCACTCGTACCGTTACCCCAAGGGCGGCTTGCCAGTCGCCTTGCAGTTTGTGTCCGCGGAAATCGAAGTCCCAGTTAGTAACGCCGTAAAGTTCTGACAGCATACCGGCGTAAGCGTACTGTCGTACTGCCGATTGGGTCTGCTTGGCGGTGGTGAATTCCCGTCTGTCGCAGAGCATATCAATACCGGGCAGTTGGAAAGAACGGTATGAACGCATTGCCTCGCCAATGGCGTGGGTCTGACTTTCGAGGGTTGGTTCCTCCATCATGTGGCCGGTGAGCATGATATGGTGAGCGCTGCACCATGCGCCACACTGGTCGGCAAACGCGGCGGTGAAACGCTCGCAGATATGGTCGTGATAATGGTAGCGAATCACCGAGACTGCATCTTGAGGTAAGTCCCAGAGGAGTTCTGGGATACTGTCGATAAGGTTTTCACCTGAGTATGCAGCGGCGAAGGTTTCGGCAAGGTCATCTGTCCAGGGGAGCGTAACGTCGCGATCTTCGTGGGCGAAGCGCAGAGTCTCTTTCCGCGAGAACTGAGGTTCATCGGTGAAGATGGCAGGAATGACACTGCCAAAGTCGTTGGCAAAGCGGCTTTTGTAACGCTCGTGGGTAACGCGAATGAACTCGCGTATTGCTGCCGTGTCGAGTGTGTTCACATAGGTTTGCTTGTTGTACCACGGGTCTGGGCTGGCGGTTTCGGCGTAGGCGTAGAGTTTGAAGCCCTGCGTCGTCTCCTCGTCCTTGATGCGCCGGTAGTGATCAAGCTGACCGCCGTCGTTCAGGCTAATGTCAAAGCAGGCGACGAGCTTGGGGTCGCGTTCCGCAGCGGCGGGGTGGCGAGTCAGGCGCAGGTAGCGCTGACGGTAGCGTTTGTCTTTGGTAACGGCGCCGCCGGCTGATCCAGAAGGCCAGCGATCTTCGTCATAGAGCCATGCAAGCATTTTTTCCGCGCGTGCCTTTTCCACGCAGGCGTACACGATGCCCATGTACTCGTCGCTGAGGTACTCGGTTGCCAAACCTGTACGGACATGCATGTGGAAGCCGCCAAAACCGAGCTTTTTGAATTGCTCGATCTGCCAGACCAGTTCATCGGCGTTGAGCTTGTTATTCCAAGCCCAGAACGGCGTTGCCCGGTATTCGCTGGAGGGATTCTGGAAATCCTCAGCTGTTAAGTCTTGTTCTCGTTTAGGATACAATTAGTTTTTCCTTGTTGCGTATTTGTAGATACTTCATATAAAGTATAACCCATGATTCATCAATATAGTCGGCGGCTTGAGAAGATAGAAGTGGTGTTGCGGACGTACCTGCCGAGTACACCGGATGCAGCCTGGGGTGAAAGCGTGTTTTCGCTGGACACGGAAACGCTTTCGCCGGAACTTATGGTGCCGCTCACCACGCCCGGTTATGACCTGGTTCAGCGCGGGGGTAAGCGTTGGCGGCCTTTGCTTATGACGCTTGTGTGTGAAAGCATGGGCGGCGGGGAACAAGCCTTGCCGCTCACCCCGCTTGTAGAGTTCCCCCACAACGCCAGCCTTATCCACGATGACCTTGAGGATAATTCTGACGAGCGACGGGGACAGCCCGCAACGCATATCCGTTACGGTGTTGACACAGCCATTAACAGTGGGGCGTTTCTCTACTTCCTGCCGCTTGCCTGCGTAACAGGCTGGGACGCAGCGCCGGAGCAGAAGGACATGGTGTACCGGCTCTGGGGCGAGTCTATGCGGCGGCTGCATTTGGGGCAGTCCATTGACATTGCCTGGCATCGGGATCCAGCAATCGTTCCCCGCCTTGAGCAGTATGATCTCATGTGCCGCCTGAAAACCGGCAGTCTTGCTCGGCTCGCAGTGGCTTTGGGGCTGGTGGCTGCCTTAGCATCAAACGAAAAAAGAACGCCATTGATAAAAAAATGGGGGCAAGCTGCCGAAAAGTTAGGAATGGGATTTCAGATTCTCGATGATGTTAAAAATCTTACTACTGGGAATCCGGGTAAAAGGCGTGGTGACGACGTGGTTGAAGGCAAGAAAAGCCTTCCTGTGCTTCTGTACCTGCACCAGCAACCGGAGCGGGGCGAATGGTTTAGCCAATGCTTTGCCGAGGCGCGTAGGTCTGGCGTTGACGCCCCGCTTGTCAATGAGCTTATCGCCGAGCTATCCACGTCTGGAGTTCTTGCCAAAGCTGAGGCGCGGGGCAGAACGTTGATTAACGAGGCGCGTGAGGCGTTCTCAATGCACGACGAACTGAGCGAACTTTTTGATTTTATAGGTGGCGCTTATGTATGATAAACAGTCTATGAAGCAGGTTAAAATATGGACAATCGCTCCGCTGAATTCAGGCGCGATTAAAGGCGTGACGCTATTCCTCAAACTGGTTAATACCGAAACGCTGATTCCTGTTTTTATTGATCAGTCGGAAAACCAAGCCATCCTTAAAGCCTTGAATAAGAGGATACCATCGAATCGTCCGTTTATTCATGGAACGCTCCTGTCCCTGATGGAGTATACGAAACTCTCGCTCTTTAGGGTTGAAATCTATAATATTCACGATAACATTCTTCTAGCCAGGCTACTGTTTAAGGGTCAGAGCTATTCGGTGGAGAAACCATTGATATCACCGGTAACTCCCTCTGATGCCTGCGTTCTGGCGACGTTGGCGAAGTGTCCCATTTATGTAGCGGAAAACGTGATAGAGCAGATTGGCGTACCAGTCGATATAGAGTTAGACAAATTTTGCATATAAGGTAATAAAGATGTTTTCAAAATGCTTGGCGTTTTGTGATTTACTTTGTTTAAGGATACGAGAATGAAAGAGAGATTGCAGATAGGCAAACTGCTGGTAAGTGTCGGCATCGTATTGTTTTTTGGGTTTTCGCTGGTTTTTTTTATCAGTGCGTTGTTTGATCAGCCGGTGAAAATGCCTGCCTTCGCTGCCTCTATCGACACCGGACTGGGCGGCGGTGCCTTGTATCTTGAAACGTATCCTACACTGGATGTGGAACCGGATTTGTCCCTGCTCGCCGACAACAACGCTACCCTGGTGATTGAAAATAGCGCTGAGGATGATGCGATAACGATTGGGGCGCTTGAGCCGGAAGAGTATTCCCGAATGCCTATCTTGAGCTATATCTCGTATAAAGTAGTGTCCGGCGATATGGTCGGCGGGCTTGCCCTCAAATTTGGTCTCAATCAGGACACCATCATTTCTATTAACAAGATTACCAATACCCGCCTTTTGCAGATAAACCAAACGCTCCGTATTCCAAACCAGGATGGCGTCCTTTATACCGTTAAAAAAGGTGATACGCTTTCGGCCATCGCCAGTGAACACAATGTCGATGTCGCAACGATAAAAACGGTGAACGAACTGTTTTCGGACGCTATCGCTGTGAGTACCAATCTCTTTATACCCGGGGCAAGGCTTGATCAGATGGACCTGCGAGAGATAAACGGTGACCTCTTCTTATGGCCGGTACGCGGACGCATCACCTCAAACTACGGCTATCGCACCAACCCCTTTGGTGGCACATCGCGTGAGTTCCATTCAGGCATGGACATCGCGGTTCCTCTCGGAACAGCAGTACGCGCCGCGCTCTCTGGGCGGGTAACTTCCGCTGGTTACGATAACGTGTACGGCAACTTCGTCGTGATTACCCACCACTCCAGCTATCGCACCCTCTATGGACACATGAGCGCTATCAGAACAAAGGTCGGGGCTTATGTGGTTAGTGGCGAAGTCATTGGCGCGGCGGGAAGTACCGGTCGCAGTACCGGCCCACACGTACACTTCACCGTATACAAAAACGGCGTTACTACGGATCCGAGACCGCTTCTCTCCAGATAGAACGCTAACTCAAGTTACGCAGGCGACCAAATAGAAAGGACCCTTCTATAAAACCTGTGGGGAAAGGCGTACGCCCCTAGTTCACAAACAGCTTCGGGGCAATGGCTCGGTCATTGCGCTCAAGCGCTGATTCCGGGGATGCGGTTCAGCCAGCCCTTGAAAAGCGCCTGCGTACCGCCGCGCCGGTCGATTTCTGCCTGCATAAGGGTGCGCACGGCAGCGGCGTATTCGCGCACGGACTGCATGTTGATGCGCCCCGCGCTGTTACGCCGGATATACGCGCCGGGGTATACCGGATCGAGGACGACCAGCGTTTCTTTTGGACGCAGAGAGGTGCCGGAAAAAACTGTAACCATCGGAATCACGGGAACATCAAGCGCGGCGGCAAGATAAAACGCGCCATCCTTGAATGGCTGAATACGCTGATTGTAGAGGTAACACTCGCCTTCAGGGTAAAAATGGATAAAACGCCGGTAACGAAAGCCGGCCTCACACACCACTTTGAGCTGCTGGATTGAGCTGCCCGCTGGTATGGGGAAACCTCCGAGGAGCCGTACAAACGTGCCTAAAAACGGCGTTTTTACTGTGGATTCTAGGAGCGATTGCCACATCAGGTGGGGCAGCGCCGCGCCGCTCATCAACACCGGATCGAGAAAAGTACTGTGATTAGACACGAGAATGGCGCGACGGCAGGCTCTGAGCGTACCACAGTTCACGTAGCGCGTTTTGTGCATAATGCCGTTAATTAAAAATTGGGCGATACACCAGACAGGATAAAAGGTCAGCGCGGCGGCGATTCTGAAAAAAAGCGAGGTGTTGATAGGCGGGTCGCCATGTTTATACGCCATTTATTTTACAATTCGTCCTTTCCACAAAAAGCCTTTACCCGAAACCGTCCTGAACCACGACCACGTCGCCATGTAGAGCAGGTTGAGAAACATCAGCGGCCACAAAAGTGCGTAAATCCAGGTGATTTTGCGGTCAAGGAAAACTATTATCCATGTAAGCGTAAACAGAATATTTACAGAAAGGGTCTGGCGGAAGTATGCGCCGCGTCCGATGGCTTCAATGATTAACAACGGGAAGGGCAGGAATAAGAAGGCAAGCACTGCCAGAGCTATCACCAGAAGAACAGGAGAACGCTGCTGAAAAAAGTCAAAAATGTTTTTGCCAATGCCCTGCATCGCGGCATGGTACCCGTTGTACATCCGGCAGCGTACATGATCTTTTATATCAAGGAACATTGTTTTATAGCCCCGTTCCCTGATATAGCGCACAAAGTATACATCCTCACTCGTCTTTTTCTTTACCGGCTCAAAGCCGCCGATCTGCCTGAATACCTCACTTCTTATGGCAATAAATTGCCCCACAGCGGCGGCAAACGTTCCGTTCCTGAACCAGCGGTTAAAACTGATCGGAATGGCAAAACCCGTAAGGAAAAACATCAGCGGCACAGTGAGGCGCTCGCCCAGCGTAAAGAGTTCCTGCTTTATATAGCCGGAAATAAAATCAACTTTCGAGCCAATAATATTGCTTACGGCCCATGAAACGCTGTCCGGCCCATGAACGGTATCCGCATCGGTAAAAATAAAAATGTCGCCGCGGGCTTCGCGCGATAACTGCTGCAAGGCATACGGTTTGCCGTACCAGTCTGCGGGCAGCGGAGCGCCGGTGAAAAACCGAACGCGGCTATCTTTTTCCGCAATGGCGCGCGTGATTGTCGCCGTGCTGTCGGTGGAATTATCGTCGATCACAAGTATTTCATAATTCTGATAACTTTGCTTTTGAAGCGATTCAAGACACGCGCCAATGTTTTCTTCTTCGTTTCGCGCTGGAACGAGCACTGATACCAGCGGACCTGATCTGTCCTTTGCTTTACGGGTGTGCGTCCGCATATCAATGATATTGAGTGATGCAAGCATAAAAAAATAAACCGCCATCACCTCAAGCACGATGTAATAAACATTTTGCAGCAGCAGGAGTTGAGCCATAATAATTTTACCTTACCTTTACTTTTTCTGTTCCAGTAATCCCCGCACGAATTGATTGGAGGGATACACGGCAAGTGCTTTTTCCAGCCAAGGGCGCGCATCCGTGAATTTCTTTTGCTGTATATAGGCGTAGCCGATTGCCGAGTACACGTTGAAGCGATCGTCTTTTTGGAGATTCGCCTTAGTTTCATCGGCGATCTCCTGCATCATACGCAAGCCGCGGTTGTAATTATGGAAAGGCGCGGGCGCAAACACGTAACGTGCGGCAATCATGTACTGGGCGGCGGCGTTTTGCGGGTCAATCTTCAGCGCCTCTTTCGCGTATTGTTCCACTTTGAGTCCGTTTGCTATTGCCCAAGCCGTAGACCGCACCGCGCAGGACTGGGAGATATTCTCCGCCAGCATCTGATAGCCCTCAGCCGTAGGCTGCTCGGCAAGCGATTTTTTTGCCCAGTCCATGCCTTTTTCATAACACGCCGCGGCTTCTTCCTTGCGGTTTTCATACTGGAGGGCGCGTCCCATCATATACTCGCAACGGGAAAGCGCCGTGCTGCGCTCATAGCCGCTTAACCGCGTCTCCACTGTATGCAGAGTCGTTCGATACAACAGCGCGATTTCATTCGCGGTAAGTTTCTGCTCATAAACAGCGTCCCGTAACGGCAAAAACCAGTCTGGCGGTGCGGCGGCAAACGCGCTAAACATAAGCGCGCACATATTGATAAGCAGAAAAAAAGTTCGTTGACCTGCGCGGCGCGTACCATATTGTGTAATCATTAATACCTCTCTTTACTATAAAACACACAAGACATGAAAAAATGCACCCGCAAAAATCACCATTGCGGGAAGAGACGAAACCCAATCGTCGCTACAACATAGTTTGATTGGGGATATTCCGCAGTATCAATTATTGAATAAGACGAGGGACTGCCCGAATTCGCGTCGCCATCGATATTAGTGAAATAGGAAAATACCACGCCAACCTCGCCGAATATTTGCAGGGGTATCTTACTCCACGCGAACGAGTGTTCCGCGCCTATTTTGAGTATATGCAGCCATTCATACGCGCCGTCGCGCAGGAAATATTTGCGTAAAACCACTTTGTCGCTCCGGCCTTCGGGGTCAAGTTCTGATAAAAAGGAACTGCCGTCAACCGCACTGCTTCCATAATCAGCGCCATGACGTATCATCTGATACTGAAAATGCGCCTGAGTGTGCGGCAGCGGCATAGTCTTAAAGCGGAGCAGCAGCTCATCGGAATTCGGCGGCAAATAATAACCAAGGCTTTCACCGTTATTGGTATACGCAGTCTCCATGAGCGCCTCGCCATACCACGGCATAAGCTCTCTGGTATGGGTGTAACAGTACGGCTCAATCTTTGTATAACGCAGGGACAGCGACGAGAAAGACAGCCATGGAATATACACCTGAGCGCCGGTCTGGAACGCATACATACTCCGGTCAAGTTCAAACATATTCTTTTCAACGCTTAATTCATCGACAAACAGCGAAAACCACGCGCCGCCAATGCCTGGATATTGGGCTTTCAGGTCAAGAAAAATGCCTAAGTTATCGAAGTCGCCGATGTTGCCCTGATAAAAAAAAGCATTCGTCAGTGGAAATATATAGCCAAGCTCAAAACGTTTAGGCCAGACAACGCTTGTTCCCGCGTCAAAGTGCAGGAACTGCTTATAATCAAGTTCGAGCATTGCCAGCGAAAAAGCATTTTGATTGGTTTTGGCCGACTCCTTAATTCCCTTTTCGTTAAAAAACTCAAGCACGCCGCTGAGGGTTGAAAAACGCAGCCATGAATACGGCGTGAAAGTTGCTTCCAGCGCCAGAAACGGCTGCGCCTGCTGGTTAAACACCAGACTGCTCCCGCCGCTCATCGCGCCCCATTCCCGTTCCATCCGCCCAACGCGGTAGCTGATATGATTATTCAGTAGCACGCCGCCAATTTCCGGCAAAAGCGTATAACCCACCGAAAGGTCTTGCACCCATGAGAGGTGTCCGCCGCTTGAAATATCAGTCAAACCGAACACATAGCCATCCCAGCGTTTCTGATAGGTGTAGGGGAAAAACGCCGTCGGTTGACTATAGGTAGCGATGATCTGGTCTTTGTTTGTGGCGTCGTCGATAAAACCCTTGTAATAGGTGTGGTAATCACTATGCTGCACACGGGGCGCACGCATGAGTGCGCCGGCAAAGGTAAAGCCGTAGGAGAAGCTGGCGCCCAGATCGCCCAGAATAAAGCCGGTAAGGCGCGTATCAAGTCCCCACGAGGAATTAGAGCCGAATCCGCCGGAAAACAGCGACTCAGCCCTGACGCCGACATCGTTTGAAATAGGCGTGTCATTTTTCCCGATTTTGTTTGTGAAATAAAACGCCCCGCGCTGCCAATCAAGCCCTTCCGCCGGCTCACTGTACGCTGCCCACGCTTCTTGCAGGATACGGCGTTCCCCCGCGTTTAACGCGCCGCGCCCATCTCCCGCGCTTCCCAGAATCTCCGTGATAGCCGCGATGACAGCGGCGCGGGAATATGGCTTCGCGCCACTAAGCGGGGCGCATAAACCACGCGCCTGCGCCTGTTCCAGAATATAGTACACATTGCTGTCAAGTGGCACTGATACATAGCTTTGCGCTGCCAGCGCCGCTGGTATAAGCACGCTCACCACTAACGCAACGAGAAGTTTAATATGTCTGTTTATTTTATATATGCGCTGTTGATATTTTGCTAATAAATAGGCAACAAATATTCCTTGTTCCTTGTTCCTTGTTCCATACACGAAATTTCTCCCTTTGTCAAGTGTCTTGATATATTATTGATTATATTAAATCTTTTCCATTTTATCAAGGGATATTGCCCATACACAGAGCAGATTACACACAAATATTATTGTTACGCATTCATCCATATTTTTATCCACGCCATAAGCGATTAAATCTCAAACAGCTCTTGCTGAGTTACGCTCCGGGAATGACTGTGCTTCGCATCCCTGACCAGGAACCTTTCCCGCCGACGCAGAGCTTCCCCGCGCGTGGCGGAATCAGCGCGTTTCCCAACAGGCCGCATCTAGCAGCGTATTGGGTCAATCCACGCGCCATCCAGGTATACCTGCACGTGGAATAGATACACCTGTACGACGAATAGATACACCTGCACGACGAATAGATGTACCTGCACGTGGAATAGATACACCTGCATGATAAAAGAGATGTACCCGAACGTGGAATTGTTACACCTGTGCGACGAATAGATGTACCTGCACGACGAATAGATGTACCTGCACGACGAATAGATACACCTGCATGATGAATGAGATGTACCCGAACGTGGAATAGATGTACCTGCACGTGGAATAGATACACCTGCACGTGGAATAGATACACCTGCACGACGAATGAGATGTACCCGAACGTGGAATAGATACACCTGCACGACGAATAGATACACCTGCACGATGAATAGGTGTATCGGAACGATGAATAGGTGTATCGGAACGGTGAATAGGTGTACCCATGCGGTGTCTGGGAGTATCAACTTTGTGTGCGGGAGCGCGCAAGCGGCCTTGCGGTGCGGTAAATCGGCAAGAGGGTATGAGCGGAGGCAAAGGGGGGAAGGCGCGGGTTGAAGTCTGCTGTCGCAGACGGGTTTGTGTATAGCGGGTTTCCGCGGACGCAGCAGCTTTTCCATCAGACGCACGACAAGGTTTCTTTTGGCTGCAATTCGCGAAGAACGCGGAATGGTGCGAGTTATTTGGAGAAATTCACGCTCATTTGGGTCATTCGTGGACTTTGACGTTTAGCGGGTACGTTTTTTCATTCTGAATATTGAAGCCTTTCTGCCAGAAACCAGCACGCTTATAGTTTCTTCTATAAAGAGGGTGTTTGATTTTTCTACGATGCTTTTCACCAGCTCTGTCTGCGCGGTGAGAAGCGTGATGCTTCCGTCCGGCTTGATCGCGGTGGCGAAGCGTTCCAGCATATCCGCATAAAAGCGCGGAAGAGGAAGCGGCAGGCGTTCGTAAAGGCCCCATGGCGGGTCGGTGATGATGGCGTCAAGGCTTTCGGCGGGTATAAGCGAGGGGAGCGCGTATACATCAAGTTTTTTGATGACAGCGCGTTTTGCGGGAATGCCTGTCATGGCACGGCGTGTATACGCCAATGCCTCGTCGTTTATGTCAAAGGCATAGCAGGTGCGTACGGGAAGGTGCGTGAGGCAGGCTTTGGGTATGGCGCCATAGCCACAGAACGGGTCTAGAACAAGCGCGTCTCTGGATAAACGCGCTGCTACACAGAGCGCGTAGGCCAGCGGCGGCGTCAGTTCTCCCTTGTGCAAGACCTTGTCAAACGAGGTGTGGCAACTGAGTCTCTGCATAAACAGGGAAATGCCTTCGGTTCGGTATAGGAACCAGAATTCCACATCACTTTTGCTTCGTGAAAGGCGCAGGCCGGTCTGACGTGCTATGTGATACTCGGCATTTCGCCGCGTGTTTTCGCCTATTGCCGTAAGCTGATTGGCATACGAGGTGATGATTCTGAATGTATGGGGTGTTTTACCGGATAGAGGCGCGGCTGTGAACGGCTGTCGGCATACTTCCTGTATATACGCCTCAAGGGGACGCTGACTGGTCATTTCATGCAGGTTAAGCACAGCGAAAAGGTTGTTAAAGCACTTATGCGTAAGCCTTTCGTGGGGGCAGGCGGTTTCAAACACAAGAGCGCCGTCCAGTATTTTTTTGATGAGCAGGTCTTTCACGTCGTGCTTGAGGGTGTCTGCGACCAGGCCTTGTAAACCTGAAACAAAATTTGCGTAATAAAGAGCATACATATGTATCATTTTGCTACAAATAATGCACATAAACAAGTGCCACGGCCAGAAATGACGCAATCTGGATAGGCAGATACACGTCAGACTGTTGTTGAGACGCGGGAACTGATAAATCTTTTTGCAGTATTTCTTTGTAATATAATGACTTGAGAAATTTTTTTACCAAATGTCCGAACTTGGCACGGAATTTGCTTAACTATAGATGTTGATGCGGAACAGCGGAAACGGGAGCCTGTTAGGAACCTATCTGGCGTGAAATGCGCGGTATTGCGCGTCTGGCATCAAACACAGGCGCATGGCGTCTGAAAAAAAAACTTTTTAAGGAGACTTAGTATGTCAAGAGTTACTTTGTATCGTCCTACTACCCTTGAGGGTGCGCTTAATGATTTCAATCGTTATGTGGAATCATTCTTTGATGATTCATCGCTTTCAGCCGGTGAGAACCGTATTCTCAACCATTTGCCGCCGTTGGATGTCCGTGATACAGACACGTCTTATGTGATCGAGGCGGAGCTTCCCGGCTACGATGATACGACGGTTGAGGTGCATGTGAATGGAGGAGCGCTGACTATTGCGTCGAAAAACAACGGAGTGGCGAAGAGTGAAAAAAAGGAAGGGAACTACATTCTTCAGGAGCGTCGCCAGGCCTCGTTCACCCGCACGCTCAAGTTGCCGGAGAACGCCGATCCGGAGAATATCACGGCGGCCTTCAAGAACGGCATTCTCACCCTTGAGATCAAGAAGCGCTCAGAAACCCAGAAACGGATAATCCAGATCAACAAAGCCGAATAAGGCGCTGACTGAATCAAGCGTGGGGCAATTTATATGCTCCGCGCTTGATCAGTATCGTGAATTCAGAATGCGGTTTTTGAACAGCTCGGCTTCGGCGATTTTGTTGCGGTCTTTTGTGAGCGCAATGGCCTGATCACAGAGGGCGAGTGCTTCATTATCATTGCCGCTCATGTAGTGGGCGGCGGCAAGGAGTAGTATGCCATCCACATTGTTTCGGGAAAGTTCGAGGTAGCGGGTGAGATGAGGGATAGCTTCTTCGGGGAGACCCAATTCATACACATACAAGATCGCGATGCCATAATGAGGCCGAGGATAGTCTGGTGCAAGCTCAATGGATCGCAGATAGGCGTGTTCAGCAAGGGAGAAGTAGTGTGACTGCTCGGTTGGGTTATCATAACGGGACTTTGCTATGGTTGCGGCGCATAGGCCTCGCATATAATGCAGGCTATGGTCTTCTGGCATATAGTAGATAGCCCGTTCATAGGCGTCGAGCGCTTCGTTGTAGAGGGCGCGATCATTTAATCGCGTGGCGAGGATTTTCCAGTAGACGCCGGTCTGTACTGCGTCTTTAACGTGCTGTTCAATTTCCTTTTCATACAGGGTTATCGCTTCTCTGAGGTCTTTGATGCCTTGAGGCGGTCCGCCCTTTCCCATTTCAATGATGCGTTCTGCGAGTGTTGTTCGGGCGTGATTTTTCTGCCAGACAGTCTGGCTGATGATGGCCAGGGCAATCGCAACAATCACGCTGAGGCCGATTATAATATCTTTTTTAACTTTCATAGTTTTTTAGCTTTGGTAGATACTGCTGGTGTTTTTTGTGGAGCAGTGATATGTCCACATGGCTATATGTCTGGGTCGTGGTCATGTTCGCATGTTTCAGCACGGTTTGAATGTCAGCGCTGCCAGCGAGGAGCGCATTGCTGCGCTGTGCCAGCGCTGGGCGCGCCTCTTCAAGGAGCGCGGCCGGATTAGCAACAATAACGCGCTTGTCAATAGTGAAATGGGAAAAGGAATGGAGCGCCGTTATTGACTTGGCCACAGAACGGGAATCAAGGCTGTTCTCACTTTGGTGCTTGTCGAGGTACTGAGTAAGCGAGTGTGTATCAACCTGCTCAAGCTCGATGCTCTTTGCCGAAAGCCAGCTTAAAAAAAGCTGTGGTTTCCCACGATATGTTTCAGCCGTAAGATAGGCGTGGTGTTCCAAAGATAAGAGTCTCGTATAATACTGTTCCGGCAGTGCCTGTTCCATGGGATCAAGTCTCAGCCACGTCTACCGTTCCTTATGATAGCCGGAATGTCGAAATCATTATCCTGATAGGAAGGTTGCGCCCGTGCTGGACGGTCCTGCTGGCTGGAACTGCTCCGGCTTATCATTTCTTTCCACTTATCATAAGGAATAAAGCTACCTTTATCGTCATCCTGAGCAGGCATTTTTCCGCTAAACTCCTCGCTGGACTGTTTGGGCAGGCGCTTTTCTGCCTTCGCGATCTGAAAACCTGTGGCGACAACGGTTACGCGGATTTTATCCGCGAGGGTCTGGTCTACAATGACGCCACAGATAATGTTGGCATCCGGGGCGGCCTTTGCGGTGATGATCTTTATGGCTTCCTCATACTCAACCAGGGTAATGTCATTCCCGCCAGAAATGTTTACCAAGATACGTGTTGCGCCTTCAACCGACGCGCCTTCGAGCAGCGGGCTGTCAATGGCCGCATTTGCAGCCTCGGAAGCGCGGTTATCCCCGCTTCCGAAACCAATACCCATGAGGGCAACATCACCGTCTCCCTGAATAATGGTTTCCACGTCGGCAAAATCGATATTAATGAGGCCGATTTCGGTGATAAGGTCAGAAATGCCCTGCACTCCCTGACGCAATACCTCATCAGCGCGAAGGAAAGCGTCGGTGATGGTTGTTTTGCGTTCAACAATATTAAAAAGTTGCTCATTAGGGATAATGATCAAGGTATCCACGTATTTTCGCAGTTCGTCGATGCCAGCTTCTGCCTGACGCATTCGGTGTGTGCCTTCCAGCTTGAAAGGCTTTGTTACCACGCCCACAGTAAGCGCGCCGCAGTCCTTTGCGATCTGAGCAATAACCGGCGCCGCGCCAGTGCCCGTACCACCGCCCATGCCGGCGGTTACAAACACCATGTTGGCGCCTTTGATCACCTCGCTGATGGCCTCATGGTCTTCGGAGGCGGCTTTCTGACCAACCTCAGGCTTGCCCCCGGCGCCCAGTCCCTTGGTGATTTTCGCACCAATCTGCAATTTTTTGCTTGCCTTGCATTTCCTTTTTAAGTCCTGCACATCGGTATTAACCCCGATAAATTCAACACCTTTCAAACCACATTCAATCATGCGATTAACCGCGTTACAACCTCCGCCACCCGCGCCAATGACCTTAATAACTGCTGGACTCGGATCGACAAGGTTATCATCAGAATCATCAATCACTTCAACATTCATGAGATTCGTCATATTCATAAAAGCCCCCAACTTCTATCCCAAGGACTAACGGTAAAATATACCGCGTTATAATCATAATACTTATATGATACAATATCTGAGTCAACACTTTTTTTCAAGTATGCTATGCTGGTTTAACGTGGTTTTTATGCTGGTCTTGCGGTGAAGACTTTTCCATTATATCTTCAATTTGTGAAACCTGTAAAATCGCCGCGCAAACCACCGCGGCAGAAAACTGGCACCGAGAAGGCCGCATCCCGCACTCACGGCAAGCGCACTCCCTATGAAGAAGCGCTCAAGGAGCGGACTCCCGGCGATACTCGGCTGCTCAACGAGCGGGCAATCATCGCGGCGCTGGAAGAGGGCGGGGCCATAGCAAAGCGGCTGGACACCTACGAGCTACGGCAATCCCAGCTTGGCCTTATGCGCCTAGTGATACGCGGCTTTAACTATGACGCATTTGTGGCAGCTGAGGCTGGAACCGGCGTGGGCAAATCGTTCGCGTATCTTCTCCCTGCCCTGAGCCACGTCCTACTCAACAACGAGCGGATCGTTATTTCTACCGCCACCATCACTTTACAGGAACAGCTTTACGAAAAAGACATTCCACTGGTACTTTCGGCTCTGGGGGTTGATATCAAGGTTGCGCTTATGAAAGGTCGGGGAAACTATCTGTGCCTCCGAAGGTTTGATGAGACGGCCAGGGAACAAAGCTTTTTTACAGACCCTGAGTATGAGGCGCTTCAAGCCATGAGCGCATGGATTGATACGACCCACACTGGCGCGCGCTCGGACATTTCGTTCCCCCTGCCTGATTCGCTCTGGTCGCGTGTTGCCTGCGAAGCGGATCTCTGCATGGGAGCGCGTTGCCATGAGCGGGAACGCTGTTTCTTTCAGGCGCTCCGCGCCCAGGCTGCCACCGCGCCTGTGCTTGTGGTGAACCACCACCTGCTTTTCGCGGACGCTTCGGCACGGCGCGATGGAGCAGGCTACGATGGTATGGTGGTATTGCCACTGTACCATCGCGTGATCATCGACGAAGCGCATACAGTGGAAGAAGCGGCGACATCGTTTTTTTCCGAGCAGTTCAGCCGTTTCTCGATATACCGTCAAACCGCTCGCCTATTCAGAAGACAGCGAGGCAGTCTACGCGGTCTGCTCGTGCTTATTCTGCCAGCCCTACACGCGAAAGACCTGCTTGACAAAATTGAGAGCGTAAACCAAAAGATACGGGACAGCGCCGACGCACTGGATAAGGCCACACTTGAACTATGCAAACGAGAAGGCGTTTTCCGTTTGACGCCTGACTCGGACAAGGACATTCGCGCCACACTGGTTCCGTTTATCGAAGACCTGCGCTCCCGACTTCAGACATATACAGCGCTCATCAAGAGTATGCTTGATACGAACACTGAAAATGAAGAGAACGTTATTGTCTGGGAGATAAAGTCCATACGCAAACGACTTGAATTCATTGCCCAGCTATGCCGCGTGTTTATTGAGTATAAGCAACACCCAGACAAGGTACTCTGGCTGGAACGGCACAACAGCAGCGGCGATCCATGGGTAAGCTTTACCTCGACACCGCTTAACGTGTCGCTGGTGTTAAAAGAAGCCATCTTCAATCCCAATAAAACTGTGGTCTGCGTATCAGCAACCCTCACTGTGAATGATACCTTTGACTACTGGGCGAGTCGCTGCGGCCTGGCGCTGGTCGACGAGCGACTGGTACTGTACGACCAGTTCCCCTCGCCGTTTCCCTATGCCACTTCGGTACTTCTGGCGATACCCACCGACGCACCTCTACCCCTGTCTGATGCCCCGTACCGCGATTTTGTAAACAAGGCAGTCGGCAGTCTTGCTGCCCGTGCCGGCGGCTCGGCACTCATCCTCTTTACCTCCTACAGCGCCTTGGAAAGTGCCTACAACGCCTCCAAAGCGCTTCTTGAAAAGCAAGGAATCCGTTGTCTCAAGCAGGGCGATGATGACCGCAGTCGCCTGCTTAAGACCTTTCTCACCGAAGAAACGAGTGTGCTTTTTGCCACTGACTCGTTCTGGGAAGGCATTGACGCACCCGGTGATACCCTACGTCTGGTGATACTCTGCCGCCTGCCGTTCAGGACACCCAACGAGCCGGTCTTCGCAGCCCGCTGTGAAGACCTTGAGCGGCGCGGCGGCAATTCTTTCATGGAACTGTCTGTACCGGAATCAGTGATGAAGTTTAAACAGGGCTTTGGCCGGCTCATGCGCCGGTCTAGCGACCGCGGCGTGGTAGTGGTACTCGACGCCCGTGTGATACGCAAGCTCTATGGCAAGGTTTTCCTCAGTTCCCTGCCTGAGACCAAAGTCTGTTTCGCTGAATTACGAACCATAGCGGACAAGATTGAGCGGTTTCTCGAATGAATCACTCTAAGACCGGCTATCTCTGGCTGTCTCTGACACCCAAGACACTTGTCGATACGGAATGGTGGTGTCCCACGAAATCACTCCTCACTGTCAAATATGGTCTCGCCAATGTCCGTCGCTTGAAGGCCATCGCGGTACTTCTCAAGCGCGGCTTTTTCACGCTCAAGTTCGGTGAAGTTATACACCGTGCTTCCGTCGTCAGCAATGCTGACTTCAGGAACCGCGTATGACCCCAGTTCTTTGATAACCCGATCCTGAGCTGCGCCGAGGTTTTTAGGGCGGCTGACGTCCAGCTCCACTGTCGCACCAATGTCAGTCCGTTTCACGTTGCGGGGAAAGCCCCAAATTCGGCTATACCCCAGCTTCCGCAGGTTTTCCATTTTGATACGCTCGTTATCCCTCTTCACCAAGCTGGAGCGAATCAACGGTATGAGCCAGAAAAAGACGGAGAACACCAGTGGGACAATGCCCAGTCCTATCGTAATCAGGGGTAGGGGATTGTTGATAACTGAGGAGGACAGCACGTAGGTGAGTCCATACAGATACGATGGGGCGTCGCCGGACTGGGAAACGAGATGTGCTACCTGCTTGCCACGGACAACGCTGGTAACCATGGATACTGCGCCGGTCGAGAGTGCATTAGTCAAGAAGTAGGAGCCAAAGAGCAGGTTCACCCCGTTTATCACGCTGAACCATACATTCATCTTTTTCTGGTTTGATGAAAAGGACTTGAGCGGCTTGAGCGGGGAGGAAGAAGCAAACGAGCGGTCGCGTTTGTCAGCACGGCGCAGCAGGGCGTCAAAACGGTAGACTACGGTTCCATCTTCGGTGGCTTCAGGACTGCCACCGAATTCAGCGCAGTATGCAGTGATGGCGCGGTCAGCTTCCTGTGGTGGAAGGCCGGTGAGGTTCATAAACTCCGGCAGGGAGATGACACCTTTGCTGACTTGCAGGTACGCAATCACGGCTTGCTTTTCCCGCGCCTCCCAGTCCACGTTGGGGTCGTCATCACCAAACACAAACGAGAAGATGGCTTTGTACAGGGGCTTTCCTTTTTTGCGCGCTGCCTGACGGCTTGAGTATGTAGGGTCAAACGATTTGGCTAATTCTGAGTAAAACCAGATTCTGATAATCAGGTTAAAGATATGCGAAGCGAGGAAGAAGCCGCCCAAACCACCGCCCTTGCCTTCTGAGCGGTCGTTGCCAGACAAGCTCGCCGCAACTGACAGTACGAGCGCCGCCAGCGCCAGAACCATGAAAAGCACAAAGTAACCCACGAGCATCACCATGATCCACCCTTTGAACAGACCCTTGCCCACGATTTTGGCGCCATTCCCCAGTTTATCGGTGAAGCGGCGTAGGCCAGCCCGAAATCCGTGATACCTGCTCGTGAAACCCCGAGGAAACGAATACTTGATCTCCCCGGACGCGGTTACCTCAAGCCGCCCGGAATACTCGTCGGAGACCGCCGGGGCAAGCTCTTTCACAGTTTCCAGCGGCAGGGCTGTCCGCGCCACAATATCAGCGACTGTCGCGCCCTGCTTCTGTTTTTTGAACGCATCGGTTACTTTCTGATACGCCGCTTTATCTTTTATCTGATATTCCATCCTGAACTCCCTTTGGAAACATCGCCAAACGGTCGACACGGTTTCCACACTTATTTTGTTATTTTACAGAGAGATCATAACCCTGTTAAGGCGGGAAGAAAAGACTGGTTCTTACGCCTTGAGCGCGACTAACTTGTCGAGGCGGGCGCGCAAGGTTTTGAGGTCGTCCCAAGAGGGGCGCTTCAGGGTGGGGTCATGCAGGAGAGCGCTGGGGTGGTACATCGGGAAGAGGGGAATCTTGGCGCATTCGATAAAGTGACCGTGGAGGTTTTTGATGCTGTTTGTAGTTTTGACCATAGCCTGTGTGGCGACCCGTCCAGCACAGAGGATCACGCGGGGCTTGAGAAGCGCGATTTGCCGCGTGAGAAAGGACGCACACACTGCTATTTCTTCCGATAAAGGGTCTCGGTTATGCGGAGGGCGGCATTTTACCACATTGGCTATGAAACAGTTCTTTTCCCGCGAAAGGTCGATTGAAGCCAGCATCTTGTCGAGGAGTTGCCCCGCTTCTCCCACAAACGGTCTGCCGGACTTGTCTTCATTTTCACCAGGTCCTTCGCCAATAACGAGTACGAGCGGTGATGACACGCCTTCGCCAGGTACAGTGTTGGTACGGGTCGCACACAAGGGACAGGCAGAACAGGCGGCGACATCCACGGCTATGGCTTCAAGCGTGTCCATACCCGCCTCAGCGTTACTGATGGCAAGGCTACGCTTATCCGACTGGGCGATAGCTTGGGGCCGGGTTTCGACCAGCGGCGCTTGCGGCACGGCTTGCTCTGTTGCCATGGGCGCGGCGCTTTCGTCATCAGCGAACTGATACGTCAAGGTCTGACTTTTATAACCGGAGCGCAGATACGCGCCGGCAAGGTCGAGAAATTCGGCTATGCGTGTTTTTTGTTCAGCAGTCATGGTTACCGCGCTCTATCTGCTACTCAGGTAGACAATCGCCTGCTTGAAGAGGCGTTTTTCTTTTTCCGAGCCGCTGAGGTCTGGTCGAAGTGCGGCTTCTGCTTTGTTCAGGGCATCTATGGCGGCGCGGCGATCATAACCCATGCCGATAAGCGCTTCCACAAGGTCGGCGTAGGGCGTGGCGGCTTGCGGCATTGCGGGAGCAAAGGTCAGCTTTCCCCTAAGCGCGAGGATCAGCTTCTGCGCGGTTTTTTTACCCAGACCCGGAACCGCCTCAAGCCGTCCCAAGTCTTCCTGTTCCAGCGCGCGCTCCAGCTCTTTTTGCCCGATACCGCCCATAATCCTGATCGCTCCTTTGGGACCAATGCCCTCAACCTTGAGCAGTTCCAGAAACGTGCTTCGCCGCGTCTCATCGGCAAAGCCAAAGAGACGCATCTCAGTTTCCTTGTGGGAGAGCCAGGTGAACACCCGCCCCTCTTCACCCACTGGCGGCAGGGCGTTTACGTCTATGGCAGGCATGGCGATATCCCACTCCACCCCGCCAGTCTCAAGGCGCACAATATCGCCCAGTTTTTCAGTAATGATTCCCCGAATACTGTTGAACATAACATAACTATAGAACGCTCTTTTTCCGAGTGCAACAGGTCGGCTGGATTTCGACATTCGTGAGGCGCTTGCCGTTTCCAGCGTGAAGCCCTCATCTTATCCCATAAGGAGTATGTTTTGAAAACTGAACTTGCTTATTATGAGGTTTGTCCCAAGGTCTTGCAGGCAAAAAAGTGCGGGACCATCACCGTCCATCCTCTGGGCCATCACGCTGCCTTCGCGCCGGAAATACCTTATACCATAACCGTGATTCCCATGAACGAGACTAAGCGAAACGATAGGGCGCAGGCCTATCCCGCGTATAACGCCAATTCCATTGACGGCTCTCTGTCCTTTTCCCACCAGTTTGGCGCTGAGGGGCAGTATTGCCTCCGCATTGTTCCCCACGTCGATAGTATGCCCAGAGGGTTTCCGCTGGAACTGCGGGTCTATGCGGTTGAGGAAGACCTTTATCATCTGCGTCCCTATCGGGGAGACCTTCACGCTCACACCTGCTATTCCGACGGCAAGGAAGCGCCCGCCATTGTCGCCGCCAATTACCGCAAAGCCGGCTTCGACTTCCTCGCAATCACCGACCACGAGCGCTACGAGCCTTCCGTTGAAGCAATCGACGCTTACCGCGGCATCCCGATTGACCTCATGCTGTTCCCAGGCGAGGAAGTGCATCCCCAGGGGAATCACACCCACTACATTCACGTTGGCGGAAATGCCAGCGTGAATACGCTCATGCGGAATGATTGGGCGCACTATCACCGCGAAGTGGCGGAGATAGCCGCGGGTCTGCATATCCCTGAGTCGCTTAACCGCGCAGAATTCGCCTCGTGCCAGTGGGTTTGTCGTGAGATACACAAGGCGGGCGGGCTTGCCATCATGGTACATCCCCACTGGATTCACGACCACGCCTACCACGTGCGGGAAGATATGGCAGCATATATGCTCAAGGCAAAGTATTTTGATGCCTTTGAACTCATAGGCGGCCAGACCATGCAGGAAAACGCGCCCCAAGTCGCCCTTTGGCAACAACTACGGGCTGAAGGGAATCGCATACCAGCACTTGGCTGTAGTGATTCACACGGCACGGTGAACAGCGCCTGGTTTAATATGGCAAAGTCAATCGTCTTTGCCGAAAGCGCCGAGGCTTCCGCCATCATGGACGCCATTCGGCAGAACCGTTCTGTAGCTCAAGAACAGTACAAGTTTGAGCCTTATGGACAAGAACCCCTGCCGCGTATGTATGGCGAATACCGCTATGTGATGTTTGCCCTGTTTTTGGAGGAAGAGTATTTCCCTGTTCATGATGAGCTTTGCTACGAAGAGGGTCGTCTGATGAAGGACTATGTGTGCGGCGACCCAAAAGCCGCAGGTCTTCTAGCCGCTCTTTACGGCCGTTGCGAAACCCTGATGAAACGTTACTGGAAACCGGCTGCAAAGCCCACTGCGCCCTAGGGCGAAGCATGAATGCCCGCCACCTTTCAGAAACGTGCAGCGCATCTTTGCTTTTGTAGATCACATCTTTAGAAGGATGGAGTAAATCTTTAGAAGGATGGAGTAAATCTTTAGAAGGATGGAACAAATCTTTAGAAGGATGGAACAAATCTTTAGAAGGATG
>JAITIX010000048.1 GCA_031279205.1 Treponema sp. | reverse complement strand
ACTGTGGAGGGCGCCAACAATGGCGAAGACTTGGAAATGTGCGCCACTATCGTCTATGGAGACAAGCTGGTCAAAGCCGTGAAGGACGGACTCGTACCGGAAGACCGGATCGACGAGGCCTGCATCAGACTAATCAGAACCATTATGGCCTTTGAAGAGGCTTACACCGCCAACTACGGCGAGGAGGTCATCGGCTGCGAGCAACATGCGGTGCTAGCCCTCAAGTCAGCTCAGGAGGGCATTACCCTGCTCAAGAATGAAGGAGGCATCCTTCCCCTGTCTCGGGATGAAGCGAAAACCATCGCTGTCATCGGCAAGCTGGCTCAGGCCCCCAACATCGGCGACTACGGCTCCTCTAGAGTTTATCCTAAGCACGTGGTTACTCCCCTAGAAGGGATCGGTAAGGCAGCGCCGCTTTCCAAAGTGATCTTTGATGATGGGTCTAATTTGGAACAAACCAAAAAAATCGCCGCCGATGCCGATGTGGTGGTCTTTGTAGTAGGCTTTGACCACGATGACGAGGGCGAGTATGTGGCAAACGAAAGCGCCGACAACTACACCGAGTCCGTGGGTGGAGACCGGAAAACCCTAGACCTCCACGCCGATGAAATTGCCCTGCTCAAAGCCGTGGGGCCAGCGAACAAGAACGCCATTGCCGTGATGATCGGCGGCAACACAACCATGATCACCGAATGGATGGACAAGGTAGGGGCAATCATCATGGCTTACTACCCAGGTCAGGAAGGGGGAACCGCTCTGGCTCAGATACTCTTTGGCGACATTAACCCCAGCGGAAAGCTCCCTTATGTGCAGCCACGAGCCGAGACTGACCTGCCCAAGCTCAACTGGGACACCACCAACCAGTGGTACGACTATTACCACGGTTACGCCAAGCTGGAAAAAGAAGGGGTCGAGCCTCTCTACCCTTACGGCTATGGTCTGTCTTATACCAGTTTTAAGGTGGAAAATGCAGCCTTTCGCGCCCAGAATGGGGAAGTCGGCGCTTCCTGCACGGTAAGCAACACAGGTTCCCGTACAGGAAGCGAGGTGGTGCAACTCTACGTGGGTTTTAGAAATTCCGTAGTGGATCGACCAGTCAAGTTGCTCCGGGGCTTTACGCGGGTGGAACTGAAACCCGGTGAGAGCCGTAAGATCACCCTGAGCTGCCCAGTTTCCAAACTGGAGTGGTACAACCCCCAGAAACCCGGCTTTGAGCTGGAACACATGGAATACCAGGTCTACATCGGCACGAGTAGTGCTGACCAAGATTTGCTCCAGGGCGAGGTTTCCCTCTAGGAGCCTATCGGACTTCCCCTGTATGCAATAAATTCTAGGCCAAATTTTCAATGCAACGAATTTTAGCCAAAGTCCGACAAGTTCCTAGGAAACGTACTCTCATGGGGATAGTCAGGAAATCAATTGCTTCTTGGACATCTCTTTTTCTTGAGGCCACTGGCGTGTCTGTTGTTTACTAGACTTGTTCAGAAACTTGGTTAGTTTCTGAACAAGTCTACTGTTTCAATCCATCAAGCGCCTTCACGGTGAGGTTTAATACCCCGACTATTATTTTGTCAGGGCATATTCCGAATTGAAGCTAAGTTCAGCATCAAACGGAATCGAACCGCTGCTGTTTTTTCCAATGGTATCTTTATATATCTTGAAATCATGCTCACTACCTTTAGCTCCCTGTACATCAATGATTTGTAGACTGCTCCGCTCAATGATGACCTATGTCTTCAGCGTGTGCCGTCTCTTTCTCAGTATACTGAACACTTCTCTCAGTATACTGAACACTTCTCTCAGTATACTGAACACTCTGCTCAGTATACTAAACACTTCTCTCAGTATACTGAACACTCTGCTCAGTATACTAAACACTCTGCTCAGTATACTAAACACTTCTCTCAGTATACTGAACAACCCGCTCAGTATACTGAACACTTCTCTCAGTATACTGAACACTTTACACTAACCACTTCGAGAACAAGCGCCGAGCGGGATAGTTCCAAGCCGCATCCACGCCAGTGGCTGATGGAAGTTCTTGTTGTTATACGCTGTTTTGGTCAACCTGCTGATCATTCTGCCTAACGCAAGCCTCTTCAAAAAACGTCTTGTTGAACTAAGCGCTGAAATCTAGAGCGTGCTTAGTTGATAAAAAAAGCGATGAATCATAAGCCGGGTTCTGTGAAGGATTGCTCCCTGCCGCCATCTGTCTAGCGCGTCCCTTGCGGGGCGTGTCTATGCAGTCTACCCACGGTATAAACGGGTCGTTCACCGTTGTTTGACTTTGCTCCTGATGAGGCTTGCCATGCCGGAACCGTTGCCGGTTCCGCGGTAGGCTCTTACCCTACCGTTTCACCCTTACCGGCATTGCCGGCGGTTTACTTTCTGTTGCGCTGCTGTCGGGAAATTCTCATTTCCCGCCCGGGTATTACCCGGCATCATACCCTGCGGAGCCCGGACTTTCCTCACTGCTGGTTTACAGCGGCGCGGCGGCCTGATTCATCGCTAATATTTCCTCTTCGTAATCAATGTTGACTTTTTCTTCTTCTTCGTCCAGATCGTCCTCTTCCTCTTCTTCGTCCAGATCATCAAGGTCGGCGAGGCTGCCTGCATCGTCATTGTAAAAGAAGTCTTCTTCGTTCTGATCTGCTTCTTCATAGAAAAGTATACGGGAACAGTAGGGACAGAACACGATTTCCTCACCCATGCGGACGTTGTTAGCGAACTGCACCGGCAGTACCATATGACAGCCGGTACAGACGCCGCTCTTGATTGCGACAATACCCTTACCCATCTTGTTCCTGATGATCCGGTCGAACTTGAACAACATTTCCGGATCAAGGTCGGGGATTAGGGCCTGCTCCTGTTCAACGAGTTCTTCGACAAGCTGTTTTTTGTTGGCGACTTCGTTTTCAATGGAAGCGCGGCGTTCTTTCAGTTCGCCTTCCTGCTGGACGATGCTGGCCTGGGTTTGTTTGATCTGCTCTTCCAGCTCTGCCAAACTCCGCTCCTGTTGCTGGAGTTCCTTGCGATACTGCTGTTCCCGAGCTGCGGAATCGCTGATTTCCTTGTCAAGCGCCTCGTATTCCCGCTGGGTGTTAATAAGCTCCATCTTCCTTTCGGCGTCTTCGCGGGAACGTTCTGCTGCGGCCAGAAGGTTGCGGTGTTCCGCTTCAAAGAGTTCTCCCTTCTCGCGTTCCTGATTCTTCTCTATGAAGGTTCTTTTGAATCGGGTCAGCACTTCTTCCTGAGCCATGAGAACTTTGGGGATATTTTGAATATCATGCTCAAGCTCGATTTTCCGAGGCAGGATATCCTGTAATGCCCGCAGTCTCCTAAAAATTTCATCCATTGTCATTTTGTTCTCCATTTTTGAGCGTCTAAAACGACGCCCTGTAATTTAGTGATCTAGGTAATCTTTCAGCTTTCGGCTGCGTTTGGGGTGGCGCAGGCGACGGAGCGCCTTTGCCTCAATCTGCCGTATCCGTTCCCGCGTAACATTGAAGTACAGCCCAACTTCTTCCAGGGTAAGGGAATAGCCGTCCTCAAGCCCGAAACGCATTTTGAGTACCTCCTGTTCCCGCAACGGAAGAGTGGAAAGTACGCCAGCGAGCTGTTCTTGCAAGAGCGTAAACGCGGTACTGGTGGCGGGATTTTCCACATCCTTGTCTTCGATAAAATCACCGAGCAAGGAATCTTCTTCCTCGCCGATGGGAGTTTCAAGGCTGATGGGTTCACGCGCCACATTCTTGACCGACTTCACCCGCTGGGTAGTCCAGCCCAGGCGCTCGGCGATCTCCTCATCAGATGGCTCACGGCCCAGAACCTGCATAAGCTGGCGCGATTCCCGTACGACTTTGTTGATCTGCTCGATCATGTGTACCGGCACACGGATAGTTCTGGCCTGATCCGATATAGAACGGGTGATGGCCTGCCGTATCCACCATGTCGCGTAGGTTGAAAACTTAAAGCCCTTCTGGTACTCGAACTTTTCAACAGCCTTGATAAGGCCGATGTTTCCCTCCTGAACTAGATCGAAGAACTGGAGTCCTCTGTTTGTATACTTCTTGGCAATGGAGACCACGAGGCGGAGGTTTGCTTTGATGAGTCGGTCTTTGGCGCTTTTCATCATGACGCGCCCGTGGTTTATCTCTTTTGCCATGAGGTTGATGTTTTCAATGGATTCCTCAAATTCAGACTCCATCTGGTGCAGTTTCTTCTCGGTGATCTGGATGGAGCGAATCTTGTCTTTTATCTCATCGGAAGTTAAACCCAGTACTTCTTCAAGGTGTTCCCGTTCTTCCTTGATGGTCAGCCCGCGACCCAGTATGCGCAGTTCACGGAGTGATCCGACTCTGAGGTGCTTCTCGATTCGTTCCTGACCCTTCTTGTATTGCTTAATTTTTTTAGCTGCCTGAACGAACTTTTCGGAGAAGCTGAGGATTTCATCGGGATGAATCTCGGCGTTTTCGATGATTGACATGATATGGGTGCGGATATCGTTCAGTTCTTTATCCTCAAAGATGTTCAGACCACGGGTAACGAGACGCTTTTTGAGTTCTATATAGTTTTTCAGATCAGTAAGGATAAGCCGAAGCGTTTCTTTATAGAACTGGTTGAGCCTGCGACGCTCGGTCATGTGTTCCGTGATTTCCTTTTTTGAAAGATTCAGTTCCCGCAGGTCTTTCTTGGAGAAGGCTTTCTGGGCTATGTGGTAGAATTCAGGGATAATCATACCGGAGTTCTTGATAACCCCTTTGATGATGTTTTCACCATCCTCCATTTGCTTGGCGAGTTCTACTTCTTGTTCGGCGGATAGGAGATTTTCCCTTCCGATTTCCCGCAGGTAGAGTCTGATAGGATCATCAATTGATGACTCTTTGTCACTGTAGACAAGGCGCTTCTTTTCAGTGGCCTGATTTTTTTTGACTTCCACTTCCGTTTCATCTTCTCCACCCGCGTCATCTTCAATAAGCTGGACATTGTTAGCTTCTAGCAACGCGAGAACTTGTTCGATTTTGTCGGAATTGGCGATGTGCTCAGGTAGATAGTCAGAAAGTTCTTCATAAGAGAGGATCTTCTTCTCCTTCGCATATTCAATTAGCTTCAAAACAGCGGGATCGAGTTGCAAATCTATCATTGGCTATCTTCCTTAATAGTTGAGGTTTGGTACTTATGATCTTCACAGCTTTCAGGTTAATAAGGATCACAATTAGTATAACACATATCTTCCTAATGTACAAGTCGAAGCGAAAACAGACATTCAACGCTGTATCTTACCAGCGGCAAGACCCCAGCGTTGATTCACATAGGCGGAAAAGGCTTCAGCTTCCACCTGAAACACCCGTGTCAGTTCCACGAGCGGGCCAAACTTCGTACCAGCGCGCATCGTGATGGCGCGGTTGGTGAACGAACTGACCGTTTCGGAAAGTGGCTGCTGGAGTATGTAGCCCATAAACTCATTCACCATGAGGTAGTCATTACTGGTATCGTAGCCGAGATAGTCAAAGTAAGCGAGGATAAAGCGCTTTGCCTGTGGGTCGAGCTTTTCAAAGCGCCGGCGGGAAAAGGCGCGGAAGTCCTCATCAAGAAAGAAGATAGCGTGAAAGCACTCATGTACGATGTGAGTGTAGCGGAGCGACCTGGACGACTCCTGCGACAGGGAGACAATCGCGCCGGCGCCGGCAATAAAACCTCCCGCAGGAGCCTGTCGTATGATGCCCGTATCGAGCAGGAGTTCGCGTAGTTCAAGCTCTTCACGCGAGAGGGTGAAGCGGGTTCTGGCGGCGGTGTGAAAGAAAGCCGCGAGGTCGTCCGCCTTGTAATCATGGGCGCGCCAGCCGTTCAGGGGCGCGAGTTCCGCGTCTGTGAGCAGATGCCCGTTGAAATCAGGCTTTTCCACGAAAAAGGCCAGCCGCTTGGTAAGCCTGTTCTGCACATCGTACGTTGCGGTATCAAAAATGAGAATCGGCGCACTGAAAATAGCAGCCATGTCCTGCCACTGGAACACCTCGTAGCGGCTGTTCCGCCACCTGTTCTGGGAATACGCAAGAATAGTGTCAGGGTTGGCCTGAATCGGATCAAGCGCCCACGCTAACGCAGGGAATATGATGAGCAGGAGTAACAACGTGTATGCTTGTTTCATAATCCTTCCTCTAAAAGGGATTTTCATAGATATGATCCGCTTCCCAGTCGCCAGCCCGGTTCTCGCCTTGAAGAGCTGGAATATCCAGAATAAGCCCGGGACGGATGACATCGGGGTTCGGAAGCTGCGCCTTATTCGCGTCATAAATGATTCTCCAGAGCCGTGAATCCCAGTATATTCCCTGCCGGCCTGCGATGCCGCTCAGGGTATCGCCATACTGAATGACGTAATGGGCAGGCAGTACGACCGTACGCTCCGCTTCCGTGAGCTGGCGGAGTCTGCCAGCGGCAAGACTCCAACGCTGGTCCACATACGTGGAGAACGCCACTGCCTCCGCCTGAAACGCAGCAAGGATTTCAGGTAACGAAGTAACCTCTATACGATTGTTAATCGCATTCAGCACAGCTCCCCCAAAAAAGTTACTGTTGGTAACCAGAGATTGCTGGAGAACATAGGCCATAAACTCATTAACCACCAGAAACTGGTACGAAGTATCATAGCCCATGTAGGAAAAATAGGAGAGAAGGTAGCGTTTTGCCTGAGGATTCAGATTTTCATAGCGATGGTAACTGAATTCGCGGAACGCTTTGTCAAGAAAGAAAAGCCCGTGAAAGCCCTCGTGAATCATAAAGCGTGAGCGCAACTCGTTTGACGATTCGCGTGATATTGAAATGATAGCTCCAGCCCCGGCAACGAATCTGTTGTTCTGGCCGTTGCGTATGATACCTACATCAAGAAGTATATCACGGAGTTCCAGTTCTTCCGCTGAAAGCGAAAAGTGGGTACTAGCGGCTGTATTGAAAAAGACCGCGAGGTCTTCAGCCTGATAATCATGGGCATACCAGTCAAGCCGGTGCCCAAGCTGCTGGTCAGTGAGAAGTTGCCCTCGCGTGCCAGAACGTTCCACGAAAAAAGCCAGCCGCTTGAGAAAACGGGATTGGATACGATAGCTTGCGGTATCAAAGATGAGGATCGGAGCCTCAAAGACGGCAGCCATGTCCTGCCACTGGAACACCTCGAAGCGGCTATCCCGCCACCTACTCTGGGAATACGTGAGAATGGCGTCAGGGTTAGCCAGTATTGGACGTTCCGGCGTGGGTTCCGGTCTCGCTTCTTGGCTTAACTCGCGCACGGGCTGGGGTTGTACCTGAAGTTCCTCTGGAGGAAGCGCCGCAGAGGGCAACGCCGCGGCAGGTTGTGTCGAGGGGCTTACGGCCACCGAAGTTGCCGGCAACACGCTGGTCTGCGGCGCGGAACTTGCGGTCTCAGCGGAAACGTCGGCTTGAAGTACCTGCGTTGGAGCCACCGAAGCAGGCTCCACACCAGCCTGTGGCGAAGCATCAATAGTTTCCGGCGAGGCATAGATTTGCAGTACAGAACGAGATGGAGGCTTAGGCAAAACGTCGGCTGGACTAACAAGCAGTGAATTGAGCAGAGAAGTAACATTAATGATAGACAGTACTGTCGATTCTGGATTGAGCGTTGGTACTATCTCGGCTTCAGTTTGCGTATCCGGCTCAGATGCCGGCTTTGTTACATCAGTCGCCGAGTTAGTTGGCCATGAAAATACAGTCTCGTTTGAAACCAACACGAAACACAGTACAATAAATACAGACTTCACCATACTTCCTTCTATAAATATGTATTATCGTATTACTATTTGCACAAAACGGGCAAAACTATCCCGCCATAGGGCAATGTTACTTCGCTCCGATTCAGGTATCTCAAATTCAATCATGGAGACGTGCGCCCCCAGACGTGAAACAAAGTACATAAGCTCCCCAGGATACATCTCGTTCTTCCACATTGCCTCATAGGTGAAGCCGGTAAGATCGGCAAATTGCCGCGCCACAGCCTCCGATTCAGCCGGCGTGGTGTAATCAAGCAGGGCACTCATACTGATGATCGCGCCTCCTGCCTTACCAGCGATTTTTTGTCGTCCCACGCCAGTAAGCTCATACAAAGGAAAGACAAAACCCTGCCGTAAAGTACCGCGATTCCGGTCATTGTACTGATGAGCAGACACAATGAGTACGCTCCGGTAACGCGCCGCAAGCCTTTCGCAGAAGCTGGCGATTGCCCGCGTCTCACTCAAACGCCGGTCAAGGAAATCACGGTTCGGGTCTATACCATCAATGAGCCGCCGGCCCGACCTATTAGCAGGGTTAAGCAGATAGACAAGCGTATTCCCCGGCAGACCACGCCCCTCAATGGAGGCCTCCATAAGCCGGATTGCGTCCCCAGCGCCCGATTCATCGCCATGAATCTGCCCGATAAAGAACAGCGCCCGCTCCGCACCACTCACCTCGCCGTATTGTCTGACCAACATATCGCCGCCACCAGAGTAGGTTCCAATCAACACTTGTTCAACAGGATACACGCCATCCAACAACGCCATAAACAGAACCACGCAAACAGACTGTTTCACTATCTTCCCCCGCCCGCCTTTTGATCCAGAAACGCCCGCACAGCGCGGCGCGTGGAATCAAAGGCAAGCTCGCCAAAATTAATGCCATCATATAGAAGGAAACGGACTTCCGCCACCTCGTCAGGGTCAAGGCGAAAGTCCGCAACGCTCACCGATGGGGCAAATACACTGAAGTAGAGATCGCAGGTGTTGTACTCAAAGCCCTTGTACAGGTACACATTGGGAAACGAGGCATAAAGCCTAAGATCAGCGCCCGGATCCCAGGCAAGCTCTTCCAGACACTCACGACGCAACCCCTCAAATGCGCCCTCGTCCGGGTTAACAAAGCCGCCAGGCAGGGTCAGCTTTCCCCTCGCCGGCTCTTTTGCCCGTACCGCGAACACAATGCTCGTCCCAGTGTCAATCACACAGCCAGTCGCCGAGGCTACGTTGTGATAATACTCAAACCCACACTCAGGACAGTGGAACACCTTGTTACGCTCAAAGCGAATAGCGCGTGAAGCACATGACGGGCAAAACCTAAACATTAGGAACCTCCGTAAAACACCTGCGCATTGCCACTCTCGCGGTGTTTTCTATAAGTATGCTGGAACAAGCTCTTTTGTTAAAGAGCCATACCGGAGGTTCTGATGAATAGCAAACCATTTTCCATAACCGTACTCTCCATAGTTACGCCGTCCATGGCGCTGGCACTGTTCTGGATGAAAGTCGCTGTCAGGCGAATTATCGCGTTGGTGAAAGTATCGCCGCTTGTGGTCATTGGAAGCGCGGTGTTTATCGCGGCGTTTGTGTACACAAAGACCAATGTCGTCATATCGTTGAGCATTGGATATTTTGTTATGATAATGGCGTTCTTGTTTTTTGCCAGTCTAATATATTCGTTCAAAAGTATAAACATACCAGACAAACTGATTCGTTACTCGAAAAGTGCTTTTTCAAACCGTGCACTTCAGCGGATTTTTTTTATACAACGGGCAATCGCCAGTAACGTTTATACGCTGATATTTATGGTACTTGTTTTCCTCAAACGGATAAGCCCTGATTTTCCACTCAACGCGGCAATACTGCCGACGCTGTTTCTATTTTTTACGGCGTGTTCTTTTGGCGTAATCATAACACGACACCGCGACAGACAGCGCACGGCGCGGATCAGGCGCGTCAAAATAAACGCAGCGATAAAAAGCACAGCACTTGATTTTATGACGCCATCGTTTTTCCTGACCGCACTGACGAGCATCGCGCTATTCATTGTTTTGTTTATCGATTATATTGGCGACACGAATATCGAAGCGCGTCTGCTGTTCGCCATTTTTCTGGGCATACCTGCATTCGGTTTTATCGGCATGAGCAACGCGCTTGCGGGCGTAAACTGGGTGTTCTATGCTGTGATTAACAACGCCTTCTCCTATCAATTTAAACGGGCTGAACTATTTCTCACAGTGTTCTTCGCGCCAATGATTATAATCAGCGCCGCTATTAACGTAAACTATCTGTTTATTTATCTTTACGCGACAGCGCTCTTGATAACTTTCTTCATAAGCACTGATTTTCTGAATCTCCCACCGTTAGTGGAAGGAATTCTCATAATTGGGTTTACGGTAATAACACTCTATATCAGTTATATCAATCCTTATCTTACACTTATTATGACCGCGCCAACCGCGCTGTTACTTGTTAAAGCGCGGAACGCCTATTATGATAATCTGTAAGAACCTATCAAAATTATTTGGCGGCAAACCGGGGATTCGTGAGGTTAACCTGAGTTTTTCGCCGGGCATTATTTACGGCATCATTGGCTATAACGGCGCGGGAAAAACAACGATCCTGCATTGTATCGAAGGCGTGTACCTGCCAAGCACCGGTAGTGTGTACCATAACGATATAAGTACGCAGCAGACAAAAAAATTTCCGTCTTGCCGCCGTCGAATTGCCTTTCTTCCCTCTAACGATTTCTTGTATGGCAAACTCACCTGTATCGAAGACATCGAGCTTGCCACCATACTGCGCACGGGTAAAAACAAGCTGCTTACCGAAACCAAAAAACTGATCGATTATTTTGAAGCCCATGATTTTCTTGACAAACGTTTTTGCGATTGTTCAAGCGGCATGAAAAAAAGAATACAGATCGTCGCCAGCCTCATCGGAGACATTGACACGATTATATGGGACGAACCAAACGATGGTCTTGATATAATCTCGAACATGAAAATAAAAAGTTTATTAAACTATTATAAACATAAAAATGTTACCATACTTTTTTCATGTCATGTGCTTGAATTCTTGAATGGCTTTATTGACTATTGTGTTTTGATACAGGATGGTGCGATTGTCCATGTGGTGGAAGCAAGCAAGGTTGCGTCGCTGGAAAACCTGTATCTGGGACACAGCGGCAAGCAAAGCGTGGCGTTTGATGCCGGCGTATAGACCAAAGGGCGAATTGCGCTTTCTTTACCGCGCGTTGCCATACCCGCAACTTGTGAATTTCTCCAAATAATTCGGGTAATTCGCGGATACATTGTGTTGCTGTCCCCCAGAAGCTCAACCCCTAACACCTTGAGCTTGCTGAGGAGATCAGCTAAACTGGCGTGATTGGAGGTGCTTATGAGCAATATACCAAGACCGGAATACCCCAGGCCGCAGATGACGCGACCGCAATGGCAAAATCTTAATGGCCAGTGGGACTTCGAGTTTGACTTTAGCAAAAGCGGCATTGAGCGGAAGCTGTACGAGCAGGGCGAGTTCTCAAAACGGATCACTGTGCCGTTCTGCCCAGAATCAAAGCTGTCCGGCATTGAATACAAAGACCACATCGCGGCGACGTGGTATCGACGGGCGTTCCCGTTGAATCGAGAACAGCTTGCCGGGCGGGTTTTGCTACACTTTGGCGCTGTTGATTACAGGACTGTGGTTTATGTAAACGCAAAACAAGCCGGAACCCATAGCGGTGGCTACTCGTCCTTTACTGTGGATATAACGCCGTTTGTTATTGAGGGACAGAACACCCTGGTCGTGTACGCTGAGGACGATACCCGCAGCGAAGCCCAGCCAACAGGTAAGCAGTCAGGCGCGTTCTACTCAAACGGCTGTTTCTACACCCGTACCACTGGGATATGGCAGACCGTGTGGCTTGAATTCGTACCAGAGACCTACATTGTCCGCTATCAGCTCATCCCTGATCCAGAAAACCAGCGGGCGCTTCTCAGCGTGTATACCGAGGGGCGCGCGCATGGACGCGTTGTCGAGGCGCGCGTGTCCTATCAGGGAACGCAGGTGTGCGTGGAACGCACTGTGGTGTCGGGGAACGCGGCGTACCTCAGTCTGCCTATTCCGCAGCCGGTTTTGTGGGAGGTGGGTAAGCCCAATCTCTACGACCTTCGTATCACGCTTGACTGTGAGGACACTGACGGCGGTGGGGATGCGGTTGAGGCCTACTTTGGGATGCGTTCCATTGCCCTGAGCGATAACGCGATCCTCATCAACGGGCGCCCTGTGTACCAGCGTCTTGTGCTGGATCAGGGCTTTTACCCTGACGGTATCTACACGGCTCCGACAGACGAGGCGCTTAAACGCGACATTGAGCTTTCGTTAGCCGCTGGTTTTAACGGGGCGCGGCTTCACCAGAAGGTTTTTGAAGATCGCTTTCTGTACTGGGCTGACCAGCTTGGCTACATTGTCTGGGGTGAACACGCCAGTTGGGGTCTTGGTATCCATAATATGGAGGGTTTCTCGCACTTTGCCCCTGAATGGCGCGAGATAGTGGAGCGTGATTTCAACCATCCGTCCATTGTGGGATGGTGTCCCTTAAACGAAACCCATGTGGATCAGTGCGACGAGCTTCTGCGGCAGGTCTACCTACTGACCAAAACCCTTGATCCCACACGACCGGTGATTGACGCTTCCGGTTATGTACACGTGATAAGCGATATTCTTGACCTGCATGACTATGAGCAAGACCCATCGGTTTTCGCCCACAACTACGCGGGCATGAGCGCGGATAAGGTGTTTTACCATCACCCCATTCACGGCGCTTTCGGCCTTACTGAAGACAGTACCAGAGACCGGCTGATCACTGTCCGCGCTCCATACTTTGTCAGCGAATATGGCGGGGCGTGGTGGAATGAGGAGGAGGCAAAGAAGGCGCGTGAGTTGTCGGGCTGGGGCTATGGCAATCGATGCGCGACTATTGAGGAGGTGTACGCGCGGATTGAGGGACTCACCAGGGCGCTGCTGGATAATCCCCGCGTGTGCGCGTTTTGTTACACCCAGCTTACGGACGTTGAACAGGAACAGAACGGCATCTATTACTACGACCGCACGCCTAAGTTCGATATGGCGCGGATCAAGGCTATTTTCAGCGCGCCCGCGGCGCTTGAGAGGGTATATGACGCGCCCTGAAACGCGGTTTGGTGATTATGGGGGTCAGTATATCCCTGAGACACTGATGAATGAGATCAATAATCTCGAAAAAGCCTATAAGCATTACAAAAATGACAGCACCTTTGTCGCGGAGCTGGACGATCTGTTCAAGAACTACGCTGGCAGACCATCGCTGCTGTACTATGCCGGCAAAATGACGCGGGACTTAGGTGGGGCAAAGGTGTACCTCAAGCGGGAAGACCTCAACCACACGGGTTCTCACAAGATTAACAACGTGCTGGGGCAGACCCTGCTTGCAAAGAAGATGGGGAAGACGCGCATCATTGCCGAAACTGGCGCGGGTCAGCACGGAGTGGCCGCAGCGACGGCTGCGGCGCTGCTGGGCATGGAGTGTGAAATCTTCATGGGGGAGGAAGACACTGAACGTCAGGCACTGAACGTATACCGGATGCGGCTGCTGGGCGCGAAGGTCAACGCGGTTACATCTGGCACCCGGACACTCAAGGACGCGGTGAACGAGACCATGCGCGAATGGGTCAGCCGTGTGTCTGACACCCACTATGTGCTTGGTTCGGTGATGGGGCCGCATCCCTTCCCCACTATGGTACGCGATTTCCAGAGCGTCATTGGCAAAGAGGCGCGGTGGCAGATACTGGAGCGCGAAGGCAAGCTGCCGGCAGCGGTTATTGCCTGTGTTGGCGGAGGCAGTAACTCGATTGGGCTGTTTTATACGTTCATCCCTGACCGCGCTGTTCAGCTCATCGGCTGTGAAGCCGCTGGGCTGGGTATTGATACAGACAAGCACGCGGCAACCATTGCTCGTGGCAGTGTTGGTGTGTTTCACGGCATGAAGTCCTACTTTTGCCAAGACCACGATGGCCAGATTGCGCCGGTCTATTCGATTTCCGCTGGTCTTGATTATCCGGGCATTGGTCCCGAACACGCATGGCTCAACGATACTGGGCGCGCCCACTACGTTCCGGTAACTGACGAGGCGGCGGTGGCGGCGTTTGAGTACCTGTCGCGTACCGAGGGTATCATACCGGCGGTGGAGAGCGCGCACGCGGTTGCATACGCGCGGACACTTTGTCCCACACTGGGTAAGGACGAGAGCGTCATCATCTGCCTGTCGGGGCGGGGCGATAAAGACGTTGCCGCCATTGCGCGGTATAGGGGGACTGACTTACATGAGTAGAATTGCAAACGCCTTTGCCAGTAACAAAGCCTTCATCGGCTTTGTTACTGGCGGAGACCCAAGCATTGAGAAGAGCGCTGAGTTTATCCGTGCGATGGTGAATGCCGGCGTTGATCTTGTTGAAATAGGCATCCCGTTTTCCGACCCCATAGCCGAGGGCAAGGTGATACAGGAAGCCAACATTCGCGCCCTTAACGCCGGCGCTACTATCGAGAAGCTCTTCGGGCTGGTAGAGTCCCTGCGCGACGAAGGCGGCGGCGTATCGTTGAACATACCGTTGGTGTTTCTGACCTACCTTAATCCGGTGTTTCACTATGGTTACGAGCGTTTCTTTGCCCGCTGCCAGCGGAGCGGCATTGACGGCATCATTATTCCCGACCTTCCCTTTGAAGAGCAGGGTGAACTGCGCGATATTGCCACTGCCAACGGCGTTGATCTCATCAGCCTCATCGCCCCAACTTCTGAGGAACGCATTGCCACCATTGCCCGCAACGCCAAAGGCTTTTTGTACATTGTCTCATCAATGGGTGTTACTGGCGAGCGTGGTGAAATTAAGACTGATCTTGCGTCGATCATTGCATCGGTACGGGCGCACACCGCATTACCTGTGGCGGTTGGCTTCGGCATTCACACGCCGGAGCAGGCAACAGACATTGCCCGCCTTGCCGATGGCGTCATCGTGGGGAGCGCCATTGTCAAGCTGATTCTGGAACACGGCGACAAGGCCGCTGTTCCGGTTGCCTGCTACGTCAGCACCATGAAAGCCGCCGTCCACACGTGAGCGCGCCAGGGCTGGCTTCTGGCGCCAGCCCTATAACAGGCTTAGTTATGTCAACGTAACAGGCTTAGTTATGCCGACATAACAGGCTTAGTTATGCCGACATAACAGGCTTAGTTATGTCAACGTAACAGGCTTAGTTATGTCGACATAACAGGCTTAGTTATGTCAACATAACAGGCTTAGTTATGCCGACATAACAGGCTTAGTTATGTCAACGTAACAGGCTTAGTTATGTCAACGTAACAGGCTTAAGCTGCACATGCAGGGAGGCTTGGATCAGCTGACCGATCAAGCATTGCAGCGAAGAATACGCTCGTTTTCATCGAACTCACATTACCTTAACAAAGCGTTCTATGGTATGCTTTTGCCATGAAAGTTGTAGTCATAGGCGCCCAATGGGGCGACGAAGGAAAAGGTAAGATCGTGGATTATCTGGCGAATGAGGCTCAGATAATCGTCCGTTTTTCAGGTGGGGCAAACGCAGGACACACCATTGTCATAGGGGATGAGGAGTATGCGCTACACCTCATCCCCGCTGGTATCCTCTACCCGGACAAAATGGTGATCCTGGGTGCTGGTATGGTTATCGACCCGGTTGCTCTGTTCAAAGAAATCGATATGCTCAACGAGCGCGGTATCGACACCACTGGCCGGGTGTTTATCGCGGATCGGGCGCATCTGGTGCTGCCCAGCTACATTCAGGTTGATAAGGAACGCGACGCAGCCCGAAAAAAGCCCATAGGCACAACTGGACGCGGCATTGGCATTACCTATTCCATGAAAAGCGACCGAGAGGGCATCCGCATTGCCGACCTGACCAGTACAGAGGCTCTGGGCGATCTTCCTGATGAGGATCGTGCCTTTCTTGAGCCGTATATCGAGCGGCTTCTCTCTATGTCCATAGACCTTTCCACTTACCTTCAGTACCACAAGAGCGCGCAGATACTCTTTGAAGGGGCGCAAGGCACGCTCCTCGACCTTGATCTGGGAACCTACCCTTATGTCTCAAGCGGTATGTCCTGCGCCGCGGGTGCGGCAATCGGCGGGTGCGTGGGTCCGCGCGCTCTGGACAAGGTGCTGGGTGTGTTCAAGGCGTATTCAACGCGGGTGGGCAATGGCCCCTTCCCCAGTGAGTTTGGCGCAACAAACGAAGACGCGCTCTGTCGCTTTGTACGCGATCTAGGCCGCGAATATGGCGTTACCACAGGTCGTCCCCGTCGTTGCGGCTATCTCGATCTGGTGGCTCTGCGCTACGCCTGTCTCACCAATTCCATTGATTCTTTGGTTATGACCCACCTTGACGTGTATGACACACTCGATGATGTCAAAGCCTGCGTTGCCTATCGTATAGGAGATCGGCTGGTCGAAAGTTTTCCTGCCTCGATTGAGGCGCTTAATAACGCGAAACCGGTTCTGCGGAGCTTTCGCGGCTGGCAGAAACCCCTGTTCAACGCCCTCAGCTACAATGACTTCCCCATTGCTGCAATGGAATACATCGAATTCATTGAACGCTTCTGCGAAACTCCTATTGACATTGTTTCTGTTGGGTATGATCGCAAAGAAACCATTATTAGGAGAAGTCCATGGACAAAGTAATCATTCTTGATTTTGGGAGTCAGACAACCGCTCTCATTGGTCGTCGTATTCGTGAGCTGGGGGTTTATACCGAGATACTGCCTGGTAATACCCAGTTCACAGCCGAGACACTCGCGGACGCGCGCGGTGTTATCCTTTCTGGATCGCCTGAATCGGTGTATACCGGCACGGGTTTGGCGCCGGATCCAACGCTGTATACCAGCGGGCTGCCCATTCTGGGCATCTGCTACGGGATTCAGCGCATGGTAGTCGATCTTGGCGGAATGGTCGGGGCGCTTCCTCAGCGGGAGTATGGCAATGTCGGGGTACGAGTTACCATGCCTAATGTGGGAGACGGACTTGCCCGCGAGGACAAAATCCGCGCCTTCTTTGCGGGTTTTGACAAAGTCTATCCTCTATCAAAAATCATAGAAGGCGACGCGGTGCCGGCGGTTACCGTAGTGCCGGAGTCCGTGTCGTTTACTTCATGGATGAGTCATAGTGATACACTTATCAAACTTCCCTATAATTTCAGAACGCTTGGCACGAGTGCGTCGGGTTTTCCAGCAGTGGTAATCCACGAAGCAAAGCCGATGTTCGGTGTGCAGTTCCACCCGGAAGTAACGCATTGCGAGCGTGGTCTGGAGATTCTGGCCGCCTTTGTGTTTGGGGTCTGCGAGTGCAAGGCCGAGTGGTCTATGCAGCAGTACATCGACGATATAGGCGCGTCCCTCAAACAAGCGGTGGGGCAGAGTCAGGTACTCCTGCTGGTGTCTGGCGGCGTTGATTCCACTGTAGTGGCGGCCTTATTGCTGAAGACCCTGCCAGCGGATCAGGTGCGACTGATGTACATGGATACTGGCCTCATGCGTAAGGATGAAACCGCTATCGTCAAAGCGAATCTTGAGCGACTTGGAGCGAAGCACTTGCACATCATTCACTGCGAGGACGAATTTCTCGACGCGCTCAAGGGCATCGAAGAACCGGAAGCCAAGCGCAAGATCATTGGCGACCTGTTTATTGCCATTCAGGAACGGGAAGTAGCCAAGCTCGGCCTGCCCGAAACCTGCTTTCTGGCACAAGGCACGCTCTACACTGACCTCATCGAAAGTGGCAAAGGCGTTGGCAATCAGGCGCACCTCATCAAGAGCCACCACAATGTCGGCAGTCCGCTCGTTGACGCCAAGCGCAAAGCCGGTCGCGTCATAGAGCCACTGGACAAGCTCTACAAAGACGAGGTTCGCCGCCTTGGGCGTCTGCTCGCGCTTGATGACGCGGTGGTCAAGCGCCACCCCTTTCCCGGACCTGGCCTGGCGATCCGCATACTTGGGGAAGTAACACGGGAGAAGTGCGCCATACTCCGCGAGGCCGATGCCGTATATATAGAAGAAGTCAAGCGACGCGGTCTGTACGACGAAATCTGGCAAGCCTTTGCCGTGCTTTTACCGCTCCGTTCCGTTGGCGTTGCCGGCGATGAGCGCAAGTACGGCTGGGTACTCACTCTCCGCGCCGTAACGAGCGCCGACGGCATGACCGCCGATGTCTATCCCTTCCCAGCCAAAGACCTGCTTGAAATCTCAACCCGCATCACCAACACGGTCAAAGACATTGGCCGTGTTACCTATGACATATCGTCCAAGCCCCCCGCGACGATTGAGTGGGAATGAGCCAAAGTGAAAAGAGCCGCCATAACTGGTGGCTCTTTTCACTTTGGCGCTTCTCGATGGCTGCCTTATCGCATTCACAGCGCCTCCAAATAGGTTCTGATAGTATTGGTTCACTTCCCTCGGATTGACTGCTGAGTGCGGCGTTTCCCAGAAACATTAATAGTGAATGACATTTGTCATAATTTTGTAGACTAATTTCAGTTTGGAGTAATAAGTTCTTTATACAATTTATGCCAAACACTGGCATCTTATTTTATGGAGGATACTTTATGCGAAAGATTTCAGAGATCAGGCCAGATACCTCGTTGTTAAGCGTGGTGGCGTGTCTGGAGTCGGGAAAAACAGTCAAGCCAGTGAGCAAACCCCAAGAGGCGCTCACCTTGTTGCTGAAATTCTACCTTTTTGTGTCGGATGACTTTATCACTCGTGTGGCTTCGGCCATGGGCGTAAGCGTCGAGAAGCTGACCACTATGCTTGATAAGCTCTACGAACTGCGAGTGAAACGACAGGAAGAGCTTCGTCAGCTTAAGGGGCAGCTTCATGTCCAGTACTACCGCTGCGTGGCTTACCAGAAACAGCTTGAGGCGCTTCCCACTGGGGTAGCTCAATGGGAAATAATGCGTGATCGTCTGGAGAGGGCGCATTCCCATTATAACAATATCAGGCAACGGTTTGCCGATATCAAGCAGACCACCAGCCAGCAGTATATTGCCGAGTTCATGGACATTCAGTTGCCCAATATACCGGTCTCTTCACCTTTGAGTGAAGCACAGTAATCAATTCATATACAATTTGCGCCAGGATAATGGCGCCATACGGAGGAATATTTTTATGCGCAAACTTGCGGCGATTTTATCGGACACGGCAGTCTCTTCTCTGCCTTTGAATGGCTTGCGGGACCAATACACACAGGGGCTTCTTACCCGCAAAGACTTCGAGGAATGTATCTTCAGGTTCCTCCTTAAAAACTATAAGCAGTTTAATCTGTTTAACCGGGACCATGACGAATTCGTTGATTACCTGTGCGACCTATACCCTTGCCTGAGTCGCGCTATCGATACCTACAAGGAGACAGGCTCCTCCTTTGACGCCTATATCTGCTCTATAGTGCGCTCTTCCGCCAAAGTGCGCCAGTTGCGTGAGGCGGAGCATCATATTACCGAATACGCCTGCTGGGAAGCCCGTGCCGAAGAAGAGCTGATGATGAGTGAGAATGTGTCCGCGTATCTGGACGCGGAAGAAAGTCTCAAGCCGGTGAGTAACCCCCGACAGGTACTCATCCTCTTGCTGAAGTCGTACTTCTTTGTGTCAGATGACTTTGTTGTCCGTGTAGCTCCAGCCATAGGTGTAAACATCAAGAATCTGACCGCTATGCTTGATAAGCTCCGTGAACTGTGCATGGGACGGAACGAAAAGGTTCACCAGCTTAAGGAACAGCTCCATATCCAGTATTACCGCTGTGTAACCTATAGAAAGCGGCTTGAGGCGCTCTCTGAATACCCGTCGCAAAGGGAGCTTATACGCGGGTATCTGGAACGGGCGTGTTCCAGCTATGCCAACATCAAACAACGGCTTGCCAGCATCAATCTGGAGCCTAGTAACCGTCAGATCGCCGAGGTACTGGGAATTCCCAAAGGCACCGTTGATTCTACACTCCACGCCTTAAAGCAGAAAATCAAGCGCATCAACGATAAAGCGCAGGACTAACCATTGAAAAGTCTCCTTGCCTAAAGGCGGGGGAGTCTTGATTCGTCGTCCATTATCAAGGGGGTATAGTTTGGTTTTCGCAAAGACTCCCCATCAAAGGAAGTTTTACGGCTCTTCCAACGCTATACTCCCAGGTCTTACTTGGATTCCCCAAGCGTATACTTCCATGTATCCCACGGTATTTATAAGGACCGGGCTTCGCGATCCTGTCGTGAAACCCGGTCAGCAATCCCATACCTGAAACTAGGGGTTTTACGGCGGTTTTGATAAAACCGCTTCAGGATAGTTCCCTAAAGAGCCTTTTTCCACTACTCTTATCGAGAAAAATTTAGCTATTCAACAGGAGCTTTTTATGAATAGGGTATACAACTTCGCGCCAGGGCCCTCGACCCTTCCCCTGCCGGTGCTGGAAAGAGCGGCGGTGGAAATGACCAATACCAATGGCACGGGGCAGTCTGTCATGGAGATGAGTCATCGGTCAAAGGACTTTAAGCCAATCATCGAAAAAACCGAGACCCTGCTTCGTTCCCTCATGGGCATACCGGCAAACTACAAGGTACTTTTCCTTCAGGGTGGGACTTCGTTGCAGTTTGCTATGGTTCCCCTTAATCTTGCCGGCGTGAATGTGGGTGAAGCGCGGAAAAAGGCCACGTATATTGATACCGGTATCTGGTCAAGCAAGGCGTTTGCCGAAGCGGATAAGTATGTTGAGGCGCGGATTGCGGCGTCATCCAAAGATAAGGCATATTCCTACATTCCGGCGGCTCCTACCCCTGACGCGGACGATGCCTATTATCATATCACCCTTAATAACACGATTGTAGGAACCAAGTGGATATCAGTGCCAGACACCGGTTCTGTCCCACTGGTGGCGGACATTTCAAGCTGTATCCTGTCGGAACCGCTCGACGTGTCCCGTTTTGGCGTTCTTTACGCTGGGGCGCAGAAGAACCTTGGTCCGGCTGGAACCACTATTGTGATTATCCGCGACGAGCTTATCGGTAAGGCGCCGGAGTGGGTGCCGGCTATGCTGCGCTACGACATCCACGAGAAGGAAGGCTCAATGTATAATACGCCGCCCTGCTACGGCATCTACATCATGGGACTTGTGCTGGAATGGCTTCAGAATCTGGGTGGAGTTCTGGCAATTTACGAGCTGAACAAGCAAAAGGCTGAGCTGTTTTACTCGTACCTTGAAAGCTCAAAGCTGTTTAGTTCGCCCGTAGACAAAAACTTCCGCAGTCTTATGAACATTCCGTTTGTGGCATCGGGCGCGTTGCTTGATAAGCAGGCGGAACTTGAGGCGCGTTTCGTAAAAGAAGCCGCTGGCGCCGGCCTCGTGAACCTCGCGGGACACCGGCTTGTAGGCGGTATGCGGGCCAGCCTCTATAACGCCATGCCGATTGATGGCGTGAAGGCGCTCATCGCGTTCATGAACGCCTTTGAAAGAAATTCTATTTAAAGGAAAAAAGGATGTTTCGTATTCAGACGATGAACAAAATTTCTCCTGTCGGATTGGAAGTATTCCCACGGGATAGCTACGAGGTGGCCGGCGAGCTTCCTCACCCTGACGCACTTCTTGTGCGAAGCGCAGACTTGCACAACATTGAGATACCGGATTCGGTGAAGGCCATAGCCCGTGCCGGCGTGGGTTATAACAACATTCCAGTTCCCGCATGCAGTGAGCGGGGAATCGTGGTCTTTAATACGCCCGGAGCAAATGCCAACGCAGTGAAGGAGCTGGCCATTACGAGTCTGCTCATCGCTTCCCGTGACATTGTGGGAGGCATCAGGTGGGGACAGAGCATTGCAGACAAGGGCGCGGCGGTCAGCGAGCTTGTGGAAAAGGAAAAGTCGCGCTTTGAGGGGCCGGAGATACGGGGCAAGACTCTAGGCGTGGTGGGGCTTGGCGCTATCGGCGTCATGGTCGCCAATGACGCAGCGGCGCTTGGTATGGAAGTCATTGGCTACGATCCGTTTTTGTCAGTGGATGCGGCATGGAGCCTTTCGCGGCAGGTCTCACGAGCTGAAAGCCTTGAGGGACTGCTTGGTAAAGCTGATTATATCAGCCTTCACCTTCCACTGAACGAGGCAACCAAAGGGCTTTTTGACGCGGAGAAGTTCCGGCTTATGAAGAAAAGCACTCGAATTATCAACTTGGCGCGAGGCGACTTGGTGAAAGAGGCCGACCTTATCGTTGCGCTACAAAGTGGGAAGATCAGCCGTTATGTAACAGACTTCCCCTCAGCCGCGTTGCTAGCCTGCCCGCAGGTCATCGCCTTTCCCCACCTCGGCGCATCCACGCCAGAAGCCGAAGATAACTGCGCGGTCATGGCGGTGCGGCAACTCATCGAATTTCTGGAAAGCGGCTCTATAAGGAATTCGGTTAACTTTCCCCGCTGTCAACTGGAACGGCACACCGCGCACCGCCTCCTTGTGGTGAACCGTAACATCCCCAACATGGTCGGCCAAATCACAACCATACTCGCGGCGGAAAACATCAATATCATGGATCTCATCAATCACCACCGCGACGAATACGCCTATAGTATTATTGATACAGGCCAAAAAGTCCCGCAAATAGCGCTGGAACGCATCATCATGGTGGAAGGCATTATCAGAATACGGAGGCTGGAGGTCTGAAACGCTCAAAAAGCGCGGTGAATGAGTTCCCCTCGCTTTTTATTAGCCTATTCAGTATAAAGACAACAAATCTTTCTTGACCATAAAGGCATTTTTTTGTATATTCTCACTAATTTCAATTTAACGGAGGAAATAGCTATGAAAGTAAAGCCATTGGCAGATCGAGTTATTGTAAAACTTGAGAAGAGCGAGTCAAAAACTGCAGGCGGGTTATTTATTCCCGACACGGCCCAGGAAAAAACCCAGAGTGGCGTCGTGGTGGAGATCGGTGATGACACCGAGGTCATCAAGGTAAAGCCAGGGCAGAAGGTGCTGTACGATAAGTACGCCGGAACCCAGATTAAACTTGATGGAGTCGAACATCTAATTCTCAAGATGGCAGACATCCTCGCTGTTATCGAATAACGTGCTGAGTCCCCCTTGCGGGGGACTCTATAAGCGGCTAGCTGTACGTCGCCGCTTACACGCGCTCGCAAGAAGCGCGACCAAAACCCCATTCCTTCTGACTAAACTTTCCACAGAATCATACGAGATACTCCTAGGCAGAATATATACCTTTATCAGCCCAATTCCTTCTATCTTTAAGTGCGCGTTGTCGTTTACCCCGTGGCATCCCGCGCCACCAGAATCATACCGCCCTATTCGCAACATGCGTTTTAAGCAAAGTCTACCTCTGCTGCCGTTGATCCCTGAAAAGGCATTTTCGCCATCTTGACATACATGGGAAAAAATAGGGAGAATAAACAACATTCTATAACTCTAGGAGGAGTATTTTGAAGAAACTAGGTTTAGTTTTCGTGGTTCTATTGGCGAGCGCGGTCATGGCGTTTGCAAGCGGTTCATCACAGCAGAGCAGGTCGGATAGCGCCCAAAAGCAGAGCGCCTACCACATCGGCATGGTTACCGGCACCGTGTCCCAGTCTGAGGACGATCTTCGCGGCGCCGAAGAACTGATCCGGCGTTACGGCAAGGTGTCCGATGGCGGCATTATTCAGCACGTTACCTATCCGGACAATTT
>JAITIX010000143.1 GCA_031279205.1 Treponema sp. | reverse complement strand
GGGAGTTCCCTCTGCACCTGCGGGAGTTCCCTCTGCACCTGCGGGAGTTCCCTCTGCACCTGCGGGAGTTCCCTCTGCACCTGCGGGAGTTCCCTCTGCGCCTGCGGGAGTTCCCTCTGCGCCTGCGGGAGTTCCCTCTAGGGCAAAAGGAGTTAGCATTGGAGAAAAAGGAGAAAAAATGAAGGAAACAATGGAGTTTGAGCTTTTTAGAGTAAAACTGTTCACCGCGGCAGTTGATAAGGGGTTTAAGGACTGTGAAGTCTTTTATGCCAGCGGCGCGATGTTTAGCCTCAAGGTATTTGAGGGGGAACTGCGGGAGTACAAGAGCGCCGGTAACGCAGGTCTTTCGTTCAGGGGAACGTATCGCAATGGGAAGATGGGTTATGCCTACACCGAGCGTCTGGGTGAGGACATCATCCCATTTCTGGTGGATAATGCTGCGCAGAACGCCGAGATCATCGAGGACACGGACACTGAGGAAATCTTTGCAGGTTCGCCGTCCTACCCGCAGGTGAACACCTGGGACGAGTCTCTGGCGAAACTGCCGGCAGCGGACAAGATAGCCATTGCGCTCAAGGTCGAGCAAGCAGCCAAAGCCGCTGATCCGCGTGTCAAAGGTGTGGACTGGTGCGGCTTGTCTAGCAGTGAGGGCGAGGTTCGTATTGCCAATTCACTTGGGCTGAATCTTTATGAGCGGACAAACTTTGCCGGCGTATGGTCTGTGCCTCGTGTTCAGGGCGATGATGGGCAGCTTAAGCAGCAGGGTGATGTATGGGCTGGCAAAGACTTTGCTTTTTTCGACGCAGTGGCTTTTGGCAGGTACACCGCTGAACTTGCGCTTTCGCACTTGGGTGCGAAGAGCATTCCCACAGGCAAGTATGCTGTCATCCTCACTGGAACCGCGATGAGTGATCTGCTGAGATGTTTTTCTAGCGTGTTTTCCGCCGAGCAAGCGCAGAAAGGCTTTTCTTTGCTCAAAGGCAAGATCGGAACACAGGTTGGCAGCGCCGCGTTAAGCATCCGCGATGATCCCTTTCTCGACCAAATGCCTGGGTCTAGCGCGTTTGACTGCGAGGGTGTGGCCACGAGGAACAAACTCATTATCGAGAACGGGGTTTTCCATAGTTTTTTGCATAACCGCAAGACCGCGAAGAAAGATGGAGTCGCGCCTACGGGCAATGCTTCCAAACGTTCGTTCAAGTCCTCTGTTGGTATTGGGCCGACTAACTTTTACATTGTTCCGTCGGATAAAACACAGGTGGCACTCATGGCTGAGCTGGGCGAGGGGCTTTTGATTGACTCGCTTGAGGGTTTACATTCCGGCGCGAATCCTGTATCCGGCGATTTCTCAGTTTCCGCTGAAGGGCATGAGATTCACGAAGGCAAAAAAGGCAGGGCTGTGGAGCAAATCACCCTTGCTGGCAATTTTTTCACGCTGTTACAGGATGTGGCAGCAGTTGCCGCAGACCTTGAGTTCAAAGACAGGGTCAGCAGTCCAAGCGTGTGGGTGCGGGAACTGAATGTCAGCGGTTTGTGAGTGCATAGCGCCTACACAAAATAAAAAGCGCGAACGATACGAATAAAATTTTGTATCGTTCGTGCTTATCTTTGCTGTTTTGTTATAAAACTATTGCTCTATACAACTGACTGAGCGGCGGTTTCTATTGTAATGATAATGCGCTTATTCTCGCTCAATGTAATATTGTTAAGGTTGAGTATAACACGCTCCATTTCAGGCGGACGAAGGTGCTGATATTTCCGCGAAAAAAGCTCGATTGGCCCGCCAGAATATTCCAGCGTAAAGCGGACGCGCATGGACGAGCATTCTTCACGAACCCGGAAAAACACGGGAAGCCTATCTTCCAGAGCATCAAGATTAACCAGTTGCGGCGTTACGGCGAGGAAGTCCTTGCTTGGGCAGATTTCAGCGTAACGGGGCGCTGCGGGAGCCTCTTTACACGCCGCAAAAGCAGCCGCCGCCCGGCCAGCAGTCTCCCCGCTTTCCGACACATAATCTACAAGGTCATTTACCTGCAGCGCGTTGCCGCAGCTAAACACACCGGGAACCTGCGTCATGTTACGCTGATCGCAGACCGGCCCTTTGGTACGTGCGCTTAAAGGTACACCTATACTTTCAGCCAACTCATTTTCGGGGATAAGTCCTACCGAAAGGATGAGGCCATCACACTCAATGCGTTCTTCCGTGCCGGGTATAGGCTCCATTGCTTCATTCACCGACATGATTTCTACCGCCTCAAGCCGCTTATCCCCAAAGACCCGCGTTACCGTTTTACTCAGGTATAGCGGGATATCAAAATCGTCAAGGCATTGGGCAATGTTCCGCGAAAGCCCCGAAGGAGTGGGTTTTGCCTCGTATACCCCGATAACTTCCGCGCCTTCGAGGTGCAGTCGCCGCGCCATGATAAGTCCAATGTCGCCGGAACCCAGAATGACGCAGCGACGGCAGGGAAGCTGTCCCAGAATGTTTGTGTAGTATTGCGCTGAACCTGCTGTGAGAACACCCGCCGGGCGTGTGCCGTGAATAGCCACCTGTCGCGCAGTACGCTCCCAGCAGCCGGTGGAGAGAATCAACGTTTTGGTAGGAATCATTTCCATACCCCTGGCCGACGTGATGCTAACCACAAAGCCCCGCAAGCCTTCGTTGCTGCAAAGGTTCCGGTCATCCAATGTTCCGGCAATGGCGCTGATGCGGGTTACAAAACTCAGTGTACGCACTTCAACACGGGTCTGCGACAGTTCGTGGATAAAACGGTATGCATATTCAGGACCGCTCAGTTTTTCTTCAAAGCGTAGAAGACCGAATCCGTCATGGATGCACTGTTTGAGAATACCGCCCAGACGGGCTTCCCGTTCAATGAGCAGTACCTGCGCTCCCGCCTTGTCTGCGGCAATGGCGGCGGCTAGCCCAGCCGGACCACCGCCAATAATCGTTACATCAAAAATCATTTCACTGCCTCTGTCCCGCGTGATGATAAGCCGCTGTCATACACCAGCTTCCCTGTAAGGAGCTTTTGTCTGTCCCCAGAGGACCTTGCCTTGTCCATTTTTTGTTACCAGTTCCAGAGGCATCTTCTTTTCCGCGGCAATCAGCTTAAGCACCAGAGGGCCGCAGAAGCCGCCCTGACAACGCCCCATGCCGGGACGAACTCGGCGTTTCACACCGTCAACCGTATCGCAGGGAATGGGACGCCGCAAAGCGTCGAGTATCTCGCCCTTGCTTACCTCTTCACAGCGACAGAGAATGATACCGTAATCAGGGTTCTGCCGAATCAGTTCATGCCGTGCCTTTTCATCCATAGCAGCCACATGAGGAATCGGCTTCCGCACAGGATTGAACGCCTCGTTCATTGCCGGACGTACACCAAAGACATCTTCAAGGATTTCCGCAGCAAAGCGCACCACATCCACCGCAATAGCCGGAGCTGCGGTAAGCCCCGGCGACTGAATACCTGCGGCGTGTACAATGTTCTCCACGCGCTGTCCCTTGCACACCACAAAGTCTTCTTCGTAAGTCGGCGCGCGCACCCCTGTAAAGTAGGTGATGATCTGCCCCTGATCCAGCGTAGGAGCCGTTTGCTTAAACTTCGCAAACGTGGCGCGTATTGATTCTTTGGACGTGGCGTAGTTTTCCCGCTCATACGTTTCTACCGCATCAGGCCCGACCAAAAGATTCCCGTGGGCAGTGGTGATAAGCCCGCCGCCCTTTGAATGGGCGCTTTTTGAGACATCACCCATCTTGCTGGCAATGGTACGCACCAACGACGGAGAAACTTTCTTATCAAGGATAGAATTCGTACCACGCCGGGGATGTATCGAAAAGAACTGGTCGCCTGCCATGGCGGCAAGATCATCACTAAAAACCCCTGCCGCGTTTACCAGCACCTTAGGATACACCGTACCACGATTGGTTCTTACTGAAACAATCCGCCGGTTTTCCGTCTGCATACCCAATACAGCGGTATCAAGACTGAGCTGTGCGCCGTTTTGTACCGCATTCTCCGCAGCGGCAATCGTTATGTTAAAGGGACACACAGAACCCGCCGTAGGAAAGGAGAGTGCGGCTACAACATCGTCCTTTATCCCCGGCTCCAGACAGCGCAACTCTTGTTTGAGGACCACCCTGGCCCCTGGAACTTCAAGGTGTTTCCAATGAAACCATGTGAGGTAGAGAATTGGTATAAACAACGGGTTGGTAAAACAGAGGTACTGCCCACTTCGGACAAGGGGAACGCCAAGGTCCCGGGCAAAAACATCGTACATGTTGTTACCAAGCTTGTTGTAGTGGTACTTGAGGGTTCCACGTTTTAAGTCAAGTCCGGGATGTACCATGCTATCGTTTCTGCCTGATGCCTGTGTTCCCACGTCGTGTTCTTTTTCAACAAGCAGCACCTTGAGCTTATAGCGCGTTAGTTCACGGGCAATAGCTGAACCAATGATCCCCGCGCCGACAACCAGCACATCTGGCATAAGCCCCTCAAGCGCCGAGTCCGTCAGCGGCGGTAGATTCATCGACGGTATGATTCCCCCACTAAACGCGATTTTGTTTACCAGCCCGCGATAGCGCCCTTTGAAGCCTCTGGTTCTTACCGCGATTCTCCCTGCCTTGACAATATCCTGCCACTTGTCGAGCGAGCCTTTCAGTACAAGGCAGCCATCTTCCTCAAAGAACGCAACACCTTGCTTAAAGTGTTTGCTTAGTTGCTGTGATAATCTTGCTATATACGACACGGGATAAGTATAACGAGGTTTGCGTAAAAACAAAACCATATCCTGCTCAGACACTTTTTTGTTGCGTTATGTAGGTGAGCGTACTGATAATATACCTAAGCTCTTTCCTAATACTGATAAACAGCAATAGGAAAGGGGAACAATATCCATTTGGAGGGAAAGTATGAAGAAACTAGGATTTGCTATGCTTGCGTTTTTTGCGACAAGCGCGGTGTTGTTCGCTTCCGGCGGACAGCAACAACAGGGCGGCGGGGCTGTAACGATCTCGGTTGAGATATTCGACCGGGGAACCGATGGCGGCAAAACTGATCCAGCGAATAACAAGTGGACTGCCTGGATCAAGGAAAAAATCTTGAAAGACGAGAACATCATCGTCAACTTTGTGTCGGTTCCCCGCTGGACCGAAACCGAGGCGCTGATAAACCTCTTCGCCGCCGGCAATCCGCCGGATGTGTGTTACACCTATTCAGGCGATAACATTCAGATGTGGGCTGATCAGGGTGGCGTGTATGACGTATCGCCCTATCTCAACACAGTACTCAAAGACCTCAACGCCTTTCTCGGCCCAGACACCGCCCGCCCTGGTCATCAGCTCATTGAGCGAAACGTCGACCTTGGTTCTGGAAAAGTCTATTCAATGCCGGCCAAGCGTATGAACATCGCCAATCAGAACCTTTTTATACGCAAGGACTGGCTGGACATTCTTGGGCTTCCCACACCGCAGACAACCCAGCAATTCTGGGACACGCTTGTGGCCTTCCGGGACAACCCAGCCAAGTTGGGCGTGAGCCGCGTGATCCCTTACAGTATGGCCGCCGACCGCCCCGACGCGCTTCTTGGCATTATCATGGAAGCCTTTATTAACCCCAACCTGAGCGACAAAGAACGCTGGATCAGCACTGTGGCCGACCGCAACCTCATGATAGAAGGCTACAAGGAAGGTGTCCGTTTCGCAAACCGTATGTACAACGCAAACCTCATTGATAAAGACTGGCCCCTATACAAGGATATGGATACCGGACCCGTAGACCTTATCAAGAGCGGCGTGGTCGGTGCGTTCTGCTGGAACTGGGATGTGCCATACCGTGAATCGTATAACTTACTTACAGACCTGCGGAAAAACGTGCCTAATGCTGATTATATTCCCGTGGACTGTATTCAGAGTTCCGATGGCATAACTCACAAGACTTCTTACGATATTGTGGGTCTTAACTATTTCATTCCCGCATCCTCCAAGAACCCCGACGCGGCCATGCGCTACCTTAATTGGCTGGCAAAGTATGATAACTATCACTTTATCCAGACCGGTCCCCTTGGTATTACCCATACCATTAGCAGCAGCGACGGCGTGGTAAAGCTGGACCCATCCGCCACCGCTGATCCCACATGGATTATGAACAGCTCCCAGAACATCGACTATACGATGATGATGAATGGCCTCTTCTTGGAAAGTGATGAAGCGAGTATCCGTGCCTTAGCCGCCGGTTATTCATCGCCTGCGGATGTCATTCAAAACGCCTACAATGTTTCCCTTGCCAACTCGCGGCCGCCAGTGTTCGTTAAGCCCAGTTCCGCATTGACTGTTGCCGGTCCGCTCGCCCAGACGCTTCAAGATAAGGCGCGGGTTATCTTTACCCAATCGATCAACTGTACGCCAGAGAACTTTGACCGCATATACGACGCGGGCATTGCCGACTGGCTTGCTTCCGGCGCACAGGCGATTATGGATGAACGCCGCGCCAAGTATCTCGAATAAAGAATCCCCCCGCAGAACAGCGGGGGTTGATAATTTTCCCTAAAATCACCTTCTTCATTAGAGGTGGAGACTCGCGCGATGTTGCTATCCTATTGAATTAAGAAAACTCTTCAGAAGAATAATCGCCATGAAAGGGAAGGGGAAAATACGCTTTGTTCACCAGCGGGAAATCTGGTTCTTAATGGAAAGCTGTAAGATGTAAGACAAACATTCGTGTCTCCGTGGTTCTTGTTTCATGTGCTTAAGGTGTTGGCAGTGGTTTTCTTCTGTTCCTGATGGCACAGGGTACTGTACTTGAAACAACGCACGGCATAACTCGTATCCACAGGGACAAGTTCCGGCATTTTTTGTTTACACAGCGGCGCGGCATCCGTACAACGCGGCGCGAAGGCGCAAGCCGGCGGCGCTTCATTGGGCGCGGGCGCCATTCTGGCGGGAGGCAGGGGCAGAATGGCGCCACTGATACGTGGGATACAAGCCAGAAGCCATTGGGTGTAGGGATGCAAAGGTCGCGCGAAAAGGCGCTCCACATCACCATACTCAACGATTTTGCCTGCGTACATCACCAGCACCTGGTGAGCAAGTTCCGCGATAACCCCCAGATCGTGAGTGATCATCAACACAGTTGTGTTGGTTTTTGTTTGCAGGCGCTCAAGCAGTTCCAGTATCTGCGCCTGAATCGTAACATCGAGCGCCGTGGTTGGCTCATCGCAGATGAGGAGTTCCGGTTCACAGGACAACGCCATGGCAATCAGCGCCCGCTGACGCATACCACCCGATAGTTCGTGGGGATATTGCCTGATACACCGCTCTGGCGCGGGGATTTGCGCCAGAACCATGCTCTCGATTGCCCGCGCCCGCGCAGCCTTGGGGCTGATAGGGCTGTGCAAACGTATGGCCTCAACAATCTGCTGACCTATCGTGTACACAGGGTTGAGGCTTGTCATCGGCTCCTGAAATATCATGGCTATCTTCCCGCCACGTATCTGTTCCATCGCGCCTTCGGACTTCTCAAGGAGGTTCTCGCCGTGAAAACGTATCTGTCCACCCACGATTCGTCCCGCTGACGCGGGTATCAGCCGCAAAATCGAAAGAGCAGTGGCGCTCTTGCCACAACCTGATTCCCCGACAATACCCAGCGTCTCGCCCGCTTTAACCGAGAAAGACACATCGTCCACCGCTTTGATCACGCGATTGCCAGAATAAAAGTGCGTTTTGAGTCTGGAAACTTCCAGTATGCAAGGTTGTTCTATTGTAAGGGTACGGCATGGCGTACCCTTACCGCGCTTAGATGCAGCACTCAACGCCGTGCTTTTTCTTGTCAGATAAAAACACAAGGTCGATGAGTTTCATAACACGCAGCGCCTGTCCGGTTTTAACGATGGGCGTGGCTTGCCCGTCAAGGCACGCGACAATGTTCTTGTAGTAGTCGAGCCACACACCCACAACATTAGTGGGCAGAGGGAGTTCAAGGGTGGTTTCTTTGGGGCGAGGAGCCATGGAACGGGTAGGGCCAGCGGCAGTGTAGACAATATCCTCAGACCACTCAAGGCTTTTTGAATCGGCAAGTTTCACGATTCTGCCGGCGCACTCCCAGTTTTCGATGAGCGCGGTTCCGTCTTCAGCGGAAATGTGCCATCGTGGCTGCACGATAAACGAATTCATCGCCACATTGACGATGTAGTTCAGGCCATCCTCGAAACGGAATGACGCGGTAAAGTTATCATCCACCTCAGGCGCAAACACCTTGTGCAGGACTGCGCTGACCCCGATCACCTTCTGAGGAAAGAAATCGAGCATCTGGTCTATGAGATGTACGCCCCAGTCCAGCACCATGCCTCCGCCATTCTGCTTCCAGCCGCGCCAGCCAAATATACCGCCGCGAGAACCTTGAACCCGGCTTTCGATGACATAGGGTTTACTCAGGATTCCATCAGCGAAGATTTTCTTCGCAATAAGGAAATCTCTATCCCAGCGCCGATTCTGGTGAACCGTGAAGAACTTGCCTACCTTCTCGGCCGCCGCAATGATTGCTTCCAGTTCAGCCGAATTCAGCGTAACCGGCTTTTCGCAGATAACGTTCTTGCCCGATTCAAGGCAGGCAATGGCGTAAGGTTTATGCATATCGTTTGGGGTTGCCACGAGAACCAGCTCAATGCTTTTGTCCGCATAGATTTGCTCCGGTGAGTCGTAGGCTTTCAGCCCCTTCTTTTGCGCGTTAGCGGCGGCCTCTGGACGGATATCATAGATTCCGCTTACTTCTAGTTCAGGAAAGTGCTTGGTGATATTGTCGTGATGGTAACCTGCCATCCCGCCAAAACCGATAATTGCCATTTTATGGGTCATATTTTTCTCCTGGCAAGGAGTATAATACAGGCGTTCTGTTTATGCCAATCATATACCTCGCCACTAAAAACACCGCCCGCTATTAACTAACGTAAGTTCAACCGCATCCTTCGCCAGACACACCGCACAGTATGGAAAGCCGGCGTCCAGGCAAAATAGGCGACGCTGCTCCTAGCCCTTTACCAAATATGTTTATAATGACCATCACGCATGGGTATTCAGGCCAGGCTTAAAAAAAGATTTCTTTTCTGGAATAGACTCCTTATACCATATCTTTTTCTTTTCGCAAAAACAAGAAGACTCCTTAACATGAAAAGAGGACTATTTACGGCATATAGTCCTCTTTTTAACATAAAAGGAGGACTATATGTCTCATAAGGAGGACTATATGCCGTAAAAGGAGGACTATATGCCGTAAAAGGAGGACTATATGCTGTAAAAGGAGGACTATATGCTGTAAAAGGAGGACTATATGCTGTAAAAGGAGGACTATTCATGACATATAGTTTTATTTTTGCGAAAACAAGGGGACTTCTTAGCATGAAAGGAGGGCTATATAACATAAGGCGGCACGGCGTTGGAAGATAGCTTGGAAAAACGGTTTAACAGAGTTGCGCCCATGAGTTGACGAGCGAGACGCGCGCCAACTCATGGGAGAGATGCACACCAGCGTTGGTGAGTTGGAAAGCTGTTGCCTGTTTTAGGAACTCATCAACCTCAGGTTAATTAAGCAGTAAAGCCGCGTCAGTCTTTTTCCAGCGCTGGGCTATATCAACGGGACGCTCAGCCGCAATGTTCTTTGCCATCTTATCGGCGCCTAAATCAATCAGCAGCGTAACCATTGTGGGATTCCCGCTCTGAGCCGCGTAATGCAGGATCGTGTTGCCCGAATTGTCCTGCGCGCTAATCGCCTTGCCGTTAAACAGAGCCTTAACCGCCACTTCGCCTATACTGATGGCCTGTTCCGCTGGTGTTTTCCGGTCGCTAGCAACGGAAAACACATCAGACCCCGCTTCGGTGAGGTACTGAGCAACGCTCCAGTCCTGATTATCAACTGCGATACGGAGCGGTGTTCTGCCTCGCGAGTCAATTGAGGAAAGTCGCGCGCCTGCGTTGACAATGGTCTTTACAATGTCAATCGGGGCGCGATCCTGAATAGCTATGTTCAAGGGTGAGGCGCCGTAATCATCAACAACCGTAACCCGGTTCTTGATCAGGAGGGTTACCATTTCCGTTGAACTGGAAAGTCCGATCCTGAACGGGGTCATATCCTTTGAGTTGCGCGCGTGAATTGAGACGCCTCGTTCCAGGAGCAGGCTTGTCAGATCGAGTTTACCCAGACGCACCGAGATATGGAGCGGTGTTTCGCCCGCGTTATCGCGGGTATTGGTATCAGCGCCCAATTTGGCGAGCCGTTCCGCGCTGGCGTACTGACCTGCCTTCACGGTTTCCATAAACGGCGTATTTCCTTCGGTATCACGAACCTCAAGGTCTGCGCGTCTACTGGTGAGTACGGTCTCAACATCTGAGACACCCAGCCTTACCGCGTCATGGAGCGGAGTTTTGCCGTTTAAGGCGTGTGCGTTGATATTAATGCCAGCGTCAATCAGGGAGATGGCGGAGCTTTTCTTGTTATAGCGCACTGCCGCGTGAAGTGCTGAGTTACCCATCTTGTCTCGCGCGTCAATGCGAGCGCCTACAGAAATCAGTGTAGTTATCGTAGCGGGCGAATCAGCCTTAACCGCGGCGAAGATTGGCGTTTCGCCGGTTGCGTTAGCAGCCTCAACATCGGCGCCTCGCTCTACGATTTTTGGGATGTTCTTCATTTTCCACTGAGCTGCGTAATGCAGCACCGTGTTTCCCAGTCCGTCCCGCGCCACAATGGTTTCTGGCGTGAGTATCCATTCCTCAACGCCGCCTGTTGCGTGAAAGGCCAGGTAAAGGACGCTTTCGCTTGCCGCGTTAAGGGCGAAGATATTGGCTCCATGGGCTATGAGTGACTGGCCGATGCTCTCATTGTTTTGTCTGACCGCGATATGGAGCGCTGTGTCTCCAACCTTGTTACGGGCGTCTATTCGCGCGTCCCTATCCAGAGCCATCCGAACAGTATCCAGTCCTCCATGCATGACACTCATGTGCAGGATGGTATTTCCGTCTCCATCGCTTTGCAGTACGGTTGTTGGGGTGATGAGATAAGGCAGCAAATCCTTTCGTTCTTTGAGCGCCTTCTCAAAAGGGGTAACGCCGGAGTTATCTGCAGCGAAGAGATTGGAGTTACCGTCCAGAAGTACGATAGCATACTGTTGTCGGTTTTGCTCAATTGCCATATAGAGGGGAGTTTTTCCTTCGATGTTACGGATGTTTACATCGGATCCTTTTTTAAGCAAAGCCTTGATGATCTCTGGGTCTTTGTTAAGTGCGATTGCCGCGTGAAGTGGGGAATCGCCATACTCGTCCCATAGGCTTGGATTGATTTCGGGTTGAGCCAGGAGAATGTTTACGATTTCGAGGTGTGTATCGGGTGGCATGTCGCGTATGGCGAGGTGGAGAACTGAGTTACCCCGTGCGTCTTGGGCGTTAATATCAACCTTAGAGGCGAGCAGCAGCTTGATGGCGTCAATTTTGCCGGAGCGCACTGCCTCGTGGAGTGGAGTGGAGCCGGAAGCGTTCTTAATGTCCACCTCAGCTCCCTGCTCGATGAGGAATTCCATAAACCCGATATGGCCTTCTCTGGACGCGGCGTGGAGCGGCGTGATTCCATCGTTGATACGATAGTTATAGTTTGCCGTGAGTGCGGCAGGCGCGAAATAGGCGTATATGGTATTTGTCGCTCTGGAGGGAACTGCGTTGGCCTGGATAAGTGTTCTGGCTGACTCGGCGTGTACTTTCAGGTTTGGGTTAGCAAGGGCCAGGTCAAGGATGTTATTGCCATTTTTATCAGTAGTTGTTATGGAATCTTTTGTGATGAGCGCTTCGAGGAAAGCTCCATCTTGGTCTACTGCCAGCCGCGCCGGACTTTTTCCATCGGGCATGGCGTGGTGGATATCAGCGCCAGCATGTGCGAGTACTGCGGCACATGCTGCATCGTTATTCGCCGCGGCGACTCCCAGCGGTGTCTGCCCCTGTTTATCGGTTTTATCAACCAGTGCGCCCATGGCAATAAAGAACGCCGCCAGTTCTGCGTCCTGGTTTTCCACAGCTCGATACAGGGGTGTTCTGCCTTGTTCATCAGTAGCGTTGATGTCGGTAGAACCCACGATGAATGTACGCGCCTTCTCGCTATCTTTGTTTTCGAGGGCTGTCCAGATCGAGTCTGACGGACGTGCTTCTCCCTGCTTCTCACCTGTAACCGCTAGTTTAGCAGGGATTGAAGGATTACTTGCGCAGCCGAAGAGAAGGAGCAAGCCAAGACTGAGGCTGGTGAAAGGCATTGTTATATAGGATTTGCGATACATCATGTCCCTATTTTCGGCAATAGCAAAAATCTTCATGAGGCCATTAGGCGGCGAAATGGCAAAGAGCGGTGTGAACCATGAATATAGAAGTAAAGAGGAAAAAACTATTGACACAGGATCAAATCTTTGCTACGTTACTTATAGCTAATGCGGCGATGGTGGAATTGGTAGACACGCCAGCTTGAGGTGCTGGTGCCGAGAGGTATGGAAGTTCAAATCTTCTTCGCCGCAGACGCTGATTACGGACGCTTTTCAAGGCGTCCGTTTTTTTTAACTTTTTCTAAAACCTCTTGACGCAATTTGCATATACTTTATATCTGTTGTGCTAGATGAATAGTACAATAACTGAAAATACCATACCGTTTTCGCTAGACCCGACTAATGGAGTGCCGATCTACCGGCAGATCATTGTTCAGATCGAGAATGGTATTTTATCCGGCAGGATGAAGCCGGGAGACAAGCTGCCCACAATTCGCTCGCTCGCCGTTGCTCTGAAGGCGAATCCCAACACCATCGCCAAGGCGTATGGGGAATTGGAGATTCGTGGTATCCTCATCACCCAGGTGGGAAGTGGCACCTACATCTCGAACAAGAAGCCATCGCCAGATGGTGGGGTGGATATCAGGAAACAGAAGGTGCTGGAGGTAACAGGACGTTTCTTGCGGGAGCTGCGCGATCTTGGCGTGGGAAAAGAAGAGTTACTCGATATGATTAGCAACTGGGAGGGCTATAACAAATGAAGTTTTTTAAAGAGAAGAAACGAGAAGCGCTGGTGAAGAACAAGCAGCGTGAGAGCGGACGGCTTGGCGCGACTTTGTGTGGTATGGGAGTTCTGCTTGGGCTATTCGTGTTTGGGGCGGGTTTGGGCGCTCTGCTTATCGCTGGCATTCCGCTGGGGATCATGGAAGTGTGCGTGGTCTTGATTCCTGCCTGCATTGTCATACTGCTCGTGCGAAAGACAACAGAGTGGGAACGGGCGATTGTTCTCCGCCTCGGACGCTTCCATAAAGTGAAGGGTCCTGGTTTGTTTATGGCCATTCCGTTCATTGACAAGATTACGCGACTCATTGATCTCCGTATTCGCGTTACCGACTTCTCTGCCCAGGAGACGCTCACGCTTGACTCTGTAACGATTTCTGTTGACGCACTCTGTTTCTGGCTGGTGTGGGACCCGGAAAAGGCGGTGCTGGAGGTGCAGAACTATGAGGAGGCGGTTATTCTTTCAGCCAAAACAGCGCTCCGTAACGCGGTGAGTAGTCACGATCTCACGATGTTTCTGGAACGGAGCGACATCATCGCTAAACAGTTGCAGAACGACGTTGATAAGAAAACCACCGAATGGGGTGTTACGATTCAGTACATTGAGATTACGGACATCCTGGTGCCAGAGGCCTTGCAGGATTCCCTGTCGCGGCTTGCCCAGGCCGAGCGGGAGAAGAAGAGCCGTATTTTGCTTGCTGAGGCTGAGATTGAGATTGCCAATAAGCTGAAGAGCGCGGCTGAAGTCTACGCGGATAATGAAAACGCCTTAAAGCTAAAGATTCTTTCTATATTAAATGAAGGCTTAAAGGCCGGTAACTCCATGATGCTCGTTCCTAATGAGATCACTGAGGAACTCAAGACTAAGGACATCTTTGGGCTTGAAGCGATAAGATTGGCGCAAAAGGCGTGGGGAACAGAAGAGTCATGCAAATCAACAAAAATCTGAAATGGGCGCTGGTGCTTTCTGGTGGTGGCGCAAAAGGCATTGCCCATATAGGCGTGTTAAAGGCGCTTGCCGAGATGGGCGCACCTCAGCCATCACTTATCGTAGGCACGTCGATGGGCGCCATTGTCGGTGGGCTGTACGCCACTGGCATGAGCATCGAGGAATTGCTTCACTTTACCCTTGAACGTTTTGATATAGCCGAGTATCTGGACAGCTTTGTATTCAAGATGAACGGGCCTGTGGGCAAAGTTTTGCAGACCGGCCAGATTCTGGGCAGTTTTACCACCAAACGTGGCATTGATTCTGGAAGGCAGCTTTTAAAGCTGTTTGAGGGCATGACTGAAAATAAGACCTTTGCGGATACGCGTATTCCGTTCCGCTGTAACGCGGTTGATCTCTTGTCGGGCAAGGAAGTCGTCTTTGATTCCGGCCCGCTTGCCCGCGCTATGAGGGCGTCGATGTCGTTTCCGGTGTTTTTCGAGCCGCTGATTGATGATGGGTGTTGTTTCGTTGACGGTGGACTGATTGACAATATGCCGACTCATATTGCGCGGGAAGCGGGGTTCAGGCGCATACTCGCGGTTGATGTATACTGTTTCAAGGGACTTCCTCTTAGCGTACTCAACACAGGATCACAGATCGTGTATCGTTCCCTTGAAATGGCTATACATCAGATGGGCCAGAAAAGCAGCAAATACGCCACGCTCACGCTATACGCCGGCGATGACACCAGCGCCTTTAACTTTTTCAGAAAGAAGGAACTGATTGTGGTAGGCGAAAGGGCGGTTCAGGACAACAAACGCCGCCTCACCGCCTTTTTCAGCACAGGTATCACAGCACAGCTTGCCTTGCGCCAGATGAAGAATGAATAGGTGGAGTAACTTATGACAAGACTAGACAAAGGTATCGCTGCTCTGATGGATTCATACAGCGATTATGGGTTAGTGAACTACGCTGGCAGCGCGAATTTACCCAGCCGCAAAAACATTTGGCACGCACTGCCTCACATACGAAGCCTTTTGGCGCTCGATATGGAGGGTGAAACCACTACTATTGGTAACAATGTGAAGTTCTGTCAAGGCGTAATTTTGGGCGCGCTCTCGGCGTGGAAGGAAGAGGCTGACAAAAGGTGCCATCCTACCGAGGATGACGTTACCATCTACGCCGGTGCTACGATTCTCGGTGGCGGGAGCGTGATTAGACACGGCTCTACCATAGGCGGCAATGTGTGGCTCACCAGTTCCGTGCCACCGCATACCTGTGTGTACAACAAAACCAGCGCTCAGGAGCTGCGGCGCCTTGGCTGACGATGTTCTGCTTGCTGGCCTGAATCGTCTACGGGAATCAGACCCCTCCATTGATGCGCTTTTACGTGGGCGCTTTGAAACAGTAGTGGCGCAGGTGGATAAATATATAGAAGAGATTGAGTTGTTTAACCCAGCCTACAAGCTGGTAGGGACGCGGGACAGGCGGGAACTGGTGATCAGGCACATCCTTGACTCGCTGGCGCCCATGGGTGCGCTGGCGCGCTTGCTTGAGCCGCGCAAACCACGGCACGTGCGGATCGCGGACGTTGGTTCCGGCGCGGGTCTGCCGGGCATTCCGCTTGCCATAGCCCTGCCGGACTGCTCATTCACGCTTATTGAGCGCATGGGTCGGCGCGCAGGTTTTCTCAGGAACACACAGGCAGTGCTGGCGCTATCCAATGTTATTGTTGAAGAGAAAGGGCTGGAACAGGCTGGTGGCGCTTGCTTTGACCTCGTGGTATTCCGCGCGTTCAAGCCACTGGAACCCACGCTGCTCAAGGTGCTGTTCGCGCTTCTCACGCCGGACGGTGTTTTGGCTGCCTATAAGGGACGCGCCAGCGCCATAGCGAGCGAGATATGGCATTTAAGCGCGGCCTGCGAATTCATACCCATACAGACGCCCTTCCTTGACGAGGAGCGCCACCTACTCCTCATCAAGCCTCAGTGAGCCAGAGTATAGCGTTGCTATTCAGTCGCATAGTAGCCGCTAAGCGAGAGGGTAAAGCTGATCACCCTGCGACGAACTTCCCGGAGTCAAGGCAAAACCATATATCCAGCCGGCTTACTGGGACTACCTTGCGTGATTCTGTGGGTTATGTTTAACCCTAAAGAATGTGCTGGGGTGCAAGAAGAACAGCGGAATCCTCCCGCGCTCTTCCGATAATGAGATAACAGAGACGGACCAACTTCGCCGGGGCTTCTTTCGGTAAGTGGTTCCAAAGGTGAGAGTCAAAATATAAAGAAGTTTTTGTGGGAAAATATATTGACAGCTTCTTCGCAGTGTGATAGATTGGTGAGCATGCAAGGGTCAAGACAAAAATTTTTTTTTATGGGAGAATACGTTGACATTTCCTTCGCAGTGTGATAGATTAATGAATGTGAAAAAGAAAAACTTTAGTTCCATAGGGTCTGCGGACATTGGAACTCAAAATATCTATAGCCTGAATTCTCATAGCTCACAAAGAGTCCTGCGGAAAGCATTTACGCGATGCTCGATGCTCATTTTAGGACTGAATTCAGTGTTCGTACCCCCCCCCCCCCCCCCCTACAGTATCTCTATATAAAACTAGTTTCCAACTTTCTCTCTGTTATTTCGTGTCTTTCCTATATTCGCGATCTCTGCGGGTGTGGGCTTCTCTTCATATATATCCCCGCTCTATGGTGGGAGAATATATAATATTTTTTAAGGAGGGAGTTTTATGAGAAAAACTCTACTTATGGGAGGAGCAGTCCTTTTGGTGCTTGCCCTCGTATTCACTGGTTGCGATAACAGCTATGACGTTACCAACACCGACACGATCCCCTCGTTATCAGGACCGGGTAACTTAAAAGCGGCTAACAGCCAGAAAGGCGTCATAACCCTGACATGGGATCGGGACTACAACGTGTTAAGGTATGACGTATACCGGCAGACTGGCGATGAGCCTGCGGTAAAACTAGCTGGGACTTCAAACCCTCTGTTTACAGATGGTCTCAATCGGTATGACGACATAGTCTCCGATACCAACCCCTTGACAGTGGATACGAAGTACACCTATACAGTTGTTGCCATTAGCGCTACCTCTACGAGCCAGCAACGGAGCATTGATGTGGTGCAGAACGGGGTATCCAAGACCGATATAACGATTCCTGCTACACCCACCGATGAGTACAAGGGAATTCCCGCGAAAGGGGATACCACAGTTGTAACAGCAGTTACCAGTCTTGCTTATGCTAAGATAAAAACCTCCAATGGGAATGATGCGTTGCAAATATCATGGGACAAGAATTCTAACCCTGGTGTCTGGTATAGGTTAGAATCTAATGGTCAATCTGTCAGTAGCGGCTTTAGCTCTTCCATTTATGGTTCCAAGGTGGTGTATACCACCGACCAGTTGGGCAACCTCTCTGACGGGGAAAAGTACAAGGCTAGTGTTACCGCCTTCTATAACAGCGACTACTACAAGGCTGCTGCTCCGGTGAGTGTGGAGTATACCCACAGCGATCCGAGTAGTATCATCTCCAATTTCAATGCCAGGCCGATAACCTTGTATACCAATGGCAACGCGAACGGGAGTTATAATGTCAGCTTGTTCTGGAATCAGAGTCTGAAAGCGCCCGCCGGGGTAACCTATAAGCTCTATAGGCATGAGGGCACTAATATACCTTCTGGCGTTGAATGGGAAGCAGTAAGTGGTGTTACTATACCGTCGGCTGATGGTACTGGGTTTATCCAGGTAACGCTCGACGGGACTAACGTACCGGCTTACCGGCAGGTTTGGACCTTCAAGGTGGTTGCCACAGTAAACGGCGAGGAGGTTGATGAGTCCACGATTATCTTGAATAATGCTCCATGGACTGTTACCACTAATATACAGACTGCTGGCGGTTCTTATGCGGCAAGCGTTAGTACAGAGAGCGGCAGGAAAGTAACGGTTGCAGTGCAACAAGTTACGAGCGGTTTGTACAGCGGTGATTCAATAGAGTTCTATGCAGCACCGTACAGTTTCTTTAACAGCGACGGCAATGTAACTTCATCTGATCAATATCTGTCTCAGTTTACATCGCTCGGTTCTATCAGCAAAGCGGATCTCGAAGGCGCCGATCTTGACAAGAGAACCAAGACTGGCACTGTGCCTAAGATCGGAAGCTACAGGATTATAGCGGTTCTCAAGAATGGTGATACGAAGGAGAGCCAGATCCCATTGTACTACAGCAATGGATATTCTTCCCAAAGCTACTGGTATGTTAACGTTAGCGACTAAACCCGCGTCCTAATGTCTGTTCGTGTTACCCGTATCGGGTAACACGAACAGCCGCTTGACCACTTCCCGAACAGGGAAGTGGTCAAGTTTTTTGAGGAGACCCCACGGCACAGCCGCTTTCAAGAATTATGATTGACACCCGCACGCCAGAACTTCACGGTAACACAACCAGCTTGCATAGACACATGGCAATGGGAACAGATTTCTCTTTTCAGCCAAAAGACATGGTTAAAATGGCTCGTGTCATCACCAAGTATGTCCATTTCCTTGACCCGGCAATCGTAGCGGCTATCGTTGAAGACAACCGCGAAAACTCCCGCGACTGGCGCCTCCGCCTCAGCGCCCAGGGCATTGATCCCCGCCTCTACCTCTGGGACGGTTCCTCCTGCTGTTTTCCCGGAGTGCGCCGCTACCTAGACACGGAGCAAGGCGTGTGGCGGCGCGGCACATGGCAACGCGGACGGAAGGAGTTCAGGGATGCGCTGGCTTTGGACTGCGACGAGTATCCCCGCTGGGTCTGGTCTGCGCTGATGCCGGAACGCGCCGCAGCACTTGAGAGGCAGCGCTATACCATATTTCACCCGCTGAACCACAAAGTGATCAACGCGCAGGTAGAGGCATCTCTTGAGGAGAACAAGTACCTTGACGGGCGTGGTTTGTACGGACTATTCACGTCTGCCGCGAACATAGCGTATGCGCCGAGTGTGTTGATAGCGTTGATGAACACGGATCACTGGCTGCGGACACTGTTTGTGGAACGCCAAGTCCAGCTTTACGCGGCAGTGGGCGCGATTCTGCCGCCGCGGGTGAGCGTGCGTCGTGGCGCTGGCGAGTGGAACCTGAAGGCGTTTGACTGGCCGCCGTGTGAGGGCGTGGTGGATTCCGCGCGCGTGCAGGCTTTTCTTGCTGCCCGCCGCGCTAAACTCGAAGCGCTGCTGGCGTGCGCCCCGTAGCGCGGAATCGCCACCCGCGTGATATTACCTAAAGATAGGTAAAACTCCCGATATGCGCCTGAATACCGCGGGACTACGCTCTTCTATCACTTAATTCTTTAGGAGGAATTATTATGCGTAGTATAGTTCGATGTGGTTTAGCCTTGAGTATGGGGCTATGTGTGCTTGCTTCTGTCTTTGGCGGAGGACAGCAGAATCAAGGGGCGGCAAGTAGCGACCCCAATTATCCGATCACCATCTCGGTATTCACCCAGCAGCCACAACAACAACCGCCGGCTGACAACAAGATTTACCGGTGGATCAAGGAAAAGTTCAACGTAAGCTTTTCGTGGGACATCCTCGTGGGCGACATTGCCCAAAAACGCGGCGTCATGATCGCAGGCGGCGATTACCCTGACCTTATCGAAGTCAACGAAACCCAGTTCATTGACGCAGGTGCGCTCATCCCGCTCGAAAACCTTATCGAGCAGTACGGCCCTAACATCAAGCGGCACTACGCCAGCGTCTGGGAACAGATGAAGTGGTCAGACGGACACATCTACTACCTCATCAACTGGGGCGTCTACGATGGCCTGAATCAAAGCCCCTACTACGGCGACTCTGCTCTCTGGGTTCAAAAGGAAGTGTTAAAAGAAGCAGGCTATCCCAAAATCGTTACCATGGATCAATACTTCGACCTGATCATCAACTACGCGAAGCGGCATCCAACGATTAACGGCGCACAGACAATACCCTTTACCATCCTCACCTACGACTGGCGGGCGTTCTGTCTCTGGAACCCGCCGAACTTCCTCGCCGGCTATCCCAACGAAGGCAACGGTACCGTAGACCCCGTAACCCATGAGTACAAAAACTTCTTTACCCAGGACATCTCCAAACGCTGGTTCAAGAAGCTCAATGAACTGAACGCTCAGGGTTATATTGACCGCTCCTCCTTTGTAGACAACTACGACCAGTACATTGCCAAAATTTCTTCCGGTCGTGTGCTTGGTCTCCATGACCAGCGCTGGCAGTTCCAAACCGGCGATGATGCACTTCGCGATCAGGGCATGTATAACCGTACCATGGCGCCGCTTCCCATCGTGTATGACGCAAACATCCGCCCCCGCTATCGAAACATTCCCATCCCTAACATTGGTCGCGGCATTGGCATTAGCGTGAAGGCCAAAGACCCAGCGCGCATCATCCGCTTCATCAACGCACTGCTGGAAGAAGAAAACCAGCGGGTGATTGAATGGGGTATCGAAGGTCAGGACTGGCAACGCGATTCCAAAGGCGTGCCATACCGCACTCCCGAACAGCGGGCGAATTGGGATGATCAAGTCTGGCAACTGCACAACCGCGCCCTGTTACTGCGTGAGTTCATGCCCACATGGGAAGGTTCATGGACTGATGGCTATCCCACCTCGCTCGGCGACTTTTACCCGGAACGAGAAGCCAGCACCCGCGATGAAGACCGCGAACTATGGGCTGCCTATGGCGTAACAAGCTACGCTGAACTCATGGACAAAGACCCGCCGCCCAATTCACTGTGGTTCCCAACATGGAGTATGCCAAACCCGCCGGATGGTTCAGACGCCCAGATCGCCTACCAGCGCGCCGAGCAAACCATGCGAAAGTATCTGCCGCAGGTGATTCTGGCCGCACCAGCCGATTTTGAGCGGCTCTGGGCAGAGTACGTGGCGCAGATGCAGAGCGATGGCATCGCTAAGTACGAAGCCTACATGCAGGAACAGCTCAACCTGCGCATCAAGCAGTGGGGCGGCAAGTAATTCCTAACGCCACTTTTGGCACTGCGTCGCGCTCCTTGCCAGCGCGTGGAGTAAAACAAATAAATAACGGAATCAGGAACCGCTACAGAGCGGTTCCTTTTGTAAGGAGGCTTCAATTATGGCAAATAGGCCGCAGGCAAAGGCGGTTACGATAAACCGCCCAAAGACTCTGTTAGAAAAAATGGCGTTACAGAAACAGCTCATCCTCATGTCCGTCCCTCTGGTCATCTATGTGATAGTTTTTTCTTATGTACCGCTCTGGGGCTGGACCATGGCGTTCCAGAACTTCCGGCCAGCGCGTTCATTCGCCCAGCAGGAATGGGTAGGCCTGCGCTGGTTCACGTTTCTGTTCTCCGACGAAGTATTTTTAAGGACGATTCGTAATACAGTCGCCATGAGCTTCATCAACATGGCGCTGGGCTACATCACCGCCATCGGCTTCGCCTTACTGCTCAACGAGCTGAAGCAGGTGCTGTGCAAGCGGGTCGTGCAAACCATTTCCTATCTGCCGCACTTTTTGTCATGGGTCATTGTAACCGGCCTGGTGGCAAGTATGCTTGCTGTAGAAAACGGGGCAGTCAATGACATACTCATGTTCTTCGGCTTCATCAAAGAGCCAATCCTCTGGCTCTCAATCCCAAAGTACTTCTGGGGGATCATCGGCGCAACGTATGTGTGGAAGGAAGTCGGCTGGAACACCATCATCTACCTTGCCGCGATAGTAGGCATAGACCCCGCGCTCTATGAGGCCGCAGAGATCGATGGGTGTAATCGCTATCAAAAAATGTGGAACATCACCCTGCCCGGAATAAAGCCAACCATCATCATTATGATGATCATGAGCATCGGGCATATTCTGGACGCAGGCTTTGAGATGCAGTACCTCTTACGCAACGGCCTGATTCAGGATGTCGCCGACACCATCGACATCTACGTGCTTATGTACGGACTGCAACGGTCTAACTACTCGCTGGCAACCGCCGCCGGTATGTTTAAGAACATTGTCAACATTAGCCTCATCTTTATCGCTAACGAAATCGCCAAACGCGCAGGCGAGGAGCGCCTAATATGAAAGCCTATACCCTTTCCAAACTTGAAGACCGGATTTTCAATACGATTAACCTAATCCTGATGCTCGTTATCGCGGCTTGTATGCTCTACCCCTTCTGGAACACCATAGCAATCAGCTTTAACGAGGCCACTGACACTGTGCGCGGTGGTGTTACGCTGCTCCCCCGCCGTTTTTCCCTGCAAAACTACAAAGCCGTGTTCGCCTCTGGCACCATCTACAACGCCTTTTTTATATCTGTCGCCAGAACCGTCATCAACACGATTACCAGCGTGTTTTTCACGAGCATGGTCGCCTTTGCCCTATCGCGCCGGGAATACATTTTCCGTAAACCGCTCACCCTGATCATCGTGCTGTCCATGTACGTCAACGCCGGCCTCATCCCCACCTACTTCCTCATGCGGAACCTCGGCCTCATCAACTCGTTCCTTGTGTACATCGTTCCGGGCGTGGTAAGCGCCTTTAACTTCGTGGTGATTCGCACCTACATGCGTTCCCTGCCTGAAAGCATCATTGAGTCGGCGCGCATCGACGGCTGCGGCGACTTCTGGATTTTCATACGCATCATACTGCCCCTCTGCCTGCCAGTGCTGGCGACTGTGTCATTATTCGTGGCCGTTGGCGCGTGGAACTCGTGGTTTGACACCCTTATCTACAACTCAGGCCGCTCCTACCTGCACACGCTCCAGTACAAGCTGATGGAGTTCCTGCAATCCAGCCAGACTCAGGCGCGGGGCGCGGCAGACGTTGGAGCGATGGCAATGTCGCAATCGTCCAGCATGGTAACACCGGTGAGTATCCGCGCTGCTATTACAGTGGTCGCGGCTCTCCCAATCCTGATTGTCTACCCGTTCATGCAGCGCTACTTTGTCGTTGGCTTAAACGTCGGCGGCGTGAAGGAATAAAGAGCAATAGTCAGATAGCGACGTTACAGTTGACTGTGAAAATGTTACAGTC
>JAITIX010000127.1 GCA_031279205.1 Treponema sp. | reverse complement strand
GAAGGTATTAGAATACGCTCTGAAGGTATTAGAATACGCTCTGAAGGTATTAGAATACGCTCTGAAGGTATTAGAATACGCTCTGAAGGTGTCCGGCTCTGCTAGGATAAAGCAGCAGGCAGGTATCGTAGCTGCTGGAACAATTATAGAAGAAAGCCGGTCTTGTGAATTGCGGCAAGGTTTTTGTCTAAATCATCTATACCCAATCTAGTCATTGGCTGTTGTCTGCCGCGGCTTATCGCCGTACAGAGTTGCAAGCCATTCATCCGCAAGAAGGTTGTAGGTGTAAAACTCATCGGTATACTCATTTTTTGCCGTACCCTTAAAACGCTGCTCTATTTCTTTTGAATCAAAATGGTACTGAATATCAAGCATATCTGGGTCTTCTGGAGCGCTGCTGAATACTTTTGCCCAATGAGTGGCAAGTTTTGTATTCACATCGGAAGAAGGCATTTTAATTAAAAATCCCAGCCTCACTTTAGCGCTAAAGGCAGACCATTCATTATCAGGTAGAGGCAACTTACCCAGACAGGAACGAAGGTAATCCAGAATATCTCTGCTGAAAGTAAGAAACTCATATGTGTTACTACGGCTGTAGGCACCTTCATACTTGTCGCCTTTATTACGATGACAACCCATAGCAAATGTTATGTTGGTCAAATCAGGGACATGCCCCATATCCATATGCCCTATGCTAAAAAACGGAATTCCTTGTTCAAGGTGTGGAGGCGTATCAACATCACCGCCATCTGCTGACCCGCTTGGTTTAGCATCATCATAGAACGATGGCGTATCAGTGTTGCCAACGCCCATTTGCTCTGTAATATCATCCCCCGTGATATTGTCAACCACTTGCCTCTTCTTTACATCATTAACCCACGAATTATAACCAGAAAACATTTGGTGCGCGCAGGTATCGGCAAAGGGATGTAAAAGCATGCCAATACGCATAAGGTTAGTTGAACACTGTGCAGAATCCGTCTGTTTTATAAAGATATCCCGCGCCTCAACCAGGGCATTGCTGATAAGCGAATTGTCGCCAATTCTTGCCTGAGAGGTGCGTATTTCTTTATTTCCCAAATCGCCGAGAGACTTCGGAATAAAATGAAAAGGCGATATGTAAAACCGCTGAGCATTCTTAGTCAGGAGGATAGCATAATCAATAATTGATGTAAACCCGGTTGTTACCGGCCTGAAGGTATTAACACCATCATACATATCGTACCTGGTGCTGGTGACGATATTATCTGGAATATTAGTAGCCGTTACTGACTTTATCCAGTTGAAATCGTCAATAAACTCAGAATATTCCGCTATCCGCTGCGCTTTCTCTTCCGTAAAACCCGCCTTTCGCGCCAGTGTTTTTACGGTAAAATAATGAAAATTAATGTCCATATAAATCACTCCTTTCTAAATATTTTCCCGCCATCCGCGGGGTTAAATGGAACACTAGTCGTCATATCGGTGTATACTGCCCTGAATTTTTCAGTATGGCGTATAGTACGCCGTATAGATACCGAATACAGACTCTATACGGCACAACATCAACCCTTTTGACTGACCGAGATCCCAATCAGGTAATAATAATTCTTCAACTGATAATCAGCCGCTTGTATTTCATTGTTTGACTTAATAAAATCATTGCCGTTGTTATCGGTTCCCAGCAGATAATAACCAGAAACGTCGCCCCTCTTTGATAGAGCGTCCACCGTGGCAATAGCATTTTCCGGCCAGGGACCGGTGCTGGAAAGCAAACAAAACCCCTCTACCTCAGGATGGCGGTACTGCTTTTTCAGGCTTTTGTCGAAAGCGTCAAGCGCCTGCTCGACGGTAGCATACTGATTTGCTAATTCGATGTATGTCGGTTCTTCATCGGACGGCCACTTGAGGAGCAGGCCGCAGGCATCGCTTGAGCCGGTGTAGAAGGCTGTTAAATCGACTGTAACCAGTCCGGTTTCACATTCGCTGACGATATGGCCTGCCAGATCAAGTTTAAACCATGGCAACCAGTCGCCGGTAACGGTAGCTGTGGTACTGAACCTATAAACGGTATCAAAATCATACCCTGCCAGCTTGCAAAAAAATTGTTTTATGTTCATAAACATTTACGGTAGGAGACCTACCACCCGGTTTCCTTACCCGGCCTCCATTATAGAAGCCCCTGCTTAGAGGGGCAGGCGCGGCCAGACAGCCGCGCCGTTTTCTCTTATCTCCGCGTCGTACGAATAAGACTGTTCACTCATTGAGGGTCTGGACATGCCACTGATTGACATCATCCAGAGTAACATCCAGAGCGTACACATTCGTAGGAAAAACGAGTTCCTGAATGGGACTCATGCTGTTAAGATCAAGGACTTCACCTTTCTTGAAATTGCCAAAAGCAACCCAGTACTTTATGTCAGGGAAGAAGGTGAAAATATACCTCGGAGTAGCCATAACAGCCAGAATCGGCTTACCATCAATCCCCATGCCGATTGAAACATCGTCATTGGGAATGCTGTCGCTGGCGATAATTGCCATGCCACCTTTAGCCGGATCCTTGTCTGGAGGTTGGCCGCTGATCAGTTGATAGCCGTATTCGTTTTTATCCAGATACGCCTTGGCCAGTTGGGGATCATTGGGGTCTGTGGAAAGGCTCTCCGATGCCCTGTAGATGACGCCGTTAGACAGGACGCCAGTCTTGCTCCATGAAAAGGAGTAATTCAGGTCCCAGCTAAAATCGACCTCAACACCCACATTAGCGGGATAGGTTATCCAAGCGAGGGAGCGAAGGTCATTTTGAACCTTGGAATCAACTGGCGTTGCGTAGATACAGAAGTGACCCCCTCTTGTTGACCGATTACGGAGAACCAGCGAATATTGTGTTGCCATAATATTCTCCTTGCATTTACTGAGATCCACTCGCTATGCGGGTGGTATATTGGGTCCGATAAGGCGCATACCCATCGGGCGTCAATAACTGTTTTATTATGGCGGGCAATACACTTGTTACCCGCAGAGAGATTAGGTCGGCCACTATTATAGCAAAAGCAATTTGTCTGACCCATATCCACATTTTGCCTGCACCCTACACAAAGATCGCACTGTAATTGAGGATACTTATACCATCGCGATATATTAGTAAATGTATGTTCGACGACGGGGGGGGGGGGGGTAAAATATTAACAATAATAATAATCTCAAAACGCTTAAAGAACAATGAGAAACTTGATAATAAGTATAGCGGCGTCCGTTAGTGCAAAAATCCATAATTACACTATAACAAACAAAAAAGACTTTGTCAAGCGAATTTGTTAGAAAATCTAAAAAAATTTCTTCACGGGCAATGTCTACCCACAGCCTATAGCTTCGACCAACAGTCTCCTGTGGAGTTTCCACGCGACAAATCTGACTGCACACATACTGGCGTTCACCAGACACTTGACACCTCCCAAATACTTATATTTCTACTATAACAAACAAAAAAGACTTTGTCAAGCGAATTTCACACTTTTTAGAAAAATTTTATGAATACCTGAACGGCACTTCCCTCTGAATGAAAGCAATCAAACCATTCACCGCTTCTTACAGACATAACTTTTCCACCCAACCCACAAAAGCAAAATCATAACTTTCTGGATCGTACTTAAAATCTTAAATAGCCAAGATTTACACCTACGCCGAAACAGTATGGAAACTTTAGCCTATATTTTTTAGAAGCCTATTCTCTTGCTATAACCGAACTGAGCGCCTGCCAATTCCGGCACTGATGGAACCACCCGGTTCAACCTATTCATGACAGACCTCCTTCTGAGAGAAGGATGGAATACCCACCAGCCTGCCATGGGAACTAAGACAATAAAAGGGATGTCTACATAAGTATATGAAAAAGTAGGATAATAACACTCCTGACGATGTATTAACAAAGGGGGGATAAATTTCTTCTGCCTGAGCAGTACGTCGTACAGTGTTTTGGGGAGTTAGACTGCAAGCGGCCACACAACATCCTTCCTGATTCATAAACTATTCTATACCAGAGCGCAAAACCTGTCAAGCAATTTCTTTAAACTTTTTCTTGTCGGCCATAAGCCAGACCAGACCGCGACTTCATCAGCCTATGAACACAAGCGCGCCCCGCCCTTTTGACTGACGCGCTTGTGGGTAAGAGCTGCGTTTACTTGTTCATCAGACGGATGCGCTCATCATACAGTCTCTGCGCACCCTGCGTGGTGTCAAGCTGACCAAAATACACGCTCTGGTAAATAAGGAACTCCTGACTGACCAGTTCCGCGTCATTGGGGAAATGGTCGGATTCAGGGGAGAGGAAATCGCCAATGGCGGATGCCAAGGCGAGGATTTTGGCGTCGGTCGGGCTGGCTTCAACGCCGGCGCGATAGGTGCTGGACGCGGATATGCCGCGATTCGTGCCAAGTATCTTGCCCGCGTCAGGGCTCGTTACGATCCAGTTGATAAACTTGACCGCCGCATCCGCGTTTTTGGAGTCCTTGTTTACCATCATAACCTGACTGAGCTGCGCCCAGTGCGCCTTGTTCTGAGCATTCGCTCCCGGCATCGTGATGAGATCAAGCTCATCGGTCATGGACGCCTCATAGCCACTGAGCTGACTCGCCGCGATAAAGGTGATGGCGACTTTGCCCGCAACCAGAGCGGAGCTATCGGAGTTGGCTTCCGCATACTGCGCCGCAACATCCGCCGGCGGGATAAGCCCATTAGCGCGATAGTCCGCGAACATGTCGAGGTAGTCCTTGATGATCGCCGCCGTAACCTGCGTGGTCTTGGTCGCCGCGTCGTAGGAAACCAAGCCGTGCGTGCGGAGGTAGTGTCCGAAATAGGTCTCGCCCTGGGAGGTGAACGCCACATCCATCATCGGGTAGACGCCGTCTGGCAACAGAGGCTTGATCGACGCAAGATACGCGCGCAGTTCATCGTAGCTCATGTTGTTCTGGGGAAGCGGCGCGCCAACACGCTGGAGTAAGCCCTTGTTGTACACAAGACCCAGATAGGTGTTGCCTACGGAGATACCGTAGATATGCCCGTTCTGGCTGACCATATCCAACGCGCCCTGATCGATGTTCTTGGTGTCGAGGAGCGTTCCTGCATAGGTTTCAAGCGGAAGCGCCTGGGACACGAGATCAGGCCAGTTGCCGCCCATCTGGATGATGTCGGGGGCGTTTCCGCCGGCGATTTGCGTCATGACGGTCTGAAGCTCGGTGCTGTTCCCGTCATACGGCTCGGCGTGAATCTGTACGCCGGGGTTCTGGCTCTGGTACAGGTCGATAGCCTTCTGGGTCAGCTCAATGCGCGTGGAGTTGCCCCAGAATGCCCAGCGGACGGTTGTCGTTCCTGGTGTTGTGGCACCGCCTGTCGATGACGGAGCAGTGGAGCCTTGTCTAGCCCCGCTGGCGAAAAGCATCGCGCTTGTGGTCATAAGCGCGATCATTACGAATGCAATTTTCTTCATGTTTTTCCTCCTGGAAAGTGAAAATTGTATATTATCAAAGGCTAGTCGTATACACGTCTGCCTTTAATACCAATGTGATTAACCTTTCATGCCGGTTGTAGCGATACCCTGTACAAAATATTTTTGCAGCGTAAAAAAGAGGATAAAGCTGGGCAGAAGGGAAACTACCGACATGGCAAACATCGCCCCCCATGATGATATGCCCGATGCGTCAATAAAGAGCCTCAGCCCCATCGGAACCGTGTACATCTCAGGCGAGTTGAGGTAGAGCAACTGGTTAAAAAAGTCGTCCCAGGTCCAAAGGAACGTAAACAGCACTGTGGTGATCAATGCCGGAATACTGAGCGGCAGAATAATTTTGAGGTAAATGCCGAATTTGCCGCACCCATCGATCCGTGCGGATTCGTCCAGATCTGTTGGAAGACCGCGGATAAACTGCACAAGCAGAAAAATAAAGAAGGCGTCTGTGGCGAAGATTTTCGGCATGACCAAGGGCAGATAAGTATTAATCCAGCCAAACATACGGAAGATGATGTAGCGGGGAATGGTTGTTACATGGTTCGGCAGCATCAACGTAATCATCATAATGGCAAACCAGATATTCCTGCCCGCAAATTTCAGCCGCCCAAAGGCATACGCGGTAATCGAGCAGAATATCGCGTTAAATATCACACACATAATGCAGACAAAAAATGAATTTCTGATAAAGGCGCCAAAACCCACTATGCCGATGCCCTTCCAGCCCTCAATGTAGTTCTGGATAGTCCACGTTTTGGGGAGAAGGCTTGGATCACTGAATATCTGTGTACCCTGCTTGAACGACGCCATAATAAGCCAGATAACCGGATACAACATCACTACACCAAATATAATAATGATGACATTGGCAACACCCGCGCTGATAAACTCTTTCGTTTTTCTGGTCATCTCTGTTCTCCCTTTTTCCTTCTATAATAAACTATTCGCCGCTGCCGTAGGAGACGAGCGAACCCGACAGCCTGAACGAAAGCGCGGTAAGAACGGCAATGATCAGGAGCAGAAACCACGCCATAGCCGAAGCGTAACCCATCTCAGTCCACGCAAAACCCCGTAGATAGAGATAGAGGCTGTAGAACATGGTGGAATCAACCGGTCCGCCGTTACCACCCGAAACAATAAACGCCTGGGTAAAGGACTGGAACGCGCTGATCATCTGCATCACCATATTGAAGAAAATAATCGGCGAAAGACTCGGCAAGGTGATGGCGAAGAACTGCCGGGGCTTGCTTGCCCCATCCACGCTTGCCGCCTCGTAGTATTCATGGGGTATCTGTTTCAGCCCCGCGAGAAAGATGATCATGGGCGATCCAAATTGCCACACCGCAAGAATGATCAGGGTTGACAGGGCGTACTTGGGGGTGGATATCCACGAAGGCGGATTCAAAAAACCGATTGCCCTGAGAATAGTGTTGATCGCTCCGTCTCCAGAAAAAAGCCTGCGCCACAGTACCGCAATGGCCACAGACCCACCGAGCAGTGTGGGAATATAGTAGATCGTACGGTAGAAGGGGATGAGGCGGAGCTTCTGGTTCATCAACATGGCAACCGCCAGAGCAAAGAGCAACTTCAGCGGCACTGAGACAAACACAAAGCGCAGCGTAACAAAAAGCGAATTCATAAAACGGGTGTCTCTGGGATACTGGTTGTTTCCCACAAACATCACGAAAAAGTTCCGCCACCCAACCCACTGCGGTGGTTGGAGTATGTTGTACTGGGTGAATGACAGATACAGCGAGAAGATCATAGGGTACAGCGTGAGTACAAAGAAGCCCAATAACCAAGGCGCCATGAAAAGATAAGACGTTACATTGTCGAGTATCACATTTTTTCTCAAAGCCATAAAATACTCCTCTATGCTATGACGTTATTCGTTACGGACAAGACCCCATCCTGCTCATTCAGCTCAATAAAGATGGGACGTTCATTGGGCGTTTTATTCGGCGTATGAATGGCGAGGTAGAGCTTGCCGTCTACAGTATCGAACACCATGCCATGTCCCCCGTCTGCGGCATACAGCGGTTCCTTCTGATGCCGCCACGGGCCGGTGATATTGCCGCTTTCCGATGTGGCAACCCCGATGCTGTACTTTCCCGCCTCATTGAACGATGACCATAGCAGAAGCAGGTCGCCATTTTTCGCGGTATACACAAAAGGCCCGTCAGTAACATAGTTGCCTGAATCGCGCCCTTGCAGAGGCCGAGTCCAAGGCGCATCACTGGCGTGGAAAAGCAGACGAGGCGCAGCACTTGCCCAGCGCAGGTCTGGCGATAAGGGCATAAGGCAAATCTCTCCATCGCCCACCTGCTGCCATTCGTGGCAAAACACCATCCACGGCTTACCCCGATCAATAAACAGAGTCCCGTCGAGACATTCCCAATCACGCGGAGTAACCGGACCCGCGCTCCATGGCTGAAACGGCCCAAGCGGATCAGTCGATCTCAGTATTGCGGTTCCTCGCCGTCCCTCATTAGGCTTGAACGTGGCAAACATATAGAAAGCGCCATGCCAGATATGTACCTCAGACGCCCAGAAGTTCCGCGTTGCCCAGAATCCAGCAGGCGGTCTGAACGCCGGAAACGGCCCCTCAAATGACCTAAGATCACCCTTGCTGACATACACATCAAAACCAACCGCGTCCGCTTTCCAGATGTCTTTATCTGTTGATCCAAAGAGATACAGGAACTCGCCGTCGCGGAGTACAAAGGGGTCTCGTATTTGAATATCCTGAATCTTTAACATAAGTTAAGTATGAAGCCAGAAATACCGAAAAGCTTCTCATTTATTGTTGACTTTTGATCAGTTATTGCGTTTTATATGCAAACTATTGCCCAAGACAGGTCCCCACAGCAAGCGCGGTATCAATCATATAGTGGGAATGGGGAACCAGCTTCGTTTTATCCGCCGGTACGCTCAGATCAACCGAGCTTATCTCATTACCAATAAGGGCGACCATTCTGCCATATTCCCCACGCGCCAGCAGATCAGCAGCAGCAGTTCCCAAGCTGGTGGCAAGCACGCGGTCGGAGGCGCTGGGAATGCCGCCACGCTGCACATACCCAAGCACCGTAGCCCGTGTACTCATGCCCGTTTCATCCTCAATCTCACGCGCCACTCGATAAGCAATAGACGGCGTTGCCGTCTCCTCGCGATAGCGCTTGCGTTCCTTCTTCTCCATGCCAGCCTCTTTACGTGATAACGCACCTTCCGCCACCACCACAATCGAAAACGTTTTACCGCTCCGGACACGCTCAATGAGATGGCGGCCAATAACCTTAATGTCGTAAGGAATTTCTGGTATCAAAACTACATCGCCACCACCCGCAACACCTGCGTACAGGGTAAGCCAGCCGGTTTTATGCCCCATAAGCTCAATCACCATGATGCGGTTATGACTCTGCGCCGTGGAATGGAGCCGGTCTATCGCGTCGGTTCCTATCGAAAGCGCGGAGTTAAAGCCAAAAGTGAGGTCAGTTCCCTGAATATCATTATCTATGGTTTTGGGAAGCCCGATTACATTCAGCCCCTCCTGCCTAAGCAGATGCCCAGTGGTGTGAGTTCCATTGCCGCCAAGAACAACCAGACAGTCCAGCTTGAGCCGGTGATAGTTTTCCTTGATGGCCATAACCTTATCTTCAGTAAAATCTTTTTCCAGATCATGACCAGAGCCTTTCTTAAACGGCTTTTCCCGGCTTGTACCCAGAATGGTTCCGCCCCGCGTGAGTATGCCAGAAAAGTCTTCTGTTTTGAGGAAACGGACATCTCCGTCGATAAGGCCGCGATACCCATTGGCAATGCCGAATATGTTCATCGCGTAGCGGTCATGGGCGGCTCGGCACACGCCCCGTATGGCCGCGTTCAGACCAGGACAATCCCCACCGCTGGTCAAAATACCAATTCTCTTTGTTACACTATAGCGAATTGTTTCCATAGTTTCAGTATCGGAATGAACGGCGCGGCGCCATGCCCGCTGCTTTGACCGGCAAAAAAACGCCAAATGTGAAAAAAATGGATCAATGGTGGGTCTTTTAACAGCGTTTACTCTTACCATAACCCCGCCAGTGCGCACGGATGAGGAGGCAATTTCACGCGCAGATAATCATGTTCTTCCAAATCAATGATAAAACCACCGCTTTCTACAATCGGCTTTTTAAGGGTCTCGCCGTGTTTGTTAAATAATGAATTTCCCATTTTCAGGTAACCATAAACATTCCCTCGCCGCAAACGCCGCATAGACTGGTGAAAGCGTATGGATATTCAGGTTATCCATCACTAATAGCATCTTCCCCACCTGCGCATACTGTTCGCTGATGAGGGATGTTATTTCCCGTACTCAATCCTTTCGGGCGCATTGCCGGGATGCCGAGACATGCTATCTTCACCCAAAAGGTTCGACAAACATGAACACACTACCACTTCCTTTACAGACCTATTTATTATCTTCCCGTTTACTATGCTGTTCGTTTATAGGTTCAGGCTCCCGCTTCTCCCCCATGCTCAAGTCCGAAGCAGCCCGGAATGTCGCAGCGGCCTGTCCCGTTTTAAGCAGCTCAAAGCAGCCTACCCCAAAGCGGCCGCAAGCGCCGAGCCAGCAAAGACGAGGAAGCCCAGCGCCTGTGGATTATGCTCAGAAAACAGCGGAAGACCCTCGTTTGGCAGTGTTCCAGTCGACGGCAAAAGTGTTCCAATCGACTGTGAAAATTCTACAGTCTACTGTAAAAGTATTACAGTAGACTGCGAAGGTTCTACAGTCGACTGTGAAGATTCTATAGTTGACTGCGAAGGTTTTACAGTCGACTATAAAAGTTCTACAGTAGACTGCGAAAGTATTGCAGTTGACTGTGAAAGTATTACAGTTGACTGTGAAGATTCTATAGTTGACTGGGAAGATTCTATAGTCGACTGCGAAGGTTCTATAGTCGACTGGGAAGATTCTATAGTTGACTGCGAAGGTTCTACAGTCGACTGTAAAAGTATTACAGTCGACGGCAAAAGTATTACAGTTGACTGCGAAGGTTTTACAGTCGACTATAAAAGTTCTACAGTAGACTGCGAAGGTTTTACAGTTGACTGCGAAGGTTTTACAGTCGACTATAAAAGTTCTACAGTAGACTGGGAAAGTATTACAGTCAGCTAAGGCGTTATGGTATGCTCAGAAGGTACCGGCTTTATGGTTTCAGCGGTGGGAACTGTTCTATGTTCAACAACGCCCCGTTCTACTGCCTTGTTACCCCTGAGTCATAAGGCTCAGGGGCTGTATCCTGCCGTTTGATCTCTGCGGCACAGGGCTATGCCTGTTGCCTCTAGCTCACCGGCGTTTATCGGCGGAACCGACAGTGTTTGCCGGATAATTTGCTTGCTTAGCCGGTACGCCCAGGCAACCTGACAACCGGATTGTGTGGCTATTGTTTCCTGTTTTGGTATTGTTTTGGCGGCGTCGCTTTCCTCCAATTATAATTTGGGTAAAGGGGGATAAAAAGATACTGGAGTCGCCTCCGCTTCGAGCTGGCGATACCCGCTAGATAGATTTTGAAAACCATGTTAGGGTCAAGCGTTGGGAAAAATGCTGGTAAGTGCAAAAAGATGCGTATCCGGAGTTTAATGTTTAGGGCGCTGTAAAGCGTTTATCATTGGAGGTTTTTATGGTTAAATTGCGTACTATTGGGACTGCTGCGTTCATCACGTGTGCGGCAACAGCTTATGGCAATGGTCTTCCTGAAGCGGTTCTGGTTAACACCCAGCAAATAGACCTGAAAGGCGTCAGCGGCGTAAAAATCACGTATAATTCGGATTCTGTTAAGCTGTTCAGGGGGACGGATTTACTCGTTCTCAAAGAATATATGAGTATTGATGATAGCGATTATTACGCGCATGTTTCTTACGCGACAGCGGCAGACGCTGAAAAACAGCTTGTTATTGAAAGTGGGGAGCGACCGGTTGTTCTTAACGGAGATTTTCAGAGTCGCATTGAAGTATATATTCCCGCTTCATTCACCGGAACAGTGGCGGTGAAAACAGCGAGCGGTAGTATTCGCTCTGATGACGCACTCAGTTTTTCCGCGATTATGCTGGAGAGTAGCAGCGGCAGTATCACGGCGAACGATATTAAACTGGATACGACGGCTATTGTAAAAGCAACAAGCGGGAGCATCAGAGTCAAGAAAATTGCGGCGGAGAAGATACAATTCTCGACGGCCAGCGGCAGTATCCATTGCGGCGCGGCGGACGGAAATATCGCTATTACTACAATGAGCGGCAATGTTGACTTTGAGCGCGTGAATGGCAACGTTGCCGCGGAATCGACGAGTGGCACTATTGACTTAAAGATGGTAACAGGCGCTCTGAAAGCTCATACAATGAGCGGCAGTATCCGTTGCGCGGTCGCTGAGAGCGCCGGCGATATAGCGTTGAGCGCGATAAGTGGAAGTGTTACCCTTGGTGTGCCAAAAAACCTTGGGTTCCGTTTTTCCGCCAAAATGATGCATGGTAATCTTTCCACCCCGTTTTCTGATTGGCTCTACGCATCGGTTTCTGATAGACATTCGATAACGGGAATCATCGGGGCGGCGGGCGCTGAAGTTGTTCTTATATCTATTGATATAAGAACAACTTCAGGTTCAATACGGGTTGGATGGATTTAACCACAAAGTTTGCTCTTGGAAGCGCCCGAATTATTCGCCGTGCTTCCGCTTATAATGTTACGCAAAAGTGCCGTGCATGAATTGAGTATGAGATGGCGCGCCGTCTCATCGTTCAGCTTGCCATAGCTGCTCTTCCCAAAAATATGTGTTGAATAAGGTTGACATTCTCTATTGTATCCGATAACGTGTGATAGTTATAATGTTCTAACATATCTCATTCTATTAAGGAGTAACGAAATGAAGCATACTGTTATTATCTGTGGTTTCTGCCTTATCCTATCATTTGTCATGGGCGGTTGTAACCGCTCATCGCCTTCTACAAGCTTAGCGTCAGAGGCTCAACCGACGGAGACTCCGGTTCTGAGCGCAGGCGCGGAGACTCGGACGGTAAACACCCTGCGGGGACCGGTAGACATACCGGCAAACCCTCAGCGTATTGCGGACGCATCGGGGATTAGCGATAAGCTCTGCATTATCGGGCGCAAGCCAGTGGCCACCTCTAATTCCGACGCCTATGATTACACCCGTTTTCCCTCTTACCTGGAAGGACTGCTGGCTGGGGCGGTGATCATCGGCTACTCTATGTCGGACACGGTGAATGTGGAGGCGGTTCTAGCTGTGGAGCCTGACCTTATCATCATCAACCCCCGGCAGGAAAAAGCCTACGAGCAGCTTGCGGCCATTGCCACTACCATCGTTATCGAACCCACGGTGAACGACTGGCGTGAGGATTTGCGGATGGTGGGGGAACTTTTTGATTCGGGCGCGGCGGTGGAATCCTATATCGCCGAGTATGAGGCGCAGGCGCGGGAGGTAGGGGCTGTGGTTAAAGCCGCCAATGGTCCTGACGCGACTTATTTTGCCTTCCTTACGGGGGGTAACGCCTACTATCTTTTTACCGGCGCGGCCTATGGGGATATGTTCTACAACGATATGGGTTTGGGGATTCCTCCAGACCTGCCGGAACAGGATAGCATCACCCTGCCCACTGCGAGCCTTGAGGGGCTTACCACTATCAGCGCGGATTATATGGTAGTATTGGCGTCTGCGGACGACAGGGCGGCGCTGGAAGCTAGTTCCGTGTGGAACAGCATGGAAAGCGTCATTGCCGGGCGGGTTATCTGGCTGCCCCAGTCTCCGTACTTCAATCAGGCTTACAGTGTGTACGGGAAAAAGCTACTTCTGGACGAGTTGGAAACCTTGCTCGTCCAGTAACAGGGAAAGGGTGCGGAAATGAACGGACAGAGCGGCGTGCGGCGGATGGCTTTTATCTTCGTGGCTGAGGTTGGCATCATCCTTGCCGGGCTGGTTCTCTCGGTTTCTCTGGGGGCGCGAAACATTGTGCCGGGCGATATTGTGCGGGGTGTTTTCGGCAAGGTGAAAACCGGTGCTGCCCAGCTCATTATCTGGGATTCCCGGCTGCCGCGGGCGCTCTGTGCCCTGTTTATCGGTGGTTTCCTGGCTGCGGGCGGGGCTGTACTCCAGGGCATCACCCGGAACCCCATTGCCTCCCCGTCGATTATGGGGGTGAACCAGGGTGCGGTGCTGGCGATGGCGATCTATATGACGAGTCGAGAGGTTCCGGGGTTGCCAGGCCGGGTATTTTTCGCCTTTGTCGGGGCTTCGGTCAGCGCCGCCCTGGTGTTCCTTCTCAGCGCCAAGCGGTCTGGGCTGGACATCACGCGGCTGCTCCTTGCGGGTACGGCTCTGGGGATGCTCTTTTCTTCCCTTGCGGCCATGCTCGCCCTCTTAACCAACAACAGCAAAAATCTCGCCTTCTGGATGGCCGGCGGACTGGGCGGCGCTACCTGGGGGATGGTTCGTGTTCTCGTGATCGCGGCTTTGGCACTGGTTTTCGCCCTGTTCCTTTCACCCCGGATCACTATCCTCAGCCTGGGGGACGATGCAGCGGTGGGCTTGGGGGAAAGACCGAACCGGGTACGCTTCGGGGGGCTGCTCTGCGTGGTGATCTTAAGCGGAGCGGCGGCGGCGGTGGGGGGCAATATTGGCTTCGTCTGCCTCATCGTGCCGCAGATAGCGCGGCTCGGCGTTGGCGGCGATTATCGGCGGGTGATACCCTTGTCCATCGTAACTGGCGCGGCGCTGATGCTGTACAGCGACATCCTTGCCCGTACCTTGAATAGTCCTTTCGAGATTCCGGTGGGTTCTCTGACTTCCCTTTTGGGGGTTCCGTTGCTTATCAGGATGGTAAGAAAAGAAAAGCGGATATGAAGACCGTCCCTTCCCGCGCCGGGCGCTTTCGCCTGGTTTTTACCGTACTGTTGCTCCTCCTTCTGGGGGCTGTGCTGCTCAGTATGAACCTGGGGACACTGGCGATTTCGCCCAGGGAACTCGTGCAGACCATCATGGGTCAGGGTACTCGGACGCAGAGGATCGCTCTGTTCGCCATCCGCTTGCCCCGGATCGCCATTGCGCTTCTGGTGGGAGGCGCGTTGGCGGTTTCTGGCGTCATCCTGCAAAGCGTAACCCGGAATGATCTTGCCGAACCGGGGATCATCGGCGTCTCAAGCGGTGCGGCAATGTTTGTGGTGGTATACATCTACCTGACCAACGGGAACAACTACTATTCTCTGCCAGTCTTTACTATATTCACCATGCCTCTTATCGCCCTTGTTGGTGGCCTTGCAGCAGCGGCGATCATCTACGCCCTGGCCTGGCAGCGGGGGATGCGCCCCCGGCGGCTCCTCCTCATGGGGATCGCGGTCAACGCGGGCTTTAACGCGCTCATCATCATCTTGCAGCTTAGTTTCGATAACCGCAACTTCAACAGCGTCCTGTCATGGACATCTGGCAGCATCTGGGGAGTAAGCTGGAGCTATGTGATTGCCGTAAGTCCGCCCCTCGTCTTCCTCTGTGCCGCCGCCCTGTACCAGTCCCGTTATCTTGATGTCTTTACCATGGGGGACGAGATCGCCTGCGGACTGGGGGTAAACACGGAAAGCCATAGGCGGTTACTGATCGCTATGGCTGCGGGGCTGGCCGCGCTGGCCACCTCTGTGGCTGGGAGCATCGCTTTTGTGGGGCTACTTGCCCCACATATCGCGGGGAAGCTCGCGGGACCCCAGCGCCGGTACTGCACGCCGGCGGCGATCCTGACCGGGATGTTGCTCGTAGTCAGCGCCGACATGATCGCCCGGAATCTCTTCGCCCCCCTGGAACTGCATATTGGCAGTGTGGTCTCCATCATCGGGGCGCCCTACTTTATCTATCTTATGGTGAAACAATAGCGGAGGGATGCTATGGAAAGCGGAATTGTTGCGGAGAACGTGAGTCTGGGCTACGGCGGCAGGCCAGTGATTCGGGGGCTGAACACTATTATCCCCAAGGGGGCGGTAACGGTGATCATCGGCGCCAATGGTTGTGGAAAATCCACGCTCCTCAAAGGCATGGCCAGGATTCTGAAGCCGGAGAGGGGAACCATCCGGCTTGATGGGCGGGACGTACACGCCTCCCCATCTAAAGAAATCGCCCGGCGTCTGGCGGCGCTTCCTCAAAGCCCCCGCGCTCCGGAGGGCATGAGCGTGGAAGAACTGGCGGCTTATGGTCGGTTTCCCCACAAGCGCGGATTCGGGACTTTGGGGACAGAGGACTTCGAAATCATCCGGGAATCCCTGCGGATTGCTGGGATCGAAGACTACCGCGCCCGGCTTCTGTCAGACCTTTCCGGTGGCCAGCGCCAGCGGGCATGGATCGCCATGACCCTGTGCCAGAAAACAGAGTTCATGCTGCTGGACGAACCGACCACCTACCTGGACATGGCCCATCAGATGGAGATTCTGACCCTCCTTTCCACACTTAACCACCGGGAAGGGCGGACAATTGTGATGGTGCTTCACGAACTCAACAACGCCTCCCGATTCGCCGATCACATCCTGGCGATGAAGGACGGGTTCCTCCTAGCAGAAGGCCCCCCGGAAAAGGTCGTTACCCGCGAAAATCTACGGGAGATATATCAGATTGAGGCGGAACTGGTACGCGACGCGAAGACCGGTAAGCCCATCTGCCTGTCCTATGAAAACCGCGTCAGGGAATAGAGCATTGTCTGCGCTGCCACCGCTCGACTCATTCTTGCCACCGCTCGACTCATTCTTGCCACCGCTCGACTCATTCTTGCCACCGCT
>JAITIX010000123.1 GCA_031279205.1 Treponema sp. | reverse complement strand
TAGCTAGGAAGTGGATACGCTTCTAGCTAGGAAGTGGATACGCTTCTAGCTAGGAAGTGGATACGCTTCTAGCTAGGAAGTGGATACGCTTCTAGCTAGGAAGTGGATACGCTTCTAATTCTGAGTTGGTTAACAGTGGGGAATAAGCTCCCGCTGCCCTTGTTGCTTAACTTATTGACAGTACATGGCGTTCTCCTCAGACGCGAGGTTGAGTTGGGCGTCTTCTGTCTTCTCACAGGTAATCATGAAGCTAAATGACGAACCTTTGCCCAGATTGCTCTTTACCGTGATCTGACTGCCCATCTGAGCCACGAGGCTCTGGCTGATGGAAAGCCCCAGACCAGTACCGCCAAAACATGGCGCAATGGAGGCATCCGCCTGCTCGAAAGGGCTGAAAATCTGCGCTATCTGTTCTTCGCTCATGCCAATGCCGCTGTCAGTAACCCGGAACATAATGGTGGCATCCCTGTTGGTTTCCTGCTCGATTTTGACCACGAGCGCGATCTTGCCCTGCTCAGGCGTAAACATCACCGAGTTACCCAGAAGGTTGATGAGTACCTGCGTGAGTCGGAGCTTGTCGCCCAGAACACCCAGGTCAGGAAGCTCACGCACATTGGTCAGGAAGTGTATCTGCTTGTTGCGGCAGTGCGGTGCAATGATACTGGCCACTTCCAGCATGGTAGTTCTGAGCAGAAACGGCTTATGTACCAGTACGAATTTTCCGGACTCAATCTTGGACATATCAAGCATATCATTGAGAATCGCCAACAGGTGTGTTGAAGCTGTGGATATCTGGTTCAGTGGCACAAGGGTTTGGGGAGACATGGTTGTTTTGCGGGCGATTTCGGTCATGCTCATGATGGTATTGAGCGGCGTGCGTATCTTACGGCTGACGCGGGCAAGGAAGTCGCTCTTGGCTTGCGACGTAAGCTGTGAGACTCTGGTCTGAATCTCAAGCTCATGGGCGCAATCCTGGGCGATTTTAGTCTGAACATCAAGCTGTTCAGTACGCTGGCTTATCATAGTTTCAAGGGACTTGCTGAGTTGTTTATAACGTATAGCGTTAAGCAGAACAAAGATGATGAGTACCACGACCATAGTGAAGAGGATGGTGATGATGATGAGGTTGTGCCGTGTTAAAAAGCGGCTCAGGGCTTGGATCGCGTCTCTATCATCTGATTCTTGTTCAATGCTTGGTTCTACAGTCTCCGCGACAGGCGTCTCGGCTATGGGGACTGGCTCCGTGTCGCTCGATTCGCTGAAAAGGTATTCGTGTGGCTCTTTGTTACGCAGTTCGGCAAGTTGTTCTGCCCCGCCTTGTTCCAAAGCTAGCGTCGCTATCCTGATGATGGGCGACAAGGCCGGATTGCCGGTGCTTATCACGGGGAACGCTGTGCTGTCTTGCCCCTGTATGGAGAAGTCAATCTGATGGGTTTCAAGGCCGGCGACAAGGGCATCGGCTTCGTAAAAGCGCGGCGTAAAGGGAATCGCAAAGACAGCGGAGAGCCATTCACATAGTAACGCGGCATAGCCGCTTATGGGACTGTCTTCTTGCGCGTTCATGCCAAGAATGAATTCACGGCTACGCGCGCGGAAGCCATCAACCGTGTCGCGGTCTTCCTGCGATACGCCAGAGATGTTTTGATAGCTGGGGGGAGAAACAATAAGGACTATAAGCGGGGCTGGTTCCACCTCCACAGGCGCGGGGACTGTGGATGGCTCCAGCGTCTGTTTTGAGCAGCATAAAAGTGAAGAGATGATAAGCAGTATTGGTAACACGGATCGGTAGACCATAAAACAGTCTCCTTACACTTCTTTTAACGATTCTCGTGGCTTGGAACCCCGTGCTGAACCAAGTACCCCGCGTTCTTCCATTTCTCTCACAAGTCGCGCAGCTCTATTGTATTTGATGTTGAGCTTGTGCTGGAGAGAACTGACGCTTAACCTGCCCTGTTCTTTAACGATTTGTAACGCCTGTCCATAAAGTGGGTCTTCCCAGCCTGAATAGGGCAGGGAACCTGAATCGTCCTCATTATAGAACATTTCGTTGTCGATATAGGCTGGTTCACCCAGTGTTTTAACGTGTTCCACGACCCGCTCGACCTCTTCGTCTGAAACAAAAGCGCCCTGAATCCGAATAGGAAAGGGAATGTCCATACCTTTGTAAAGCATATCACCCTTGCCCAGCAGCTTTTCAGCACCAACTTTGTCAAGGATGATGCGGCTGTCCATGTTACTTGCGACCATGAAGGCGATACGGCTGGGGATGTTTGACTTGATGAGGCCTGTGATCACATCAACCGAGGGGCGCTGGGTTGCCAGCACCAGGTGGATGCCCACGGCGCGACTCATAGCCGCGAGGCGCGCCACAATCGCTTCCAGTTCCTTGCCGCTGGTGGCCATAAGGTCGGCAAACTCGTCGATGATGACCACGATATACGGCATGGGTTCTGCGTCAACGTCGCGTTCTTTAACGCGCCTGTTGTACGTTTTGATGTCCCGCACGCTCATAGCCTCAAGGTTAGCGTAACGTCGTTCCATTTCCGCGATGCAGTATTGCAGTGCCTGAAACGCCCTAGTCGGTTCGGTAATCACCGGCGTCAAAAGGTGGGAGATGCCGTTGTAGAGCTTGAGTTCCACGATCTTAGGGTCAATCAGGATGAGTTTGCATTGATCGGGAGTGCAAAGATAGAGGATCGAGAGGATCATTGTGTTCACGCAGACAGACTTGCCAGAACCAGTTGAGCCGGCGATGAGGATGTGCGGGGTCTGGGTGAGGTCAATGGTTTGTGATTCACCGCTAATGTCTTTGCCGAGGATCACGGGAACCTCTGCATGGGGTTTGTTTCGGCCAAGTTCAGCCTCGATAAGTTCGGCGAAGGCAACCACGCTTCGTTTGGCGTTAGGCACTTCAATGCCCACGGCGTGTTTCCCCGGAATGGGAGCCACGACACGCACGGACACAGCGGCCAGCCTGAGCGCGAAGTTGTCCTGCAAACCCGCAATCTTGGTCAGCTTTACCCCCGGCGCGGGCAGTATCTCAAACATGGTTATGGCCGGCCCCTTTCGGATATCCGTAACTTCAGCCTGAATGTTGAACTCCCTGAGCGTTTCCTCCAGAATCCGTCCCTCGTTTTGCGCATCTGTATCAACAAGGTTGTCGGCATCAGGGCGTTCATTCAGAACGCCGCTAACTGGCACCTGATACGGCGGCCTGGCTTTTTTCACCGGCTTCGGTTTGTGCGCCGCAATAGGTTCCTGCACGGCCGTAAACTCTTCTATAACTTGAGCTGTAGAGAGCGGCTTTAATTCAGGCAGCCGGAATTCTTTCACAATAGGCGCTGTCGGCGGCACTTCAAGCCGGGTTTCTTCGGGTGTTTCTTCCAGTGGTTCTGATTCCGGCTGATTAAACGGCAAGAGCAGGATAGTGGGTGGCTTACCCAAGTGAAGCGGCGCTCTCGGCATTCGCCATACCGAGGGACGCTGAATCGGCGCAACTTTTTTTCTAGACGGCAAAGGGGCATCTCCACTGAGGTGTCTAATGTATTCTCGTTTTTCATACTCATGGGGAAACAGCATACTCATGAACAGCATGATCGCTACGCCCTCAATCGTGGTCAGTAAAACAACAAAAAAGTTAAAGCCCGACTTGCCCAGTAAGTGGAGTAACGGGATACTGAGCGAGAAACTGTCAAAGTCGCGGATAAACACAAAACCAATAGCCAGTGTCAGAAAGGGGACGATGACCGCGTTAAGTATAAAAATACGCTGGGGGCGATAGACCGGTTCGGCAAGAACGAAGGCGGCAAAGAAAATGTAGGCTGGAATCGCAAAGGAAAGCACCCCGTAGGCATTCACCAGAAAGGTTCCTATCCCGAACAGAAAGCCCTCCGCGCCAAAGAGCGCGCCAGTGATGGAAACTCCCAATATAATAGAAAGAAATCCCAGTATCCCGCCTGCGATGATAGCGATAAGACGAAATTTGGACACCTCTTGCGTGAAAACTTCATTCAGATACACGGATAACCTCATCAGAACATAACTTGTACTCAAATTTGGAGAATTCTCGTATATGTTTTTATAACATCTTACCTAAACATATCGGCAACAACAGCGGTCATACTCAAACCAAAATACAAGTAGCCATACATTGCTGCGGCAGCACTCACCCGTTTTCCATAGTTGCGGGTTTCGTTTATCGAAATGGTCTCCAGAAACAGGTCCATGGGCAGAGCCGGTTCAGCATTACGCAGACGCCTCACCCGCGTTGGGCCGCCGTTGTAGCCAAGTAAAGCCAGCATTGGGTTCCCCATGCTCTTCACCAGCGAACTGAGGTATGACGCACCAATGTGTACATTAGCAACTGGATCGCGGGCGTTCACCGCGCTGTTCTCCACATAGTTCGCCCCGCCGTTTCTGGCAATGCGCCGCGCCTCTTCCAGCGCGGTTGCAGGCATAAGCTGGGTAAGACCAACTGCACCGGCGGATGAAGCAATGTTCGCGTCAAAAGCACTCTCCGTACGGATAAGGCCATAGAGAAGCTGAGGCGGAAGGTTCAGGTCGAGGGCGCGTCCCTCAATGATTTCCTTGAATGGACGCGGGTAATAAAGTTCAAGGTCTGCTCGGCTCGCCACATAATCCTGCTGGTTCATGTAGACACTGGCAATCCTGATGGACTCGATCCACTGCTCATCAGCGGCGAATGCCTCAGCCATGCGCCGAAGCTCGGCAATGGAAAGCCTATCCCGCAGGCGGTTCAGATAAGGTAACACGAGCGAGCCCGCGCCTGCGTCAAAGAAGCCTATAAGGAACTGAAACTCGTCGCTCATGGCGACTTCAGTTGCCGCGCCGTGCGCCGGGGCAATATCCAGAGCAAGTCCCAGACGGGAGGCGCTTAAAGCGCGGTAATAAAACGACGCCTGAGACTCCTCAAAGGTGATTCGGTAAAAGGTGCGTGCCAGCGCATCCGTCGTGGTTCCCGCATCCACGTTAAGGGCGCTCAAGGCAGGCGCAGCATCTTTTATAGTCAAGAAACCTTCGTCAAGCGCCCGTCCCGCAATATAGGCGTACTGAGCGACGAGCGCCCGGTCATTCCCGTTACGGATACGCAAGAATGTCTCAAGCAGGAGTGTCCATTGCCTATTCACCGTGAGATAACGGCAGTAGGGAGACAGAATGTCTTCAAAGTAAGCATCGTCATGCCAGCGCTGCTGATAGAGCGCGAGAAGCGCGCCCAGACGTTCAGGCTTGTTTGTCAGCGCCATGTTAAGGATATACCAAATACAGGCATCCTCCTGCTCCAGGTCCGGCGCAAGCAGAAGCGCAGCTCGAAAGTAATCCTCCGCCTCCTCATAGCGCGCGCGCTGCCGTTCAAGCCGCCCCAGAAAGTAGCGGAGCCGGTAGCGTACCGCGGGAACGTCAAGGGATTCAGACGCTACGTCAAGTTGGAGTAGGTTTTCCCACTGAAGCAGGATTGCTATGCCTTCGGGTATAGAACTGTACTGAAAACTACGCCCCAAATCATTCAGCAGGACTGGATAGCGCCAAAAGAGTCGGGGGTTTTGTGCGATCACAACGCGAAAATGGTTCAACGCCTCGCTAAAGCTGGAACGGGCAGCGGCGCGGCGTCCATATACGGCGGCAAACTCAAGTTCAGACAGGCTGATATGCTCTTCCTCAATCGTAGCCAGCGCCCATAAGTATGCGCTATCAATCGGAGCGTCCATAAGCAGATCAACAAGCGCGTCTTTGTGTCCCTCTTCACGGTACCTAGCCACGGCGCTCAAGGCCATTGACCAGGGAGAATCAGCGTCTTTGAGCACTTCCAATGTCTCCTTCCAGCGGTCTCTGGTGTACAGTATCGCCCCATACAGATCACGATCTACGTTAGCAACACGAATGTTAGTTTCCTTATCCCGCAAGACTATTGGAATAAGCTCATGGGCAGCTTCTTCGCGTATACGGGGCGAAGCGCTCTTGAGGCTGGTCTCAAACCGTTCCCGTATATCCGCTTCAGTACCGTCGTTTATGTGTGAACGTATAAGGAGCGCCTCATAAAAAGCAGTCGAGAACTGCGGAGACGGGATATCCGCCCGCTCCTCGCTCTTGCAGGAGAGAGCAACATAGGGCAGGAGCAATAGAAGAAAGCACGTCTTAACGTGGCGGAACGCGAATGGTAGTACCTGAAACAATACGATCAGGGTTACGGATATTATTAAACCGAGCAATACGAAGATACAGCCAGGGATTACGATAAAAAGCCTCCGATATGTCCCAAAGGGTATCTCCCCACCGTATCCGATACGGCGCGCCAGAGGGAGGAATGGTGGTTGGAACCTTATACGAAGCAACCGGCGGCGCAGGTCTGCTTCGGGTAACTTCTTCAAGCGGCGACTCAGGCGCTTGAGTCGGCGCTTCGATGAGCGGCACAAGCGCCGCAGTCTGTTGTGGTTCCTCTGTTACTTCTTCTATCGGCATAAACGGCCCAGACTCCGCCGCAGAATCCGACTCAACAACACCAGCGCCCAGCGACTCAGACTCTGCTGTTACTTCAGGCTCGGCAATATCGGTAGTAAGCGGCTCCGGCTCACCTACCGATTCCTGCTCTGTTGTTACCTGCTCAGGTGTCAGAACCGGTGATGGCGGGTCAATGACGGCAAGCGGCGCGGGAGAGGGCGTCGGAAGCAGTGTAGGCTCAGGCTGAGGCGACCCCACCGCACTGAGTACGTCTGGCGGCGTTTCTCTGTTAGCTTTCCCGCGTAATAAAAAAAACCAGACCAAGAAAAGTATTATAAGCACACCAATGAGAGAAACGAGCCAGGGAAATTTCTTTTTCGTCTCGGCAACGTATAGACCCGCTGGCGGGGCAAGGTCTGGCATGACATCTTCAACCTCAAAGTCAGCCTCCATTGCCGGTGGCGAATCTACCGACGCGTTCAGCGATACCTGCAAGTGACGCGCCTCCGACACTGAATCAAGGTCAACAACGTCCACTGTGATTTCTCTATACCTATTGGACGTAACGATGATTTCTATCGACGGTTCCCCCTTTGGAGCAGGTTTGAGGTGATCAATAAGGAGACTACCAATACACAGAGCGTTCCGCATGGTACCTGTATCACTTTTATACAGATCAATATGAACGCTTTGCTGGTTATCATGAACTGTGGTGAGTATAAGCCGCTTTTTAACAGGCGCGTTCTCTTCCAGAATCGAGTAAAACTCACCATTAGCGATTTTAATACCAATTACCGATACCATAAAACAACTCTAGTTGGAGAATGTCCCTTTGTCAATCAAGCATTTTTGACCAGCAGTCCAGTAAGTTCCGAGCTAACCGCGGTACCTTCTGAACTAACCGTGATACCTTCTGAACTAACCGCGGTACCTTCTGAACTAACCGTGATACCTTCCGAGCTAATCGCGATACCTTCTGAACTAACCGCGGTACCTTCTGAACTAACCGCGGTACCTTCCGAGCTAATCGCGATACCTTCTGAACTAACCGCGGTACCTTCTGAACTTACCGTGATACCTTCCGAGCTAATCGCGGTAGCTTCTGAACTTACCGTGATACCTTCTGAGCTAACCGCGGTACCTTCTGAACTAACTGTGATAGCCTCCGAGGGTATTCTAACATGAGTTCGATGGGAAGAAAAAAGTCATTGCGAGTGTCAATCCAGTGCAGTGGTGTGGCGGCGAGGAATGCGGATGAACTCACGTTACTAATGCCGCGGAGCGGGTTGAATCATGCCCAATGAAGCCTATCAAGAAAAATCTTCACAAATTTTAACAAATCACTTGACATGTTCAGCGAAGGGCTTAGAATGGTTTTATGCTTTTGAAAACAGCAGGTAAGAAGATACTCACGACTCACGACTATACTTAGCAAAAAACAGCGTGTCAAGTACCTGACACCGCACCTTTCTCGATTTAGTCAGATTTTCCCGTTTAGACAGCAAAATTCCTCATTTTTAGACAAAAACAACTCAACCGTTGGACAGAATACTTTGGCGGAAGACAGAACGGAGTGAGCGGTGGCAAGAATGGGTCAAGCGGAAGACAGAACGGAGTGAGCGGTGGCAAGAATGGGTCAAGCGGTGGCAAGAATGAGTCAAGCGGAAGACAGAACGGAGTGAGCGGTGGCAAGAATGGGTCAAGCGGAAGACAGAACGGAGTGAGCGGTGGCAAGAATGAGTCAAGCGGAAGACAGAACGGAGTGAGCGGTGGGAAAATAAATAGAAAAGGACTTATATAATGTCAGAAACTACAAACTGGTTTCCGGGATCGCGGGCGGAACAACGAGCAATAGCAAATACAAGTATAAATCCGCTTTCGTTACCCACACCGCCGTCCTTTGGCGCGCCGCAGAATGTGGCCGATAGACTTGCCGCCCTAGCTGCCCAGGCGGAAAACCCCTTGAGCTGGCAAAGTCGGGCGCGTGCGCCGGTGATTACCGTCCAGCGCCAGGAAGATTTTGACCGGCTGGAAGGGAAGATGCGGTTTATCAAGAGCCGCTATCTCATTAGTCTGACAGACGCGGAACTCGCCTCCCTGAACCTCAAGCCTCACAGTACAAGGAGGATAATGAACATGAAAAGACTCGCCGGTGTGGCTCGGAGATATTCTAGCGCAAGGCGATCCATCGAGTTGATAAAACCTGTTGCGTTCGTAGGTTCATCTACACTTGTTAAGGAGAAAATTTATGATAACTAAACATGAAAAGAAAAGAAGGATTGTTGGGGCGAGCGCTTTTATCGATGATATACATCATAATAAGTGGCTTCTCGCCATGTCGATACCCGGATTTATAATGGTATTTTTGTTCCGCTATCTGCCAATGGGTGGCATGGTGATGGCTTTTCAAAACTACAGCCTTTATTTGGGGATTTCAGGCTCTAAATGGGTTGGTTTTCGGAACTTTGTCCGGTTTTTCAGTGACCCCTTTTTCCCCCGCCTGTTGGGTAATACATTTCTGCTGGGTCTGTTTGACATATTGTGGAGCTTTCCAGCGCCAATCCTTCTGGCGCTTATGCTTAACGAAGTTACCATAAAACGCTTTAAGAAAGTTACGCAGACCATCACCTATTTGCCCTACTTTATTTCAGTGGTCATTATTGTGGGTATTATGCGCTCAATTTTTGGGAATGAAAATGGCGTGATCAATGACGGCATACACGCGCTGGGTGGAAATGTAATTGCGTTTTTTAATGAAACGAAATGGTTCCGCCCGCTGTATATTGGTTCGGGAATATGGCAGAATGTCGGCTATAACAGCATCCTCTACCTCGCAGCCATAACCGGAATTGATTCCCAACTGTATGAGGCTGCTAAAATTGACGGCGCGAGTAAAATGGCGTGCATGTTCAAAATCACCCTGCCTTGTATGATCCCAACCATAGCGGTGCTTTTTACTCTCAGAATCGGCTCGGTGCTGAGTGTTGGCTTTGAAAAAATACTGCTCATGTACAGTCCCGCGACCTATAGCGTCGCTGATGTTATTTCTACCTATGTATATCGCATGGGTATGCTCAATCAGGAATTCGGTTACGCAGCGGCGGTGGGCTTGTTTAACAGCGTGGTGGCGGTTATGTTCCTCCTGCTCGGAAACTGGACTTCGAGACATCTTTTTGGAGAAAGTTTATGGTAAATAAGAAAAAAACAAGGGATAGTCTGTCGGAACGCATTTTTGTTGGCGTTATTGTGGTTTTGCTGGTGATTCTTGATATTATAATGCTCTATCCTTTTATTTATGTTTTTTCAACAGCCATCAGCGACACCGCACAAGTCATGGCTGGAAATGTATGGCTGTTTCCCATTGGTATTGATTTCTCGGCGATTCAGCATATTTCCACCTATCCCCTTTTCGCGCGCTCATACCTTAATACCATTATCTATACCATTTTTGGTACTATAAGCTGCGTGTTTATCACGTGTATAACCGCGTATCCTTTAGCGCAGGCGAAATTTAAGCTTAAGGGTTTTATTTCTATTGTCTATATTATTACTATGTTTTTTGGCGGCGGCATGATACCGACGTTTCTCATGTACCGCAACCTTGGACTGGTGGATAACCGCCTGGTGATGATTTTGCCGGGCGCCCTTTCCGCGTGGAACATCATTATCTGCCGGACTTTTTTCAAGAGCATTCCGGTCAGTTTAAGCGAATCGGCGTATCTCGATGGCGCGTCGGACTGGACCATACTGTGGCGGATTATCATGCCTCTTTCCCAGTCGATTATCGCCACGCTCGCGCTGTTTTCCGCTGTTGGCATCTGGAATGATTTCTTTACCGGGCTTTTGTACTTTAATGATTCTAAAAAATATCCCCTTCAGCTCGTGCTGCGGATGATTCTGGTAAATGCTTCGATGGGCGCTGCTATCGCGGATGGCTCTTTTCTCGATTTCAGCCAAAAGACGGCCACTTTAGCGCTGAAATCTGCCAGTATTTTGGTCAGCATTTTGCCGATTATCTGTGTTTACCCTTTTATTCAGAAATATTTTGTAAAGGGCGTGATGATCGGTTCGATTAAAGAGTGATCTGGATCGTGTTTGTGGCACGGATTCGCTTGTGGGATATTTTATTTTCAATATTCTGTTTTTTAAGGAGAAAAGCATGAAAAAGATTCTTTCTATTGGGGCGATGTTCGCCATCATCCTTATGACTGGTTTACCGGCCAGGGTATTCGCAGGCGGCGGCGCGCAGCAGGGGCAGACCAAGGGCGCGGCTACGCAGTACAAGCCTACCGGCGGCGCAACTGATTACTCAGACCCGGCTTCCATAAGCGCGACGGTGATTCGTCCGACGTTCTGGGTTATATCCCAGTACGGGTATGACGGCAGTGAAATCGTGTGGCAGGCTATCAAAAAGGCTACTAATATTGACTTTCAGGTGATTCCGGTGCCTTTGGCAAGTTATAACGAAAAACTTGCCACGGCGCTCGCCTCGCAGACTCTGCCTGATGTTATTGGCCTGCGCTCCTATTCGACGATTGATCGCTACGGCCCTCAGGGTGCATTTTTGTCATTTGAGCCGTATATCGCTTCTGGCTTAATGCCGAACTTTGTCAAGGTGCTGAACGCGAACCCGCCGGCCATGCGGCTGGCCACCAGTCCCAACGGCGTCCGTTACGGTGCGCCGCGTATTTACGAAACGCCGCGCATGGACGAAGCGTTTCTTGCCCGTATTGATATTCTTGAGAAACTGGGATTGAGTCGCGAGCCTGAAACCCTTGACGATTTTTACAATATGCTGAAAACGGTTAAAGATAACTATCCCAATTCAGCGCCGTATATCAACCGTTGGGAAGCGAGCCATCTCATATACGGTTTGGGTAATATCATGAATACAACGTACACTTATTATCTTGATCCGGATATAGATGATTATGTGTATGCGCCTGCGACGCAGAATTTCAAAGACCTGCTTGCCTTTATCGCGCGTTTATACAAGGACAACCTGATTGCCAAAGATTTCGCCATTAGGAGTGATGAGGAATACGAGGAATCGTGGATTAAGAATACTGGCATGTTCTCCTATGATTATCAGGACAGCGCTTTTTATGACATCAGCAAAAACCTTGCAGACCCAGGCTGGTTCTGGGGACCCATACTCCCACCCAAATACAATGGCAAACGCTATGGTTATCCGGTTCTTCAGGGTTATTACGGGTATACCAAGGCGATTGCCGCCAACACGCGCTACAAAGAGGAGCTTATCCGCTTCATTGACTGGACTTATTCCGATATAGGTGCGAAAACGCTTATGTTTGGCACTGAGGGCGAAACCTACACCATGGCAAATGGCGAGGTGAAGATGTTGGCTGATATACAGTACGCTGGAAATACTGGGGGAAGCATTGTGTCTCACGGGCTTAACGATCAGTTTATTTTCAGCGTGTTAACCAAAGACGGCGCGGAATTCTTTGAAAACGTTGGACAGTTCGTTACTGCTCAGAAGCAGTTCTTAACCGAACATAATGCTTTCGCGCCACCGGTATTTTACGCGCGATTTTATGATGAAAATAAACAACAGCGCTATAACGATATCAAAACCCCTGCGGATACCTATGTTCTGGAAGCCGCGACCAAGGTCATTCTGGGGCAGGCAAGCGTTGATGATTGGGACAAGGAAGTACAGGTGCTGAAAAGTACCTTTAAGGTTGATGAAGGACTTGCCTTGATCCGTGAGGCGTACAAAGAGACTTTCAAATAAAGAATCCCCGCCGGAGAGCGACGGTGCCAGCTCTCCGGCGGTTTTATTACAAGCGTGGGATGATTGGATTTGTACTGCTTATAACTCAAATACTAACGTGAGTATTTATCAAGTCTACGGGAATTACCCTGTCTATGGAGATAATCCGCTTCTTCATATTGTGAGTTTTTTTGATATTGCTTGACGGCGGTCTTATTTTGAGTATACTTAGGATAAGGAGCATATTATGAAAATACGAATTAAATTGTCTTTGATGGTGGGTATTATTGC
>JAITIX010000122.1 GCA_031279205.1 Treponema sp. | reverse complement strand
GAAGGTATTAGAATACGCTCTGAAGGTATTAGAATACGCTCTGAAGGTATTAGAATACGCTCTGAAGGTATTAGAATACGCTCTGAAGGTGTCCGGCTCTGCTAGGATAAAGCAGCAGGTATCGTAGCTGCTGGAACAATTATTATAGAAGAAAGCCGATTTTGCCGGCATATATCAACAATCAATTTATCGTTGATATATCCGGGTATAGAGACGCTGTGTTATTACGAATACTGGCTGTTGTATCCAGTATCAATCTCGCGCCCTGCTCTTCTCTTACACCGCCGCCGTTTTGCGCCTGATTACCAGATATTTCCGCGTCGTCCTGCAAGACCACTCTGTTATTCTTGCCTATAAACAGTCCGCCGCCTCTCATAGCCGCGTAATTGTTGGCAATTCTGGCGGACTCCCGTAACAAAACAGTGCTTCCATTGTCGTCTTCGATGGAGCTGAGTTCCACGCCGCCGCCGTTTGTGGCGGCGCTGTTGCCTGAAATCTCGGCGTTACCTTCCATAGTGAGTGCGCCTTTGTACAAATACGCCCCACCCGCGGCGACTACCGAGCTGTTGTCTTTGATCACCGCGCCGTCCCGCATGGTAATGTTGCTTCTCAAGGCAAAGAGACCGCCGCCTGATGCGAATGTTCTATTGCCGGAAACTTCCGTGCTATCCTGCATGATAAAGTAAGCATCTTGCATAAAAACACCGCCGCCCCGTCCATACTCGTTAACGCCCTGTATAACGCGGTTGCCGGTGATTGTCGCAATGTTCTTCATGACAAGCATACCGCTTTCCCAGATAAAGACGCCGCCTCCTGCGTTGGCTATGTTGCCGGTGATTGTTGCGTTTCCTTCCATAACGAGTGTGGTGTTCTGACCGTGTATATTCACGCCGCCGCCGTTTGCCCCGACATTACCGGAGACACGCGCGCCTGTTCCCAGCGTAAGAAACGCGCCGTTGTCTACGCGAATTCCGCCTATAGTACCGCCAGTAATCTCGATATGCTCAAGTCGCAACTTAGTAAACCCATTCACTTGAAGAACGAGACCAGAGGAAACCTCGATAGAGGCTTTTTCCGTCTCAGTCGCGTCAGGCTTACCCGTTATAAGGAGTTCTCCATTGATGTTGGTCAGGATAAAACCACCTTCTACCCTGCCAATGACCGTGATGGTTCTTACTGGGCCTGTCGCTGTTGCTTCAATGGCTTTTGAGAGTGTTCTGAAAGGAGCGGCCTCTGAAAGGCCATTGTTGGCATCGTTACCTTGCGCGGATACATAGTACACCAACTTCGATCTTCCCGGAAGTACCGGCCCCTGACTTCTCCTGGCTGAGACTGAGCTTGCCACCCCAGTTGCCGTAGCAGAGCTTACGGAATTTGATGGGGCATCGGGACTCTGTCCGGATGGAACGCCAAAAGCCGCGCTGCCGAAGCGTTGCGTTATTTCATTGTAGGATTCGAGGCTCAACTTGTCGGCGTCAATAAACGCGCCCGGGGCTACGTTCTTTACGCTGTCAGGCACTGAATAGTCCCCGATTTTGCCTGATGGATAGTACAGGAGCGTTATTCCAGCTTTATCAAACAGCACTCCCTGGAATCCCATGTATTGCTGGTTTCGCGGATCAACCTCAATAGTGGTGAGGCTTGAACAGCCACTAAACGTGTCCGTGCTGATACTTGTTACTGTGGCGGGAATGGAGAGCGAAACAAGGGCTGAACAGCCGTTAAACGCACCGCTTTCAATGGTTGTAACGCCGAAAGGAAGGGTAACGCGGGTAAGGCTTGTCAGGGATTGAAACGCTCCCCTCTCAATAATACGTACCGGAACATCGTTTATCTGCGCCGGAATGGTGATATCCTTCGCTGTGCCAGTGTAAGCGATTACGCTTATTGTTTGTGTGTTTCCCGTTTCATTGAGCCTTACTCTGAAATCGGACAAGTTTTGTCCGAGTACCGTAAAACACAGTATAGTAAACAAAAAAAGAGCTAGCCCGATTGTTTTCGTTTTCATCGTCATAAAACCCTCCTGACATGCTTTCTATCGTAATCAGATATGCTAAGGAAAGCAAGGCCAGATTAGGTCTGCTTTTTATGCTCCCGCTGTTCTTTCAAGACCTGTTTGAAGATGAGATCGGCGTCGATCTTTTCGTCGACTCCGAACTGAGGTATGTTTCCCTCACCATTCACGCTGCGGAACAAGTGTCCCAATTCTGGTGGATATGCCCAGCTATCCTCGCAATTGAGAATGTGATCCAGCACCGAAGCTACCATAAGGGTAAAAGATACGAGCGTAGCGTTGGTTCGCCGCTTAGGTCCCAGAAGCATATTAAGCCGCATGGAGATTGGATTGCCCACCTGAAATGTGTAGGCGTTCCATGGGTTATTGATACCTTCGCAGTGAGCCAGTGTCTCCACGCCCCCGTTTTTGTTTGCTGTCTCAATGCTGGAGACGACTATACTGAGTAGTTTCCGCAAGCGGCGCACCTCTGGGTATACGGCGTTGATGCTGTTTTTAGGAATGGGTGGTGAAGAAAAGGTCTCAAACTGGTAATAGGGGAAGAAGTATAACTTACGCAACCATTGAAGCTCGCTATACAGACGTTTGGTGTATGTTGAGGTTCGGTCTGAACTTTCCAGAAGCCGGCAATACTCGCTGAGGCGGGACAGGTATTCCTTTTCAAAGGCAATCTCATGATTTGGCCAGTTGTTGATAATGTCGCCCAGCACCTCATCAAGACGACCACCGTTTTGCGGTACAACAAGTGGGGAGAAGGACGTATAGCGTAGGCCAAAGAACAGTTCCTGTAGGACGCGCATAAGCATGATTACCTGTTGCAGGGCATCGGTTGGGGCGATGAGTTCGTAGTCCTTCTTCAGATTGAAGATGCCTCTGAAATAGGGGTAGAGGTCGGGGTAGGTGTCAAGTTTGTCCCAGCCGGCGTGGGGGAAGAGCGTTTCCATCGTACGGAGGCTTTGGTTAAAGGTTTTTTGTTCCGCCTCAGCCGCGGCCTGTTTCCGCCGTGCCTTTTCATCATCATCCACCGCACCCTCTACTGTATCGTCGACCTCTTCAGCCTCGCCATCTTGGGCTTTTTCTTCTTCTGCCTGTACCGGTGATACAGGATTGATTCGTTCCTCTTCTGTAGCGTTGAGAAAGGCCAGAAAACGGTTTCTCCGTTCTTTAAAGAAGCGTTCATAAGGAATAAAGGTACTGGAAAGCAGTTTCATCAGGAGCGGGTAGAGCAGGTAATGGATATTCTCCCGTATCGAGATAAAGGCGTCCATCGCGTTTTCGATCAGATCCTCGTACTTTCTCTTCGCATTAATCGGGTCTTCGATAAACAGCAGACGGTAGAGCAATTTATACGATTCTCTGATATGGGCCTCAGTATTCAGATGCTCCAGGATGAAGATAGGTTTATATACCGCTCGCAGAATATCGCTAAGCTCGCTGATCTTGATGCCATGGGGTCTGGCCTGCATTCGGGCCAGGTCTCCGGAAATCCGCTCAATGTTCCAATACCGTATGGTATCAAGGACGGAAAACACAAAGATAGATATTCTTTTCAACTTATCATTCAGTACCCGGTTGTTTCGGGGGAATAGTGTCCGCGTTGAATTTACCAGTAACTCAATTTTTTTATAGTACACAGGCATGCATCGGGTTATGAAGGCTGAGTTTACATAATCAGTTGGACGGGTAAAGAAGGAGAATGTCGCAAATATGACCTGAGCGAAGGATTTGATTTCAAATTCCTCCTCAGCTGCGTACCTGTCCATTTTGAGCCGCTCAAAGTAGTTGGCCTTAACCGGAACCTTGGGATCATCATCCGTCTGGCTTGCCTGTTTTTGCGCGATTAAAGATTCCTTCAGGGATGCGCTTTTTTCGCTTCGTGCATTTCCTACAATGGTCGCATCACCTTTAGTTTTTGGACCAGTCGTTGTGTCAGAATACTTTCGTCTGACAATAGGGGCGACTTTGCTTGGTTCGGGTGGACTCGCAGAGCGTTCCACGCCCACATCCCCGCCCAGCACTTCAGCCATGCGTTTGGCCTCATCTTCATCAATCACGCCCAGTTTGTTGCGAACCCGATCAAGCTCGCCTGGTTCATATACTGCTTTTTCTTTTGCCATGTTTATACCCGTAGATAGATATTTTCTCCAACACCCCAGAGATTACGCACCTGAATCCGCGTTCCCTCAGCGTCAAGAAGAATGCCGTTAAAATAACCTAATGGCATATCATACTCTGACTTTGCCACCAGTATGTTCAGAACATTATGAGCCAGCTCCACTGGCGTAAACACAAGGTCTACCATACCTTCCATATCCTGTATGATCCAATCCGAGTCAGGACCCTTGGGCATAGTAATACGAACCGGAGGTAGAGGAGTGAGGTGCCCATTGACCCAGAGTGCGTTCTCATTATTCGTAAAAGACTCCTTAGTTTGATTGTCGGCAATACTGAAACCATAGCGCCCCTGTTCATCAATGGTAAATGCGGTACACCACTTCGCCCGCGTCCGATAAGGGAAGTAGCCCTTGAAGTCGCCAAAGAAACCCTGCGTATGCTCTTTATCCATGACAATATGCCGCCCGGCGAACACAATATCCCCCTGTACCGGACAGATGACCTTAAACGCGCTCATACAGCGCCGCTCGGAGAAGAGAAGGTTCACTGCCAGCGGTGTGGTCTTGCTTTGATTGACATCATACTTCATGTGCGCTGTAAACGCGGTTCGTTTTCGCTGTGCGTCGATGTGAAGGTCAAAATGTATGGTATCAGCTTCAAGCCAATCATGGATACGAAAGAAGAACTTATAAGAATGGCTATCTATGGTAGCATTGGAGAGCGTCGAAGGAATATGCCAGCCGCTAAAAGGAAGGAACTTACTGAACTTCAAGCGCTGTTTCGTTCTTTTGTCATAGAGTAAGGCCTGCGCCCGACGAAAGGTTTTGAAGTTACCGAGCAAGGCGCTCAGGCAAAACCGTTCATCCTGTATCAGAAAGGTTTCCCATTCCTTGAGGCGCAGGTCTTGTATCCACTTGGGGAACGGGAAAGAGAATGGCCGCTCAATATCCAGGAGGTTAATGGTCTCAAAAGGCGTAACCCAGGTTCCTTGGAGAGGCTTTCCCCGCTCAACGGGACTGCTTCTGGGTGGCTGTATTTCCCGCGTATACATTTAACTAGTATACCATATATCAATAAAAAGCGACACTACATTCAACTCTACGGTGATTGAAAGTGCCAAACTGTTGTGGAAAGCGTCGAAGAAAACGGGTTCTGTCTGGTAAAATCAGGAAGCCAGTCTGAATCTGACGCTAGTTCCTGATAAAAACCGTCTTCTATATCGAATTCCTCAAGCCACCCAAGCACAGTCTCATACTCCCGCTCGCTCATACAGCGTTTTGGTGCGTCTTTCACGTGCGCATCTATGGTTCTTGGCAACGTGTACTGGGTCATCACCGAAATCAGCGCCTGTCCCTGACAATGTTCCGCAAACCAGCGAAGCGTCTCCCGTGTGGCCTCAAGGTAGCCGGGAAGCACGAGATGCCGGATAATGACTCCGCTCCTCAGCGTGGAGCTGGCTGAGACTCTCAATACCCGTGTATCCAGCATACGTAGAATCGCCTTTGTGGCGTATTCGGGATAGTCCGGCGCGTTGAAGAAACGGGCGCCAAGGTTTGGGTCAAGGGTTTTGAGATCAGGCAGGTATACATCGATCACATCGTCGAGGAGGGAGAGCGCCTCAAGGCTCTCATACGCTGAGGAGTTCCAGAGCGTGGGTATGACCAGGCCATCGGCGCGCGCCTGTTTAAGACCAGCAACAATGGCTGGAATCGCGTGGGTTCCGGTAACGATGTTGATATTTTCCGCGCCCAGCGCCTGTAGCTTCAGACAAATGGCGACAAATTCGGTTATGTCTACCTCTCGCCCCATACCTTCATGGGAAATCTGGTGGTTCTGGCAGAAGACACAGCCCAGATTACAGCCGCTGACGAATATCGCGCCCGATCCGCCCGTGCCAGTGATGAGTGGCTCCTCACCGTGGTGTATGGACGCTACGGCAAGACGAAGTTTAGCGCTTTCACCGCAGTAGCCACGCTCGCCCGCCGTGCGGTTAACGCCGCAATGGCGGGGGCAGAGCAGGCAGTGTTTGATTTCAATCCACGCGCCTGAATGGAGCGTGGCAACATCCTCGCCGTGAGCTTGGATGCCCCGCTCCTTCGGGGCTTCTTTATTGAAGTCATGCGTCCTCGTTCGCTCCCGCGCAATGATGCTCTGTTCAAGGCGTTTCATGCTTCGCTCGAAGCGTTCCTTGTCGCTTAGGTTTGCCGTATCCTCGTCAACAACAGCTTCAGGCGCTGGCGACATTTCAGGCGGTCGTGGTTCAGGCGTTTGTATTGAAGGCGCAAACGGGGTTCGGCTCAAACGGAAAGATATGCCCACAATGTCGAGGTCTGGGAAGCGGCTCTGGAACTCGTGTAAGAGTTCAGACTGCTTGATTTGCAATATCTGTATCCAGCCCGGGTGTTCCGCCTCGATGAGCAATACACGCCGGTCAAACTCCACCACTCGCGTATGACTCTCAGCAGCAGCTATCTTATGCTTAGTAACAATCGACGGCCATGCCGAGAACAGCTTCGACCATGTGTGAATCGAAGCCAGCGTCTTTTGATCAAAGAAGTATGCCAGTAAGTCGCCTGCTTTTTTCATTGTAATACCTATCCTCTCACAAACCGCCCGTGTTGAAAACACCTTCTTGGCGGTGTCAGACACCTTGGTTGGCGCCACACTTTGGCTTTACGAGGCTGAGACACTTTGGTCGGTACCAGCCACTTTCACAACAGGCGCAGTGAACAGTGAGGCGCACCTAGAAGCGATTGGAATGCTTCTTTAGCGCGCTTCCGGCGACCATCACGAAGAGGGTGAAAATGTAGGGCAGGGCCAGGGTGAAGTCAGCAGGGATGCGGAACATGCCTTGCGCATAGTTGGAAAAGGCCTCGGCAAGGCCAAAGACCAGAGCCGCGATCCACAAGCCCGCGGGGTGGCGGTTGCCCAGAAAGATGACCACCAGTGCGATCCAGCCCTTACCGGCGGACATATTCGGGACAAAGACTCCGATGTTCAGGGAAAGGAATGAGCCGCCAATGCCGCAACACAGGCCGGATATGAGAAAGGCGACGAAACGATAGAACGAGGGCTTGAGACCCAATGAAACTAAGGCTTCTTCTTGCGCTTCGCAGGCACGGAGTCGAAAGCCAAAAGACGTGCGGTACAGGCAGAACCAGCTTATTAATAGAAGAAGCCAGCTTGCGTAAACATACCAGGTGTGTTCCTGAAGCACATCGGCGAGTATGGGTATGCGGGCAAGGGCGGGTATGGCAAGGGTTGGGAGGCGCGGCATGGCGGACGGCGCGATAAGTCCTCTGGTGGCGAAGAAGCGGTGGGCAAGCGCCACGGTAATGCCGGTGGCGAAAAGGTTGGTGGCGAGGCCAGTGATGAACACATTAGCCTTGAGCCGGATAGTGAGCGCGCCCATAAGCGCTGCTAGAGCCATGGAACACAGGGCAGCAACCAGTATGCCAATGGGCAAATTGCCGGAAAGGTGGGTGAAGACAAGGCCGACAAATGCGCCCATGAGTAACTGACCCTCAAGCGCGATGTTGAGCATACCAGCGCGTTCCGTGAAAAGCCCGCCCATTGCCGCGAAAAGCAACGGGGTCATAATGGTAATGGCGCTGTGTAAAAGGGGAATGGGCGTACCCATCTAGTTACTCCTGGGCGTGAGGATAGTGCGGAGTACCGCGCTTGAAGCCATAAAAAAGACCACAGACTGGGTGATAGACGCAAGCTCAATGGTAACGTCGGAGAACTGCATGGCGAGGTACGCGCCGCTTTCGATCCAGGCGAAGAAGAGAGCGGCTGGGATGATGGCTTGGGGTCGTGAGCGGGCGATGAGGGCGACCGCGAGGCCGTTCCAGCCCATGCCTGCGGAAAAGCCCTTGATAGTGGCGTAATAGGTTCCATAGATTGCCATGCTACCGCCTATGCCATAGAGCGCCCCGCTCAGGAACATAGCCAGAACACCACTTTTCGCCGTATTAACGCCGCCGTAGCGGGCAAAGGTTCCATTAAGCCCGGAAATCCGCATCTCATAACCCATAAGGGTGTGGTAAAGAAAGAGATAGACAAGGATCACCGCCGCGATTGCGAAGAACAGGGCTGCACTGAGGGAGGACGGTGGCAGTATCTTAGGCAGGTGGAACCACTGTGCGATCTTTGTGGTTGATTGCAGACTGGTTTCGCTATCCAGAAAGGGACCGGTGATAAGGTAGTCAATAATGAGCAGCAGGGCGTTTGATAAGAGGAACGTGGTGATAAGCTCGCTCGTGTCCCACTTGGTTTTCAAAAAGCCTGATGCGCCTGAAACAAGGCCGGCCGCGATTGCGCCGGCGAGTAGGGCAAGCACCGCGCCCCCTATGCCGAGCGGGGCGAGGGCAAGCGCCGCGATGGTGCTAACAAAGCCGCCAATGTAGACCTGACCTTCCCCGCCCAGATTGAGGTTATTGCTCCGCATGGCGATGGAAGCGCCCAGTCCACCAAAGATGAGGGGAATGGCGCTGTTGAGCATGTTGCCGAAGTAGTAGGTGTTCTGAATTGGCCCCATGAAAAAATAGCGTAGAGTACGCAGTGGCGTCTCACTAAACAGGAACGCAAAGATTACAAGCGCCATCAGCGCCGCCAGTACAATAAGCGCCATACCGCCGAGACGTCCCAAGGGCCAGAGGGATGTCCAACGCCGGGGGCGCGAGCTAATGCGGCGTGGCGGAGACTCCCGCGTCTTGTGGCGGAAACTCCTGCGTCTCGTGGCGGAGAGCCGCAAGTCTCGTGGCGGAGGCTCCCGCGTCTCGTGGCGGAGAGCCGCGCAAGTCTCGGAGGAGGCTCCCACAACTTGAGCCGATTCGTCGCGCCGTAGTCCCAGCATATACGCACCGATGAGTTCCCGCAGGCTGGCATCTAGTGGACGAGTATCCAGTTCAGCCACGATGCCCCCCCGATACAGCACCAGTACCCGATCTGCCATGGCAATGATCTCGTCAAGGTTTGACGAAAGGAGGAGAATCGCTACACCTTTTTGCCGAAGCTCGGTCATTCGCTCATAAACAGCGTTACTTGCCGCCACATCAAGACCCCATGTTGGCTTGGAAAACACGATGTAGTCTCCACCGCGCTCCAGTAGGTCGATTTCCCGCGCCAGAACCAGCTTCTGTATGTTGCCGCCAGACAGTGAGCCTATCCGTAGGCTTTCATTACCACGTATGGCAAAGCGCTCGAAGAGCGTGTGGCAAAAGCGCGAGATAGCGGCACGATCCAGAATGCCGTGGCGCGTGAGTTCCCGGCGACGGACAATCATAATGTTTTCGCTGATCAGTGCCTGCGCCTCGCTTCCGACATTGAGGCGATCCGCTGGCACATAGGCAAGATTGCGTTTGCGCAGGCTTTCAGCGTTCAGGTGGGAGATGTCTATTCCTTTATGGCTAATAAGACCGGAGTTGATGGGCAAAAGTCCGCCCAGCACAGCTTCCAGTTCCTCAAGCCCACTGTTTCCCGCGCCAGCAAACGCCAGAATTTCGCCACTATGCGCCGTAAAGCTCAGTTCGTTAAGCAGGGGTTGCTCCTGTCTCCGCCGTTTCACTGTAACCTTGTTAAACGAAAGAACTGGCACGGCGTGTCGGGGCGGATCCTCTTGAGACATAGTCTGTGGGGTCTCGTTTATATCGCGCCCAAGCATAAGCTGGGAGATTTCGTACTCATCAACGCGGGCAGTTTCGCGAAGCGCCACGAGTTCGCCTTTATGCATCACGGCAACACGGTCGGATATGCGCTTGATTTCGCTGAGTTTGTGGGTGATAAGGATGAGGGATTTACCGCCTTTGGCGAGGAGCCGGAGCGTCTGGAACAGGGAAACGGTTTCCTGCTCGGTTAGAGCGGCGCTTGGCTCATCAAGGATGAGAATATCCGCGTTCCGGTAAAGTAGTTTGACAATCTCGACCTGTTGCAGTTGTCCCACGGAAAGCCCGGACACGCGGTCGTCAGCCTTAATCGAAAATTCATGCGCCTTGATGAGCGCGTTTACCCGTTCCACCGCCGTCTTAAAGTCGTAGAGAAAGCCGAATTTCACCGGCTCAAGTCCCATAACCACGTTTTCCGCCACGCTGAAGTCTGGGAAAAGCATGAAATGCTGGTGAACCATACCGATACCCAGCCGCGCCGCGCCAAGGGGCGAAGTGATTGACACCGGATTGCCCTTGACGACGATTTCGCCCTGTGCCGGCTGGATGAACCCGCTCAGGACTTTCATGAGGCTGGTTTTGCCTGCCCCGTTTTCACCAGCAAGGCAGAGAATCTCGCCGGTGCGGAGCGAGAGACTCACATTGCGGTTTGCCATAAAATGATCGGCGGGGTAGATCGTGGTGATATCCCGCAATTCAAGCGCATACGTCAAATCAATACTCCTGCCATTCACGGTGTCTCGCGCCAGCAAATGTCAGACACCAGCTAAAGTGTCTGACACCGTTGCACGATACGTGAACCGCCAAATGTGTCTACCTTGCTTAATACAGAGAGGGAGCGGTATAGGCGATGCGACCGGCGCGCAGGTCTTCCATAAACATGGCGAAACTACTTCTCACACTTTCGGGCAGGGCTTCGATATAAAGCGGGTCATCGGCAAAGAAGTCCAGATAGCCCTCTTTCAGCCCCACTGTTTTTGCCTTTCCATACTGTAGGGTTCCAGCCAGCGCCTCAGCCAGTATCTCCTCAACAAGCTGGCGCTGCCTCATAAGGCCGCAACCCACAATCACACCCGGGGCAGAGGCATACTCGTTAGTATTATAGAAGACAACGTAAGCCCCGCGCTCCCGCGCCGTGTTGATAAGCCCGGCTGTGGCTCCGCCCGCGATGGACGCAAACACGTCAACGCCCGCGTCGATCATGCTGGATGCGAGTTCGGCGGCTTTGTTTGCGTCATACCAGTTCCCGATGATCCGCGTATCAAGCGTGATGTCCGGGTCAACCATACGCGCCCCATCGAGAAAGCCCGGCACAATCTGCCGAGTCAGTATCGGGTACTCCTGCGCCGCGATGAAACCAATGCGCTTACTCTCATTCACGTTGGGCATGACGCTAGTCGTAACAAGGCCAGCTAAATACCCGAGGTAAAGGGACTGCTCATACTGGTTATACAGATAGGTACTGATCTGGGGATTGCCGGCAAGTTCCGCGTCAGTGATGACAAACTTCTGCTTAGGAAACTTCCTCGCCACATTTTCGCAGATTTCCGGCAACGAGGGGTTTGAACCAAGAACAAGGTCGTATTCCCCGCTTGCCACGAGGGAAGTAAGCTGTTCTTCCCATGTGGCTTGGTTAAACTGCGCCTCGTAAACCTTTATAGTAACGCCGTCGTGGGCGGCGGCAAAATCATGCGCACCTTGTACAAGTAACTCATAGGGAGGGCTTCCGGCAACAACGCCGGTGATGTAGACAAGCACGGACAGCGATGCCGGAGTCGGAGTCTGGGTTGCGCTTCGCGCGCCAGACGCGAATAGGGACGGGCTGAGAAGCAGGGCAACTGCAAGCGATAACAACGTTTTGAATTTCATACTATAAACTCCTTAGTTAATTGAATTTTTTGTTAGTTTTGTTTACTATACTCATATAAACATATAATTTCTATACTCCGGAGCTGATACGGGGATGGGGAGGTTGAGATGTATAGTGTTCCAATAGCGTATTTGCTCTGGTTCCTTGGTGGTTGTGGGATTTTTGGTCTCCACCGTTTCTATCTGGGCAAGATTCCTTCAGGTATACTCTGGGCTTGTACCGGCGGTCTGGGCATGATAGGCGCGATTTACGATTTCTTCACGTTGCCTCGTCAGGTACAGGAAGCCAATCTCAAGATGGCCACCTGTCCCCCCAATCAAGTTCACATTCACAACTACGGCACGCCGTGGGCTAACATTAGTATCGATGGCAAAGCAGCGCCTGTTAAAGATGACCCTGAACACACCATTCTTCGCATTGCCAAAGAAAACAAAGGCGTTGTTACACCATCAGATGTAGCGCTGACGGCGCACATCTCGCTTGACGAAGCAAAAAAGAACCTCGACGCCATGGTTTCCAAAGGCTTCGCTGATATGCGCGTCCGCAAAACCGGCTCCATTGTCTACACGATTCCCGAAATGCTGGATAATGACGCCCCGCTCGAAGATATCTGAGCAGGGCTGAAGACCATCGCCCCCAAAGGGAGGCTCAAAAAGCAAAAGCCGTATCACCCTCAATGTGTGATACGGCTTTTCTTGCAAATGAGCCGCGCGGGATTCGAACCCCCGACACCCGCCTTAAAAGGGCGATGCTCTACCGACTGAGCTAGCGGCCCATGCAATAGTAGTATAATGCCAAACACAAACAAAAATGTCAAGCAGCACTCAATGTTTCTGCAACTAATCTTCACGCTGCGCAACAACGGTTTCACGATGTATCTCCCGATCAAGCACCGAGAGGATGAGTACCGAGCCAATGGGCAGGCGATACGGAACCGCAAACTCTCCACCCAGATACGGCACATTGATGAGGCGACGACGTTCTCCTGACGGTAACAGGGCTTCCAGACGGGTCGTCAGTGGATACGGATTGCGGGTGATGGGATAACTGAACACCCGGAACACTTCACCAGCGCCCAGATACGCCGGCGCGGTTAAGGTGAGACTAACCAGCGTGTTTGCCGCAACCAAGGACTGGGCTTCCGGACTTTGCGCCACCACAGTCTCCGGTATCTCGTTGCCCTCCGCCGCCCGCACGATAAAGTTAAAGTTGATCTGCGCATGGCCAATCTCTTCCAGCGCCGCCTCCAGAGACAGGCCGGTCAGCGTGGGAAGGCGTATCATAGTGTTCTCCGGGCCGCGACTGACCACCAGTTCCAGAACAATGGGGTCGGCGATACTGGTTCCAGCTTCAGGCTGCTGCTGGAGTATGGTTCCCGCAGGTTCGTTTGAGTATTCGTACATAAACGGCTCTTTGAGGGTGAGAAGCGGTACGCCTGATGAGGCAAAGAGCGCTTGCAGGTCTATCCGCACTTCGTCGATGTTATGCCCCTTATAGTTTTCCACCGTGTTCATAATCATGCCCTGGCTGACCACAAGACTGATCCTTCGCCCCGCTTTAACAATAGCGCCCGCCTGCGGGTCTTGTTCCAGAATCAGACCCTTGTCAGCCGAAGATTGGGTGTAGCGAAGCTGTATGCGGGGGTAGAGTTCCTTAACCTGCAACTCAAGCAGCGCCTCGGTGAGGGTTTTGCCCCTGACATCGGGAACCATGGTCTCTTCCTCACCCTGTATCATAAAGAAAAAGACCGCAACCGCAATAACGCCGGTAAGCGCGATGAGGCAAACAGCCATCAACATAAAAAACCCAAAGTTAGTCTTATTGCTCATAATCAATCCTTAAACCAATCGGGCGTTGAGAAAGTCTCGCGCGCCATTCAGGAAGACGCGCCATTCAAGCGCCTTCTTCGTACGGTATTGCAGGCGCGTAACGCACAAAACGCCGTCTCCCGTTTGTACCAGTATGCCCGCCCGCTTGTCTATGCCCAGCACTGTTCCGGCTGACGCTTCAGGGTATGGCGCTTCGGGATATGGCGCGGCTTCAAGCACGTGAAGGTACTGCCCACCGTGGAGAGTCCACGACAAAGGCCAGGGCGTAAAGGCGCGTATCTGGGCGTCGATGACTTCCGCGCTTTGAATCCAGTCTATGCGCCCCTGGTCTTTGGAGATGAGGGCGCAGTAACTTACCTCGCCGGTCTGGGGATAGCTTTCAACACAGCCTTGGGCAAGAGCGCTTAGCACTCTGGGTAAGGCCGCGGCGGCTTTTGTCGCCATGAACGCGCTCAGGCTTTCAGTGGTTTCCCTGTTGCTGAGGAGAACGCGCTCTTGGTACAAAAGGTCGCCGCTATCCATCTCCCGCGCCAGCCTTTGTATTGAAAGACCGGTTTCATAATCGCGGTGGAGGATCGCAGCCTGTATCGGCGTCGCGCCCCGGTAACGCGGTAAGAGACTGGGATGTATGTTGATACCGCCGAAAGGAAAGAGCGCTAGAAACTTCGGTCCGAAGATATGCCCATACGCAAAGGAAACCAGCAACTCAGGCTTGAGCGCGGCAAGCCCCTTACGCAGCGCCGCGTCCAACTTTCGCGGCTTGAGTATCAGAAACTTTGTTTCCGCCAGCCCCTCTTTTACAAGCCGCCCGGCGGCAGCGCCGACCTCGGTAGGCTCACTCGCGCCATGCCGACCTTTAGGGCTGTCAGGGTTAGTCATGACCGCGACAAGTTCCACCTCAGACAGAGCGCAAACCGCTTCCAACGCCGGAACCGCGATAGCGGGACTACCCGCAAACACAACACGCATGATTATACCTTCCGTGTTTTTTCAAATTTAGTGATAATACGCTTCCGTTTAAACTCTGAAAGCCGGTCGATAAACAGTATTCCCTCCAGATGATCGTATTCGTGCAGAATCACACGGGCAAGGACACCCTCCGCGTCCAGCGTGAAGGGACGCCCGTTTTCATTCCACGCCTGAATCCGTATGGCGCTGGAACGAATCACGTCGGCGTAAACACCTGGTATAGAAAGACAGCCCTCCTCATACTTCACAGTCTCAAGGGAAGTTTCCAGTATAGAAGGGTTTATAAACACCCGTGGAATGTCCTTATCAATATGCACCGCAAAGATACGCTTCATAAGACTCACCTGAGGACCAGCCAGTCCCACACCTTTACCTTTGTGCAGGGCGTCAATAAGTTCCCCGGCTACTTTCGTGAGTTCCTTGTCAATGTTTGTAACACGCTCGGCTTTCCTCCTGAGAAGTTCGTTACCTAAAGTGATAATTTTCATAACCAGTACCATAGCATAAAACGCGGAAGAAGAAAGGCCGTCTTATCGGTAAGCGCCGAAGGCCGTCTTTTGCCGGCGCCAGACACTTTGGCTGGAGTCAGACACAAAGAAAGGCCGTCAGAACTCAGTGAGATTTATATAAGAACTCAGTGAGATTTTATAACATATCACCGGGTTTTTGATTAAACTTCACCGAGTCTTCGTCTTACGGGTGTTTGCGATTTTTTCATCAAGGGGCTTAAAGTTCGTGTTTGGACGGGAGAGATGTTTGCTTTCAACACTTTTCAGGGAGGATAGCGCAGCAAGAACATTCTCTGTGGGTTAAGGAGGGTTCAGACGTGAGTTTATCAGTGCGAGGCTTTCCAGACGTGGGTTTTATCAGCGTGAGGCTTTCACCCGCCACTTGCCGTCAACTTTCTCAAATTTGTTTGAAGGAAGAAGGGCTTCTCTGCCATCTTCGGCAATGAGCTTAAGCTTGCCTACGAGCAGATTAGCATTTACCACCTTCCAGATGGTTCCGTCGTAGAAGACTTTACCGCCTTCTGGTGGGACGAGCTTGCGCTGTTCACTGTAAAAGCAGTGTTCATAGGCAATGCAACAGAGGAGCCGTCCGCAGGGGCCGGATATTTTCATGGAATTGAGGGAAAGGTTCTGTTCCTTAGCCATTTTTATTGATACTGGTTTGAACTTTTCTGAAATCGTGTGGCAACAATACTCCCGACTACAGACGCCGCAACCGCCCATCACCCGCGATTCGTCCCGTACACCGATCTGCCGCAACTCAATCCGTATCTTGAAGACGTTCACCAGGTCTTTAACCAGCTCACGGAAATCCACGCGGTTATCCGAGGAAAAGAAGAAGAGTATTTTCGAGTCTTCAAGCAGATAGTGTACGGTGATTAGCTTCATGTTCAGTTTGCGCTTGGCGATTTTCTCTTTGCAGATAGTAAAGGCTTCGTCTTCAAGGCTCTTGTTGCGGGCAACCTTTTCAAGGTCAGCGTCTGTAGCGGGGCGTTGTATGCGAGCTATATCTGAAAAGGTTTTGAGGCTGTCTTTCTGTATCGGGGTGATGATCTGGGCTAGGTCATGACCGTAGCGCGTAGGAACCAGCACCATACTTCCGACTTTGAGGGGTTCGCCTTGGTACGCCGCGAAAAAGCACTCGTTGGAATAGGGAAGCCGCAGGCGATAGAGCGGCGTGTCGGGCGGGAGCGTCTGGGTTCCCTCCTCAACAATGATGGCGCTCTCAAACTCGCTTTCAGCGGGATTGTCCTCAAGCGTGGCTATGTCCTCTTCATTAATATCTTCATAGCTGTCTTTTTTCATAACGTACTCCTCGGTTCTACCGCTCTACTGCATTAAATCCACGAGCAGGCCGGTTATCTCCTCAAGTCTGTTGAGGATGCCCATCTGGCTTGTCTGTCCGGCAAGTATGCCGGCGGCAAGCTGTTCAAGTTTGTTGTCCACCACCTGCGCCACGATTTCAATACGCTGGCCGCGTGGTGAGTGTTTTGAGCCACGAACATGACGTTCTACGCCATAGCCGTTTACCGCGATATAGTGAATAAAGGCGCGCACTGCCTGCTTATAACGCAGTATCTCTTCTGGCAAGGGGCGATTCTTTAAGGCATCGCCCGTGCTGTGTACCGCGTCCAGCATTTCCTGAACCACCTCGTCAGATTCAGGGGTGTCCAGAAGGGCGTCTATTGCCTCGTCCTGCCGGGCTTCATCAAGCAAGGTATCAAAGGATACAAGCGGCTTGGACTTTGTCTTTCTGGTCTCAGATTTTGCCCTGACATTAAGAGCTGGGTTAAAGAACGGGTTTAGCACATTGGAGAAGTCGATCTTAGCCATGCTTTTGTTTAGGGAGGAGGTTCCTCTGATCCCCACGCATATCAGCGATAACCCTGTTCCATTGCTCAATGCTCTGGCACATCACGACTTTACCGTGGATCAGGCAACCATCATCAGCCTGAATGCGCTGCGTAACAATATCGCCCAGAATCAGCGCGGTTGAAAGAATGATGACGCGCTCGCTTGCGAGAACATTGCCATACACAACGCCGCCTATGGTGATTGAGGTTCCGCTGACATTGCTCTTCATGCGCGCCTGCTCCCCGATAACCACGCGCCCTTGTGCGTGTACATCGCCTTGAACACTACCGTCTATGCGGGTAAAGCCCGCCGAATCAATGTCGCCCCTGACCCATGCGCCAGGTCCAATAATGGTATTAAGTGAAAAATCTCCGTTTCTCATACGAGCCTCCTAACGAGTGGTACGGGTGAGATTGGAACGGATATTGAGGTACTTGTTCGGGTCTACGATGTCAGAACCGATATGTACCTCATAATGGACGTGAGGGCCGGTGGAAAGACCAGTGTTGCCAATGTATCCGATAACCTCGCCTTGCTGCACCCGATCCCCGACCTTTGACTTAACGCTTTGCATGTGGGCGTAGCGGGTGTAGAACCCGTGCTTATGTTTGATAATAACATAGTTTCCAAAACCAGTCGCGTCGTAATCAACCGTAACAACCTGACCATCCGCCGTGGCTACAATGGGGTCGCCCTGACGATAGGTGGAAAGGTCGATCCCTTTGTGAATGTAGTATTGACCGGAAAACGGGTGCCGGTTCTGCCCAAAGAACATGGAAACATGGCCGATACCGCCTTTGATAGGCCAGATGCTGGGGATTTCGTTGAGCAGGGCGCTCTGGGTATCAAGGATCGTACCGATTTCCTTGACCGGCTCAATGGCTGAGGAAAGATACGCTGAAAGCTGCCTGATATCCTCAACCTCCTGTAAAACTCCGTCCACTCTCGTTGGTATGTTAAAAAACGTGGAAAGGTCTTCACCCAGCGCGATGTTCACGGCGTTTTTTTCCGAGATATCCGTCCCAAGAGCGGCAAGTGTAGCCGAAAGCGCGGTCTCAAACTCACGCGCCGCAGCCTGAAGCCGCGCGGTCTCAAGTCGCAGCTCATCAAGGTTAGCCTGTGTATCTTCCAGACCGCTGTCTTTATACGTTATCTTCCCCCCAACGCTCTCATAAGGCATGGTGTAACGAAACGCAATCCATGATACGAACACAATGCCGCTGATAAAAGCCATAAAGAACAGGCCACTGATCTGTAAGTTGTATATCTTCTTCTGGGAATGAGGTACAAAGACGACTGTATATGGACGGAGAAGAGCTGCGAAGATGAATTTGAAAAACCTAATCACGCACTCGACGATAAAAGCCGCACACTCTCCACACTTCTGAACAATACTATTCTCCAATTTTTTGTACTCATGTACTGTTGCCATACTTTACCTCCTGGTTATCAAACTAACAAATCGCATAAACCTACGTTACAGCCTGTCGAATCAGTCTTTACGTCGCACCACTCTAACACGGCTACTGCCAGACTTGCCGCGAGAACCATCATCGTCCGGTGGCTTTGGCTTATCCTTCCTCACCGACGTCCGTGTTTGCCACCGGTCTCCACGCCACTCACCACCGCCACGCCGCGCCTCCGACTCGCGCCACTCACCACCGCCACGCCGCACCTCCGACGCTGACCCACGGCGCTCAGCCTTATCGCGCTGCGGGGAACGCCCGCCGCCTCGCTTCTTTTCCCGCGTCGCCTTTTCCATAACCCGCAGCGATTCTTCAAAGCCTGAAAGAAACTCGCTTAAATCATCGGCAAAGAGGACAAGAGATTGGCGCTCAAAGCCGCCAGTTTCTCGATTCTTGCTCTCCACGATGTTCAGGTAGAGATCGCCCATGCGATTCTCCTTCACATTGAAAAAGTAGGTTCGATTAGCTAATTGAACCTTTGTTGAAAACACCTCACCCCGCACACCCATGTTGCACTCCCCCGGAAACCTCATTTCCGTCAGCCTCGATAACCATATCCCTCTGCCACTGAATAAGCTCACGCTCCAGTTCCGCGTCGGGCGCGTCCGCCATAACCCTGAATACCGGCTCAGTTCCTGAACCGCGCATCCAAATCCACGCAACTTCATTGCCCGCCGCGTCGCTGAACATCAGCTTCAGTCCACCGCGCCCCGCTTCCCTAAAACGGGAAAGCCCACGCCTTTCTTCCATACCATTATAACACAAGGCTTCCCATTGTGTTATCCCATAATGCGCCGAAAGCCGAGCCTTACGCGCTTCCCATTCCCGCAGAAACACCGTCTGGTAACGCTCCTTCAGCGTCGCGTGATCCGCGCTCTTCACCTGTAACGCGGCTTCCGGCGTATAGGAACCAGTCGTGTAAAATGGAGGCAATGTCGCGATAATGTCCAACAGCGAAAAGTCCCCGCGATACGCCTTGCCAACGCGATCGCGCCATATCTCAAACAGCCCCGGCTTATCGCCACCGCCCCGTACACAGAGCAGCTTTACAATAGCCATCACCGTGTGGAGCGGGTCGCGCACCGCCGAGGGGTGGGTGATGTTGCCGCCCGCCGAGCCTTCCCCCAGTATCCGCGCAATGCAGCCGCGTTCCCGCAAACGCCGCGCAAGCCCCACTACGTGAGCCTCGCCAACCTCCGCGTGAAACACACTCGCCCCAAACGCCTCCGCAATCCGGTCAACACGCAGAGACGTGGGGTCATTGACCGCAATGGCGACTTTTGCCGTGTCCACGCCGCTCCACACAAGCTGCGCCAGTTCGCCAGCGCAGGCCAGCGCAAACACTTCCTGCGCCTCAAGACTCCGCGCCCGCTGTTCACCATGGTCCCAGATAACAAGGTTACCTCGGTCCCCGTCGCAGTCCGGCACATAGCCCAATATAATAGAAGAATCCGCGGCGTGAAGTTCCTCAAGATAGCGACAACAAGGCTCCAGCGACTCGCCCTCCGGCACAATGCGGTGAGCAATCACACCCGGCTTGTTGTTAATGGCGAAGAGACTTATCCCCAGTGTCTCAAAAAACTCACGGTCAATCGAAACCGTCCGCGCCGAGCCATTGAAATCAACAGCAATACCGAGTGGGCGCGCTTTAAGGCCAGTGCTCAGAGGAGCAAGTATGTCGCCGCCAGCCATATCGCCCTGCGCCACTTCGCGGCTAAACGCCAGATACGCCAGATACGCGGAACGCTTACACTCACCCTGTTTGTTCAGCACAGCGGCAATGCGCTCCTCGTTATGCCGGGGCGCGGCGCCATCGTCGTAGTCCTTATTGGCAAGAAACGCGGCAATGAGTTTCTTAGCCTCCGGCGCGGGCAACACCCCACCGTCATCAAGCCCGAACTTCAATCCATTGTGTCCTATTGGGTTATGGCTTGCCGAAATGTACACAAAGCCATTAACGTTGCCGCTCTTCGCGTAAGCCATAATCTCCGGCGCGGCAACAATGCCGGCAAACTCCACATTGCAGCCCGCATCAAGCAAGCCGCCGATAAGCTCGTGCGCAATGGCCGGTCCAGTAGGCCGCGTGTCCATGCCAACCACCACCACAGGCCGCGCTGACAGAGCCTGAAGATACTCGGCAAACACCCGCGCCGCTCTAACAATAATGATACGATGCGTAACCGCAATTTCCGACGACGCGCTCTCCTCAGCAGCAAAGCCGCCATGAGCGAACACCGCCCGCCAGCCTGATGGCGAAAGGATAAAGGACTGAATCGCCCTATCTAAGTCAGTATAAAAAACCATAACATTAGCAGTATATCTATTTTTACTTATGGACAGCTAGAGGGAGGACAGCCGCGCCAACTCCTCACACACATCGCGCACCGCACCGTCCCCGCCAGAGTGAGACGCTATATAGTCGGCGATAGCCTGAATCCCAACCACTGCGTCCGCAGGACAGGCTTTGAACCCACACCGCTTCATCGCCTCATAGTCGTTCAGATCGTCGCCGATATATGCGAAAGATTCAAAACCACACCCATATCTCACCGACAATTCGTCCAGCTTCGCCGCTTTATCCGCAACGTTCTGGTACACTTCGCTTATACCCAGTTCCCGCGCGCGCTGCTGGACAATACGCGACTCGCGCCCGGTTACGATAACCGGCATGATACCGAGCTGCGGCAAGATATGCCTGATCCCGTAGCCATCCTTGACGTTGAAGGCTTTCATCGCCTCACCTTCTGCGGAAAAGTAGAGCTTGCCGTCCGTGAGCGTGCCATCCACGTCAAGAATAACAACATTATATTTCTTCACTTCAAAACCGCCGCACAGCACGAACCAAACCGTCAACAGAACAACTAACCCTATTCTGAGTGCCATCAGAAAAATCCATTTGCCACGCCACTAGGTTCCAATTAAGGCCAGTCGTAATTCCGCCTGAAGAAGACCAGTATGCCTTATTAGAGAATTCTCCAATTCTTTGCTTCTTCAACTTTTCGTACATCAAGTTCAATTCATCTCTGCTTGGTAAAAACCAATCGCCATAACCGCCATACTCAGGAACACTCACCACCTGCGCTGCTCTCATGGTCTCCCCTTTCTGTCTAAGAAACGAAACGAGATACGAGGTATTGTGCTTCCCAGTCCCAACGCCAGTTTCAGTCGAAAAAGTTCCTATGCTCGTACTGGTCCATTTGACGCTGACCGGGAAATCCTGCGGCGCGGCCTCGAGGTATCGCCAGCCGTCCATATAAAAACCCAGGTCGTAAAATACAATCCCGCCAGCCGGACCAGTACCGCCGATTTTGTAGACGGTGGGCGCGGGCGGCGGAACTGTAGGACTTGTATCGCCCCGCGCAGGGACAGGCCGTACTGCCGAGGCCGCACCTCCGCCTGTCCGCGTCCCGGTTCCCGCGCCCCCGCTTGCCAGTAACGCCCGTACCTTGCTGTCATTGGCTATATCCGTTGCCGATGACGCCGCGATACCCGCGCTTTCTACATGGATCGTGTTTATCCTGAAACGATAAATGCCACCCGCGTTTGTGAGACTCCCAGAAATAATATATTCCGCCCCCAATTTGCGTCCAATCGCCTGGGCTGATTCATCACTTACCTCGCCGGACATTTGGAAATCCATCTCCATCCGAATCGCCTCAAGGTTTCTCCGATCTACCACTTGCAATCTTCTGCCGTTTACCAATTCAGTTGATAATTCCCCCAAAACATATTCAGAGAAATCTTCCGATGAGGAACTAAAGTTAAGAGCAACAACCTTCCGCCGCGCCTCAATACTGTTTTCAATATTCCGCGCGGCCTGTTGAATAGCGGTATCAACGGGAATTCCCTGAACACCGGAATCTGCCGGCTTAGGGGAAGAACCACAAGCAACGAGCATAACAGTCAAAAACAGTATTATCGTCCACCTCGCCAGGATAGTGAAAATCCAGTTCTGCAACATTGCTTCCTTTATGGAATATAGGCCTCTACTATCTGGGAGTAGGGACCCTTCTCCCCCTTCTCGTTCTGCCAGGTCAACGCAATGTAGACACGCTTGCCGCGATCCGCCTCTGAGAAGTAAAGCGTATAGGGCGTCTTCGTGGCCAGCAGCGAATGAGGCAACTCGCTCGGTTCCTTGGGCGGCGTATCCAGCACACCGTAGCTAATAACCGCCCCATTGTACCCGTAAGGCTTAGCCTTACTCGCGCTCCCGATGGCCTTGAAATGTATTTCCAGCGCGCGGATGTCCTTCACCCTTACAAAAAACTCCGGATGCGTCGTCGGCGTGGCAATGGAGGTCCGCGTCGTATCCTTCACGGGTAAGCCAAGATTGTCCCGTATCGGGACGGTGATAACATCGTTGTAGTCGATGTATCTGGCAATGAACACGTTTAAGTTGTTGCGCAAGGCCTTCTTCGCCGCGTTCTTTGCCGCAGTTGCCGCTTTGCCGCGGGTGTCGGGCGCTTGCGCAATGTCAAGCGTGTTCTTATAAGCGTCGTAATACGCACGGGACGCGCTTACCACGTCTGCGGGAATCCCCCACGCGGCTTTGTTGGTATCGCACTGGCTGATAAAACTATCAGCCCATGAGCGAAGTACATCATCTTTCGTAGGAATCATAGTGATCTCCTTCTATATATTGAAAAGATAACAACCCATACCGGGTCGCCCTTATTAAAGGACAAGTAATGAATCTTTTGCTTTATGTCTTTGCTTACGTGGAGTAAATCTTTAGAAGGATGGAGTAAATCTTTAGAAGGATGGAACAAATCTTTAGAAGGATGGAACAAATCTTTAGAAGGATGGAGTAAATCTTTAGAAGGATGGAACAAATCTTTAGAAGGATGGAACAAATCTTTAGAAGGATGGAACGTAGGTTTCCCGCAAAACGGGACAGCAATTCGCGTCTGACCGGAGAAAAGGCGCGGCGTTAAGCTTCGCGTACCCATAAAGCTGGCGGGTTTTAGACATTCCCTGAAGTTCATAGAGAACAGTATATCATGGGTAGGAGAGTGCAGCAAGTGGGATGTTTATACTCACCCTGTTTGCTCGGTGCGATGGCGACGCATTTTTCGTTATGCCGCAGCGTGGCGGCGACACGTTCTTTGGCTGACGAACCGCTCCCAAGTCGTTCCCGATGGCCGTGTTTCCGTGCATGACAAGGAGTTAGAGTCCCATTGATTCCCAGCGGGTCTGGAGCATCTGGGCTGTGGTGGACGCGTCCTGATACCCTTCAAACATATTCTTCACCTCTTCCCAGACAATGGTCTCAAGGGTGTGTGTTCTAGGAAGGCCGATGAGTTCGCTGGTTACTTCAGCGTTTTCGTAGATGTCGTAAGCCTTGGCGTAGAGTGCATCGTCTCTGGGGTAGACTCCGGCGCCGGGAACCGCGTGTGCGGCGTCTGCCAGCGTTTTAGCCCGCGACGACAAGAAAGACAGAAACGCCCAGGCTTCGCTTTTATGTTGGCTATAGCTGGAAATGCAGGCGTACCAGTGCGAAAGTCCGATCATGGATTTCCCCATGTACGTGTCTGACACTGGGAGCGTGGTAACGCCAAACCCCGCTTCCCCGATACGTTGGCGCAAAACCTCAATGTCCTGCGCGGGCGAGATCATCAGGCCGATTCTGCCGGAGGCGAATTCGTCCAGTTTTTGCTGTCTGGTTTTAGAAAAACTATCCGGCGAAAGAAGCTTGTTTTCCAGCAAGCTCTTCAGAAAGCTCAGGCTGTCAACAACTGTTCCGTCCGTGAAATTGGGTCTGCCATTCCGCAAGACCGTGCCGCCGCTCGCCCATATCCATGAATAGATATCCAGCGTGATACCCTGCGGGTAATCAGGACTCAGGGCGAAGGCAAGACCGAACCTGTTTTCAGCGGGTCTGCTAATCGCTTTGGCATAGGAGAAAATCTCAGACCATGTCTTTGGAGGACGGTCAAACCCTGCCTTCTGCAGCACATTGATGTTATAAAAAAGAGGCGCCATGAATGAGACAAGCTGAACGCCCCAGTCGCCGTACTGATGATCCGTATCGGTGATGGAGAACAGGCTGGTTTCGCCTTGCGCCTGAGCTTCCCGATAAGAAGTCAGCGACTCCAATTGATTATACCTGACTAACTCATAAAACCATCGGGGGTCTATACCGATGATGTCCACGCTAAGGGGCGTTGCCGTGAGGGTTAGTCCCTCGATCTCGGTATAGGAATGGGTATCAAGGCTGATACTGATGTTTGGATAGCCCTTCTCGAAATCAGCGATAAGGGTTTGAAGGGTATTTACCTCAAGCTCATTTTGCCACCATTGGCTGAACACCAGCTTTACTTTTGACTTTTTTGACGAAGTTGGCGCTAACATTGTCTCGCTCAGGGAGTTTGTTGTTGTGCTGGTGCTTAGTGAGCGAACCAACCTGACAGCAAGTCCTACGACAAGCAGGACAAGTCCTGAAAACAAGATGATAACGAGCGCGCGGTTAAACTGTTTACTCATGGATGTTCCTGATAATACTGGCTATCTCCTCCGCTATCGCGCGAGGACTTTTGTCTTCAGCCTGAATCACCCAGCCGTGTTTACGCTGAACGAAGGCGTGGTACGCGGTGGCGCGGCGCTCGTGCAAGGCACGGTGGGTTAGCTCTGGCGTTTCGGTGTTAAGAAATGGCGGCAGGCTCTTTTCGGTGCGAATACGATTCCACGCGGTGGCCGCTGAAACAGCGAGGTATACCACGACCACCTCGTCCGTGTCTGCGAGGCGTATGGCCGCCTCATTGTCGATGAGACCGCCGCCAGCGGCAATGATACGCGGGGCGGACGATTGTCCCATGAGGCTGGCAAGAGCCGCTGCTTCGGCTTTTCTGAACAGGTCTTGTCCTTCCTGATACAGTACACGAGGGCTTTTACCGGTTTGGCGTGTGATAAGCTCGTCCAGATCAATAAACTCACTGTGGCATAACGCGGCCGCTTCGTAAGCGGCGCTGGTTTTTCCCACATGCTTTGGACCACAAAGCAAGAGAATCGACATAACGGCTCCTTATCGCGATTTCCGGTGATGGCGCCTGCTGCGATATGGTTTTCGCGCCACGTTTTGCGTGGCGACTGGTGTCCGCGCTGAATCCAGATACACCAGCACTGGCTGACGGTTTGGCAGGCGCGCGGCAATAAAAAGCCATGCCAGTCCAGTCATAACCATAATGAGAGAAAAGATTTGTCCTGTGGAAAAGCAGAACAGGGGATGGGCATAAGCCGTAGGGAGATTGGTTTTCACCAGTTGGATACGATAGCCCAGTTCCGCGTCAGGTTCCCGAAAGTATTCGATAACAAAGCGGCACAGGCCATAACCTATTCCATAGACGCCGATTAAGAATCCCTTGAAGGGTTTACGGTTACGGAAGAACCAGATGACTACCCAAAGGATCACGCCCTCGAACAGCGCCTCGTAGAGTTGAGACGGGTGTCGGGGTAGGTTTACCAGAGTGGCTCCGTTTTGAAGGGCGATGCTGGTTTGGCGCGCTGCTTCCTGCACCCATGCTTCTGATGTGGGCAAAAGGTCTGCGTTGGGAAACAGCATCCCCCAGGGGCCGGTGTATACCCTGCCCCAGAGTTCGCCGTTGATAAAGTTTCCCAGGCGACCGAAGGTATAGCCCAGCGGTATACTGGCGGCGAACATATCCCCGATCTCGCGGTAGTCAAAGCGGTGCATCATTGAGTAGACAATAATCGCAGCAAGGCCGCCGATCACGCCACCGTGATAGCTCATTCCTTGGAAGCCGACAAACTGGCCATTCCAGAATGGCCAGAACACCAGCCATGGCTGTCTGCGGTATATATCACTGGTTTCATACACGATGGTAGCGAAGATACGGGCACCGAGTAGCAGGCTCAGGATGCCCCAGCAGAAAAGCTGGGCGAGTTGATCATCGTTCATGGGGAAATGCCGTTCTTGAATCTGCTTTCGGTAGAGAAAGGACGCGATACCGAAGGCTACGATATACATAACTCCGTACCAGCGTATAGGAAGTCCTGGGATAAGCTCTGGAGATAGCCAAGACGGAAACTGAATCGTTAATAACACTTTGAATTTTCTCCCTATGGTCTAAAGCCTTGTTTCATGGCTTTGGATAACTTCATTTTAAGGAAGTTATTTTCCTTTTTCAGCTTGGTGAGTTCAAGCTGCTGCGTTTTGATGGTTTCGATAAGGTCTCCGGTTGTGAGTGTGCCTGAATGCAAAAGGTCTTCCACATATTCCATTTTACTTTCAAAGTCCTGCACGGCCTCTATACCCGCTTCCTGAAAACTCAGCTCAATTGCCCGATCATCAAGGAATTCGTCTGCTGGCGTTTCCAGTATTTTGTCCGCGATTCGGTAGATTGCCTGGGAGAGGATCGACTGCGGTTTATAAACTGTAATGGGCAGTCGTGCTGCCAGGCTTGTGTCCTGAACGGAATCGCGGTATATCACTCCTAGGTGTTCAAGTTTGAGGTTCAGATACTCCTCGCACGAGCGTCGTATTTTTACGGCTACTTCAGCGTCTTTAGGGTTATCGATCATGTTGGTGATGAGTCGGGGGCGCAGGAGATGAAGCCGTGTGGTGAATTTTTCGTAGGCTTGGGGATCGATGTTCTTTATTTCAGGAAGCACCTTGGGGATATAGAGCCGTTGTGGGCCTGAACCGCCTTTTCTGACCTGATCGATGTAGTTGAATGCCGGCGTTCCTTTGGTAAACACCGTGTACATCAGGCGGAATACTGCATTCTTGAGGAACACATAGGCATTGAGTACCGCTGTAACCGCCGGCGACGTTACGATAATGCCCTGTCCGGAAAGGAGGAAGAAGTCAAGGATAAACTGATGGGTTCCTGCGCCAAGGTCCAGGATAAGGATATCCGTGCTGTCCTTGAGGGAGAGCAGTTGTTTGACGAGCGAGCGGCGCTGGCTCACCTTGAGGTTCGCCATGCCTGGCACTTCGGTATCTCCTGGTATGAAACGCAGGTTTGGCAGATCGGTTTCGATGAGTGCCTGAGAGAAATCGATCTTGGTATCGCTCAGAAACGTTCCAAGTCCGGCTTTAGGCGATTGATGTCCCAGCACGAGATGCAGGTTTGAGGCGCCCAGGTCTAAATCGGCAAGAACCACCTTTTGTCCTGCCTGTGCTAAGGCAACTCCCAGATTAGCCGAGACCAGGGACTTGCCGACCCCACCTTTACCGCTTGCCACTGGAATGATCCGCATTATAAACCTCCCCGTTCAACGTATTCATCGGCTGAACTTAGGGCTCTAGCCGCGACCTGTTTGTATTTTTTTTGAATCATGCGTCCTCCCAGTATAGAAAATGTGTCGAACAGAGCGATGAAAAGCGATGCGCCAATAATGACTGCATTAAACATGGGTGCGCCTGTTATATACCATCCAATAATCGACACCACAGCAATAGTTTTTCCTGCCATATAGAGTGAAAGATACGGTATATAGTAGAAGAAATCGAGCAAAAGAAACAAAACCATGAGCGGGAATAGCGCATTTGGCACAACATACAGAAGGAAGGGAAATGTCTCAAACAGTTGAGAACGTATAGGAACCACCACAAAGACCCCCAGCAGTATCAGCAGCCTGAACAGCTCATAGACAAACAGCGCCACCCGCAGGGGCTTATAGACATTCATACCCAAATTCTATGACGCCCCGCTCTTGTCGTCAATAGGTATGCATGACACGTGGGATAGCGCTCAAGCAGACGACAGCAATCAGCGGTTGGTAACGCGTACGATAAGCGTTTCCGGTTCGCGCCGTATGAGCCTCATACCCGAAGGAAGGTTCGTCAGTACCGGCAGGGTGTAGATACCGGTCTCTTCTATAGAGGAACAGTCCACGAAAAGGAGCGAGGCGTCAGGCTGGTAATCTTGCATACTGAGCTGAGTTCCTTCGATACTTACGCTTCCCCGCACGCTTCCCAGTCTTACGCTGAAAAGCCTGTTTAACCCAGTGATACTAATGGGTACGTCATCAAAATTCGCTCTATGAATGATTTCCTGAATAGAGCCTTGAAACTCGGTCATGCCGGTTCCCCGTATCCGCACAAGTGGATCGGTATTGATGATGTTAATCATGATGGAAAAATCACCGCCACGCCCGTCAAGCACGACCGTATCTGTGGAAAGCGACTCAATTCCGCTGAGTACATCAAGAGGCCCCTCAATGAGCGCCTCGTTAGGGGTGAGAGTATAAGAAATCAGTTCATACCCCTGTTGGGCAACGCCCTGGATGTTCACGTTAAGCTGGACGTGTTTGCTGATCTTGAAATCCAGCGCCATGGATATTTCCAGCGGTTCCACGCTGATTTCCAGTGGTTCAATGCTTGCGGAAGCACCTTTTTTACGAGTCTGTACTGGCACACGATGTACGCCTTTACCTTTGCCCTTGAGATCAACGTATGCCTCAATATCCTCCGCCAGCACAGTACGAGTGTTGGATGGTTCTCCTCTCAAGGTGATATGTATCACTCCAGTATAAATACTTGCCGGGGCCATGGTGTCGTCTATCTCGATGATCAAAGGCACGGAGAAAAGCCGTTCCTCAAGCGAGTTTGTCCGGTGAAACACAAAGAGGATCAGGGCAATGGCCATGCATATCATCTTGATTGGCCAGTTTTGGACAACAGAACTCGTAAACTGCGTCTTCATTCGAGCGAGGACTACACTGTGCTTTTCAAAGAACTTAGACAATGCTTACTCCAGAAGCAACAGGGTGATCCTCGTATGGTTTTTCAGTTTCACTTAAGTTTCCGCGCTCAATCAGGTTCATCAGTTTCCGCATAAGCTCGTCCGGCATAAGGTCATAATAGAGCTTGCCATCAAAGGCGAGGCTGATGGCGCCTGTTTCCTCAGATACCACGAGTACCACCGCATCGGACTGCTCAGACATACCGAGGGATGCTCGATGACGGGTACCAAAGCTCTTTTTGATATTCTGTTGTTCGGACAACGGCAGGAAACAGCCCGCCGCCGCGATTCGGCCATACTGTATGACCATAGCTCCGTCATGGAGCGGCCCGTCAAACTCAAACACAGCAATGATAAGCGCTGAACTAATATCCGCGTTTATTTTTGTTCCAGTCTCTATGATGTTACGCAGGTTCACCTTGCGAGGAAACACGATAAGCATTCCCCGCTGCTCCTCGGCCAGATGTCGTGCCGCAGCAATCACTGCCTCAAGGTGGGCAAGCTGAGGCTTACTGTCAGGTTTAAACAACTCGGTCTGTCCTAGCCGGATCATGAGCTTACGGAGTTCCGGCTGAAAGATAATCGCCACGGCAACAATCAGGCCGGGTGCAAGCGCGCTCAATACCCAGCGCAGGGTACTCAGCCTAAACAATTCGGCAACCACATAAACCAGAGCGAGAAAACCCGCGCCCTTTACCATCTGAACTGCCTGAGTCTTTACAAGAAGCTCATACGCCTTATAGAGCAGAAACGCCAGAATCGCCACGTCAAGAATCGGAACCAGTAACTTATCATAAAGCGCAATAAAGCGCTGTAACCATTCCATAGCCCTATCATAAAAAAGTTGCGGCTGAATTGCAATTAGCGAACACAAGTCTTTGGGCATGCTTGTCAGAACAGCACATTTTAGGTATGCTTAATCATACAGTTCAATTAGGTGGGGTTATGACGCTGGTATGGCGTAACCTTACTTAAGGAGGTTATTATGGCTTTTTCTGATGTATTAAAAGAAATGGCGTCCAAGGCCGGAGAAGCAGCCTCAGACCTGGGCGAAAAGGGCAAGGGCTTTATGAACAAGGCTGGCGCAAAGGCACAAGACCTGGGAGAACGCGGGGTTTTGATGCTCGACATTAAACAGCTTGAGGGACAGATCAAGAAGTTAACAGATCGTCTTGGCATGGAAACCTATCTCAGCCTTGTTGAGGAAAAAGTAGATAGCATTACCATTAACAGCCCACAAATCAGGGAAACCCTCAAGGAGATCAGCGTCGCAAAAGAACGCATAGAGCAGAAGAAGCTGGAACTTCAGGAACGAGGGAATTGATACAAACAAAGAGTCTGTTCCAAAACCTCATATCACGAAATATGGCTTCTTGTTTCAAGCACCAAACTTAACGCAAAGGCCTCAAGAGTCAGATATACAAAGATAAACGTGGCGAGCTTTCATTTTCCACCCATTAGGGCGAAAGATGAAAGCCCGCACTTTGTAATTAGCGCTGTACCCGACCAGAGGCGTCGCCGTCAGTGAGTTTTTTTACTTCTTCGACTGATATAAGGTTAAAATCACCTTCAATTGAATGTTTAAGACAGCTTGCCGCCACCGCGAACTCAAGGGTATCCGCTGAGGACAGGCCATTGAGTTCGCCATAGATAAGTCCTGCTCCGAAACTATCGCCGCCGCCTACACGGTCTACAATGTGGACAGCGTATTTCCTTGAAAAGAAGAAGTCTTTACCGTCAAAGAGCATGGCTGCCCACTTGTTATCGTTGGCTGAGATGGATTCACGCAGGGTAATGGCAACCCGCTTGAAACCAAAGCGCTCCGCAAGAGCTGTGGCGACTTCTTTATAGCCGTCATGGTTAATCTTACCGGAGCTTACATCGGAATTCTTCGCGTGTATGCCAAATACATCGGCGGCATCTTCCTCATTGGCGATGCAGAGGTCAACGTACTTAACTAAAGCGCCCATGACTTCGCCGGCCTTTTCCCGCGACCAGAGATTCTTGCGGTAATTGAGATCGCAGGAAACGGTTAGACCCTTGGCTTTGGCGGCTTTAAGCGCGTCCAAGCAGATCGCGGCAACATTTTCACCCAGCGCCGGGGTTATGCCGGTGAAGTGGAACCATGATGCGCCATCAAAGATCGCGTTCCAGTCAAAGTCAGCGGTGCTTGCTGTGGCGATAGCAGAACCAGCGCGGTCGTAGATCACCTTTGAGGGGCGCTGGGACGCGCCTTTCTCAAGGTAATAAATGCCTACACGTTCCCCGCCTCGGACGATCTTCGACGTGTCCACCCCGAACTGCCGCAACTTATTCACCGCGGCCTGGCCAATCTCGTGCTTCGGGAGCTTACTAACAAAAGCCGCGTCCATGCCTAAGCCGGCGAGCGACACCGCGACATTCGCCTCGCCGCCGCCAAAGGTTGCTTGAAACGTTGTGGCTTGCGTAAAGCGATAATAGCCCTCTGGCGCGAGACGGAGCATGATTTCCCCAAAAGTGATGATTTTGTTCATAGCGCTCTCCTCTTATTTTTTCTGTACCAGATGAACCGCAAAACCCGCGATCTCGTCCTTAAAGTAAATAGCCGCCATCTTCCCAGCAGCGTCGTTCTTGGCGCTTGAGGGGTCAAAGCCAAGGCCCAGCCGCTCAAAGTAGGCAATGGCACGGGAAAGTGTGTTAGTGCCAATGCCGATGTGTCCATGTTTACCCAAGCCCGGAGACTTCATGATCTCAATGCTGTCGGAGGCAAAGACGGAACTGATGCCGTTTTTGGTGGTGAAGCCAAAGAGCGTATTAAACATCCACGCCGCCTTAGCCGCATCGTCAGCATTAGCAGTGTTGACGCCGAAATGCATCACTGAGAGGCCCAGCATGGTCAGCATGGCCTCACGACACAGTGCTGTGATTCGATCAAAGTCCCCTGCGTTGATGAGGTCTGCGCTCACCATCCACGAGCCGCCGCAGGCCAGTATCTTCTCATAGGCTATGTATTTTGCGATGTTTGCCGCGTTGATTCCGCCCGTGGGCATGAACTTGAGCGTAGGATAAGGCGCGACAATAGCTTTGATGTAGTCAAGGCCCCCGGCTTGCTCGGCGGGGAAGAACTTTACCACATCAAGCCCTAGTTCCAGCGCCTGCTCGACGTCGGATGGGTTGGAACACCCCGGCGTAACCGGAATTTCCTTCGCAATACAGTGCGACACTACCTTTGGGTTAAAGCCCGGACTAACGATGAACTTTGCACCAGCGTTCATGGCACGGTCAACCTGCTCCACGCTCAAGACTGTACCAGCCCCAAGCAATATGTCGGGCGCCTCCTTGTTTATACGGCGGATAGCTTCTTCCCCCGCCTGAGTCCTGAAGGTTACCTCAGCGCAGGGGATTCCGCCCGCGATGAGCGCTTTTGCCAGAGGAATCGCCTTTGCCGCATCATCGATCTTGATGACCGGTACGATTCCGATTTTACCTAATACTTCAAGCACGCTATGCATACTTTGCCTCCAAGTTTTGATACTACCCATAAAGTTACTGTCCGGCAATCAGCCATGGTAGCGTTAGGATGCGTCTTAGGCCCCTGCCGCCGTCTTGACGCGATCTTCACACTCACCTAGTATTTTTTCTATGAACGCTCACGAACTTCGCTCTAAGTACATTGAGTTTTTTGTATCAAGGGATCATGCCCTGATTCAGGGTAAGTCCCTGCTGCCGGATAACGATCCAACCGTACTGTTTACCACTGCCGGGATGCACCCGCTTGTGCCGTACCTTCTTGGGCAGGAACATCCGGCTGGGAAGCGGCTCACCGATTACCAGAAGTGTATCCGCACGGTTGACATTGATGCGGTGGGGGATCCAAGCCATCTAACCTTCTTCGAGATGTTGGGGAACTGGTCACTCGGCGATTACTTTAAGGAAGAGGCCATAAAGATGAGCTTTGAGTTCCTCACCTCTCCCCAATATCTTGGTATTCCCCTTGAAAAGCTCGGCGTTACCGTTTTTGAGGGGGACAGCACCGTGCCCCGCGACGAGGAATCAGCCGCTGTCTGGAAATCGCTTGGCATTCCAGAGGAACGCATTAGTTACCGGCCTCGGTCGGATAACTGGTGGGGACCTGCCGGCACGACTGGCCCCTGCGGACCTGACTCAGAGATGTTTATCGATATGGGTAAGCAACCCTGCGGACCTGACTGCGCCCCGGGCTGCGCCTGCGGAAAGTGGCTTGAAATCTGGAATGATGTGTTTATGCAGTACAACAAGACAGCAGACGGTGTGTATGAGCCGCTTGCCCGCACCTGTGTGGATACAGGCATGGGGATTGAGCGAACCATCACGATCCTCAATGGCAAAAAATCGGTGTATGACACTGAGATTTTCGCGCCAATCATCGCCGCTGTTGAAAAGGCCTCGTCCCATACCTACGGTACAGACCCGGAGAAGGACAAATCCACGCGCATCATCGCCGACCACACCCGTGCTGCAACTTTCATCCTCGGCGATCCCAGTGGACTAAGCCCATCCAATGTAGGCGCGGGCTATGTACTGCGCCGGCTTATTCGCCGCGCCGTGCGACATGGACGCAAGCTCGGCATTGAAGGCATCATGCTCTCGCCCATAGCGCGAGTTATCATCGAACAACTGTCCAGCCCATACCCAGAACTCGCCCAGAACAAAGCCTTTATTATAAAAGAGTTTGATAAGGAAGAGGCAAAGTTTCTTGAGACCCTCTTCAAGGGTGAGCGTGAGTTTGAGAAACTCCTGCCAAACCTGCTCAAAGACCCGCGTCGGCTCATGTCAGGAAGGCTGGCGTTCAAGCTCTACGACACCTACGGCTTCCCCATTGAGCTGACTGAGGAACTCGCCGCCGAACAGGGCATGACCGTGAATCGTACTGAATTCGACGATGCGTTCAAGAAACATCAAGACCTGTCCCGCGCCGGAAGCGAGCAGCGCTTCAAGGGTGGACTGGCTGATCAGGGGGATATGTCCGTGAAGTATCACACGGCCACCCATCTTATGCATCAGGCGCTTCGTACAGTGCTGGGAAACCACGTGGCGCAGAAAGGCTCGAACATCACCGCCGAGCGAATGCGCTTTGACTTTTCCCACAACGTTCCCATGAGCAGTGAGGAACTGGCGCGAGTTGAGGCTATCGTCAACGAGCAGATTAAACGAGACCTACCAGTTATAATGAATGTGATGAGCCTTGAAGAGGCAAAGAATACCGGGGCAATCGCCCTGTTTGGAGAAAAGTATGAGCCGCAGGTCAAGGTTTATACTATCGGAGACTTCTCCAAAGAAGTCTGTGGCGGCCCCCATGTGGAACGCACCGGAATGCTCGGCGTGTTCAAGATACAGAAGGAGCAGTCGTCTTCCGCCGGTGTGCGACGTATCCGCGCCGTGCTTGAGTAAAAAAGGGAAAATAAAATGAAGAGAAAGATTATATGCGGTGCTTTTTTAAGCGTGGTTATGGCGACAACAACGTTTGCCCAGCTCGATCTACAGCCCGCAGCCATCGTGCGGCTCACCAGAAGCGAGCCGATCAGTGTTAAGCAGTTCCGCACTGAGGTCGAGCAGACCGTGCGAAGCAGTTTCTATCAGCAGTACGGACGGCAGCCCACTGACGCTGAGGTACTCACGGCGTGCCGCTCACTCAGCGCCAGCGATAGACGGCAGGTGCTAGACATGATGATCAATGAGCGCCTTGCGCTTCAAGCCGCAGCGCGGGACGGAATCGCCATAACGGATAACCAGCTTAACCAGCAGGTACAGCAGCTTCGCGCACAGATGGCGCAGCAGCTCAGTCGCCAACCCACTGACACGGAATTCTCTGAGGCGATCAAGACTGAAACTGGTCTTGAGCTTACGGCGTTTCGTGAGCAGTTGCGTAAACAGATGGTTACCCAGCAATACCTCATATCCAAGAAGCAGACGCTCATCAGTTCGATAAAGACGCCCACTAATGCCGAGATCAGCAACATCTATAACTTGAACAAGACTCAGTTTGTCCGTCCTGAAACCGTGCGCTTCTCCATGATTCAGGTTCCCTATGGCTCTGACCGGACTGTTGCCCGCAGACTCGCCGAGCGTCTCGTCGCGGACATCGGTTCTAACCCATCGAGGTTTGACGAGGCCGTGCAGAAATCGCAGGCGCCCAATTCAGGCTATCAAGCCGGAGATGCCGGCTATCTGCCCCGGAACAGTCAAGCCCAGCAACTTGTCGGTGCGGACTTCATTAACACCGCGTTTAGCCTTAAACAGGGCGAGGTGTCTAAACTCATCGAAGGGAACGCCGGCTATCAGATCATCAAGGTAACTGAAACGTATGAAATGAAGACGCTTGACTTAGACGACATCGCCCAGCTTGGCTCATCCATAACCGTGCGACAGTACATCGGTAACACCTTGCTTCAGGAAGAACAGCAGCGGGTACTGACGCAAGCCTCCAATGAACTCGTGGCGGAACTACGCGCCGGCACCCCGCCACCGTACCAAGTAATGGAAGCCAACATCAACATAACGTGGTAGCCCATGGCGACGCGCAGAATGGGCAGAATTCTGGCTTTTCAGGCGCTCTACGCCTGGGAAGCCTGTAGTAAGAACAAGGCCGTTGCTTTTTCATGGCTGGATGATACTCTGGATCAGCTTGACAAGAGTACCGCGCAATTTTCCCGCCTCCTGGTTACCGGAACTATCGAAAACATTAGAGCAATAGACGCCATGATCCAGTCCCATCTTCAAAATTGGGACTTCTCGCGGGTACAGCGCGTTGACCTTGCACTGCTCAGAATGAGTACCTATACCCTCATGTATCAGGACGATCTTGCTCCCACCATTGTTATCAGTGAGGCCGTGGGCATTGCGCGGGACTACGGCACTGATGATTCCTACCGGTTCATTAATGGTATGCTTGACAGCATCCGCAGAACCCTTGAGAAGACTGCATGACATGCCCGCCCATGCGTGTATACTGGTTCCATGAAGAATTTAGATTTCTCAGTTGATTCTGGAAATACTATTCAATTTATGAAGATGGAATGGACTTCTAGATATAGGAAACAGCGTATTTCTGGAGCGTATCTTTATCTGTGGCAGCAAAAGTTGTAGGTTCTCAAATAACTTCTGGGTCTTCTGATTTTAATTTTGAGTTTCAGTTTAGGAGGTATTATTTATGTTCTTGTCATTAGTAATTAGACTTAGGGATATTCAATCTCAGATTGATGAAAGGCATCAGATGATTGATGAACTTAACGAGGGGTTGTACGATAATATATATTCTTCTGCGGATGCCTA